>NZ_LBJV01000046.1:0-70501 GCF_028128855.1 Bradyrhizobium sp. CCBAU 11430
CGCGGCGGCCTCGCCTGCCGCGCGCCGGCGGTGCGCGGCAAGCTCCGCTGCCGCATGCACGGCGGCGCGGCCGGATCGGGCGCGCCATGGGGAAACCGCAATGCCCAGAAGCATGGCGCCTTCACGCAGGAGCGGATCGCGGAACGAAGGACGATCCGAGAGCTGTTGGACGAGGCGGGGAAGCTGCTGGGGGAGCTGGATCCGGACTAAAAGGAAAGCAGGTAGATCGGAAGCGTCGAGGCGACAGATCGTTCAGAAGGACATGAGCGACACCGCCGCGCCCCCTGCCCACGACAATTCCAGGACGCACTCGCCCGCGCGAAGTGCTGCAGCGTCGGGCCGTATCACCGGCTCGCCGGCCGAAAGCTCAGTGCGGCGCGTTTGTCGGATCGACTGCAGAAATCTGCAGCCCTGCCTCATCCAGCGCCTGGGCAATCTGCTTCGCCAGCAGCTTGGCCTCTTCGGTCCCGATCTGCGTGTCGGGATGTCCCTTGAAGAACGCGCAAATGGTCGTGGCGATGATGGTATTCACCTGGTGCAAATCATCCATTTGATGCACGCGAAGTTGCGAACGGATTCACCCGGAAGAGGTGGCGCATCGCGAACGCACAGGAAGAGCGGTCAACGCAAGCCGAAGAACGACAGAATGGCTGCGATCACGACGACTAATCCTATGAGGTAAATCAGGCCGTTCATCGGAGTTCTCCTTTTCGATGGGGTAACCGAATCTATCCGGGGGACGTGAGTCCACCCTTGAGTCCATCCTTGGCGCTGCTCTGCTCCACGAGCTCGAGCTTTTCGAGCTGAACTTCCTTCTCTATGGCCGTCAGGGAGTTGCCGATCTTTTCGACGATCCTGACCAGATCGGCATCGGAGATCTTGAGGCGCTTTCGAACGGACTTGACCTGCTTTGCGTTCGCAAGATCAAGCGTCGTGCGAATGACCCGTGGCGGCCTTGAGCACAGCATGAGCAGGTCTCCTGACCAAGGTAAGAGCCGTGACGTCTCTTTTGTTCCGAATCTTCGTCAGACAACGCGTACTGAATGACGGAATAGACGAGACGACGACGATAGGAGGCGCGATAGACAAGGGATGCGTGTCGGCGCAGAGAACTTCGACCGCGTCGACAGCGGGTCTCACAAGCGTAAGTTGATCTTCCCGGCTACGCCCTCGGTCCCGCCTTGGCATTGTAGACGAATTACGTCGCAGTGCCGGTCGTCTCAACCTCGCGGCGCGCTCGCCGCGCCTCGAACGGTCTCGAAGTTGGCGGGCTGCAGCGCGGCTCGTCTCTCCGCGATGGCGTTGCTCAACAGGCCGAGCACCAGACCGAATGCTGCGAGCTCCTCTTCCTCGATAGCGCCGTCGTCGTAGCATTCGAGCGTTTCAGCTATGATGGCGTCGGCCTCGCGCTGCAGAACCAGAAGCTCCTGGCTCGATCCCGCGGTTCGCGCGCTGGACACCATGGCCAGGATTCTCTTGCGGTGGTCGGTGGTCTCCTCTCTTTCGTCGCGATTCAAATAGCGACGCAACCAGGCAGCGGCCGAGCCGATCCCGGAGAGAAGCAGGAGCCCGAACCAGAAGTAATCGCCGTATCGGTCGAGGAAAGTACGTTCGTTTCCGTCGATGACAGCCGCCGCTCCCCGATGCACCGGCAGCTCCGTGTCCTTGTCGACATCAGGCTTGGTGATGTGCGCAGCGCCCGGGACCTGCCTTGCAATCGCCTGGCGAACGGCAAAGAGCTGACGGAAAAAGGCGGCGACTGTCGTTTCAGGCAGAGACTTTCTCGCGACGATGAGGTGGCTGACGCTGACCGTTTCAACCTTGTCACCCGGCCAGGCCGGATCCGCATTGAAGACGCTGGGCGGAATTTCCTCCGATTCATACCGTGGATGCTTCAGGGCGATCGCTTCCGACGTCTCGATGGCGAGAAATTTCGGCTCGCCGCGCAGGCGCGCCGTTGCAGCCACGGCATCGGACGTGACTTTGCTGTCGAGCGGCCCGACCGCCATGAATGCATCGATGGTAAGATCGCGTGCCAGCTCCTCAGTCTGGTCCGTGCCGAAGTGTGTCACGACCACCTTGTCCGCTTCGACTCCGGAGGCGCTCAGGATGACGCGTAGCAACGCGGCGTTCACCGGGGTCCGGCCGATCACGCCGACGCGGCGCCCTGCGAGATCGGCGACCTCCTTGATTCTCGGCGCGAGCTTTCTTTTCGAGCCCTTGCCCGCAGATCCAGACGGAGCCCACAGCACGACGAAGTTCTTGCGCACGACGGCGACGGTCTGCGCCTCGGCAGGCATGTCCAGGTCGCCCCGGCCGACGGCGAGGTCGGTCTTGCCAGCCCCAAGCAGCGCGAGAGCCTCCACCGCTCCGTTGGTCTCGATCGGAAGCAGCCTGATCGTCCGACTTTCGTCGCCGAACGCATCGGCCATCGCCTGAATGACTTTGTAGTCGTCGCTGCCTGGTGGTCCAACGGCAATGCGGAGGGTGTCCGGCCGCAACGTATAATAGAGAGCGCCCGCCGCGGCGCCAAAGACAAGGAATCCCACGGCGAGAACCAAGAGCAAGGAATTGCTCCTCCTCCGCTCTCGGCGGGCCGCCTCGCTGGTCGTTTGACTTGTACTCTCGGATGAAGACATTGCCGCCGCTGGCCGCAGGTGAAGGCGCGTCCTGCCTGGCAGGATGCCACGTTTCCCCAAGGACAACGTCTGGCGGCCGTCCTGGTTCATAACCGCCGCCTGAGGCCGGCAATGCGATCAGGCGCGTCGTCGTGACGGCCCGCAGACAGGCGGCAAACGCCGTGCTGATTGCCGGCTGAAGCCACAATCCGGAATGAGGGGGGCGCGCTGCCGCCATTGGCGCCCGCCCCGCCATCATGTATCCCCACCCGAAACCCCCTCGGGACGGGACGCCCATGGCCACCAACGACGACGCGGGCATCGCCACCCGCGCGCTGATCTTCGCGCTGCTCGCCCTCGCCTGCGGCCACATGCTCTCCACCTTGCTGCGCACCATTCCGGCGGTCAGCCTCGACCTCATGGCGGCCGATTTCCATATCGAGCCGCAGGCGCTGGCGAGCCTCACCTCGATCTATCCCTTTGCCTTTGCCGCGGCTCAGATCCCGGTCGGGGCGGCGATGGACCGGTTTGGCGTGCGGCCGGTCTCGCTGAGCCTGCTCGCGGGGACCGTATTCGGCGCGGTGGCGTCGGGCTTTGCCACGGGGGCTGCGAGCTTTGCGGTCGGGCAGTTCATGCTGGGCGTTGCCACGTCCGGCATGCTGATGTGCCCGATGACGCTGGCGGCCAAGCAATTGTCGGCGGCACGCTTCGGGCTGTGGTCGGGCGCGATCCTCTCGATCGGCAATATCGGCATGCTGTTGTCGTCGAGCCCGCTCGCTTTCGTCGTCGACGCTTACGGCTGGCGCGCCGGGTTCTGGATGTCCGCGGCTGGCGGCGTCGCAGTCGCGCTCGCCGTGTTCGCGCTGGTGCCGCAGCAGCCGGCCGAGCACAAGGACGATTCCTCGCCGTTGTCGCAGATGATCGAGGTGCTCAGGCTCGGCCTTTCACGTCCGTTGCGAGGGCTGATTGCGCTCGCGCTGGTGTCGCTGGCAACTTCGCTGGTGCTGCGCGGCCTGTGGGGCGGACCGTGGCTGATGGACGTCAAGGGCTTGTCGCGGGTCGAGGCCGGCAACCAGCTCGGCGCGTTCACGCTGGCGATGATCGCAGGGCCCCTGTGCATCGGCATGATCGACCGCAGGCTCGGTCGTCGCCGCGCGCTGGTCGCGGTCACGCATATGGCCGGGGCGCTGCTGCTGGCGCTGATGGCGCTCGGGGCGCCGCATTACCCCGTGTCCGTTTTGTTCGGCGTGCCCGTGATGCCGCCGCAATACGACCTCGTCCTGTTCGTGCTGATCGGCCTTGCGACCTCCGCCCAGCCGCTGCTGTTCGGCATGTCCCGCCAACTCGTCGATGCGCAAGTGGCGGGCAAAGCGCTGGCGGCGGTGAACCTCGCCTTCTTCCTCGGCGCGGCGCTGATGCAGTCGGTGACGGGCGCGGTGGCGGCACTCGCCGGCCTGCCTGCGGTGCTGCTGTTCATGGCTGCCATGCTGGCATTCGGCGTGCTGATCTTTTTGACTTACACCTCGCCGCGTTCGTAGGATGGCGGGCCGGTCTGCCAAAGGAAATAATCATGCCCGTCGATACCAAAGCCGCCACCGACCGCCTCATGCGCTTCCTCGCCGTCGAGGGCGTGACCGGACAGGAGGCGGCGATCGGGCGTGAGCTCATGGCCGCGCTGAAGGAGAGCGGCGTGCCGGCAAAGGCGATCCGGCTCGACGACGCCAACACCCGCATTCCCGTGCCGACCGAGACCGGCAACCTGATCGTCGACCTGCCCGGCCGCGGCGCGCTGCACAACCAGCCGCGCATCATGTTCATGACCCACATGGATACCGTGCCGCTGTGTGCCGGGGCCAAGCCGAAGAAATCAGGCCGCAAAATCGTCAACTCCGCCAAGACCGCTCGGCGGCGACAATCGCTGCGGCTGCGGCGTGCTGGTGACGCTGGCGGCCGAGCTCGAGAAGCATAAGCTCGACCATCCGCCGATCACGCTGTTGTTCTGCGTGCGCGAGGAGAGCGGGCTCTATGGCGCGCGCCACGTCAAGCTGGACGAGCTCGGCTCGCCCGTGATGGCCTTCAACTATGACGGCGGCTCGGCCTCCAACGTCGTGATCGGCGCGGTCGGCGCCGATCGCTGGACCGTCGAGATCATGGGGCGCGCCTCGCATGCCGGCGTCGCGCCGGAGCGCGGCATCTCCTCGACCATGATCATGGCGCTCGCGCTCGCCGAGGTGAAGGCCGGCGGCTGGTTCGGCAAAGTGGTGAAGGGCAAGCGGCAAGGCACCAGCAATGTCGGTCCCGTCACCGGCGGCGAGGGCCGCCCCGCGGGCGATGCCACCAACGTCGTCACCGACTACGTGCATGTCCGCGGCGAGAGCCGCAGCCATGACGGAAAGTTCTTCAAGGAGATCACCAAGGCCTACAAGGCCGCGTTCGAAAAGGCGGCAAAGAAAGTGACGAATGCGCAGGGCAAGTCCGGCAGGGTCAAGTTCAAGGCCGAGACCGACTATTATCCGTTCCGCATGAAGGACAGCCAGCCCATCATCAAGCGCGCGGTCGAGGCTGTCTCCGCAGTCGGCGGCACTCCGAACGTCCGCACCGCCAATGGCGGCCTCGATGCCAACTGGATGGTCCGCCACGGCATTCCGACCGTGACCTTCGGCGCCGGCCAGAACGAGGCACACACGATCGACGAGTGGATCAATCTCGACGAATACGACCGCGCCTGCGCGCTGGCCGTGCAACTTGCAACGATGCGGTGAGTTTCCGTCTGTAGGGTGGGTTAGCCGAAGGCGTAACCCACCACTGTTCGTCTCCGTGGAAGCACAAGTTACGCCGAGCACATGCGCTTTGCGCATCTGCTCGGCTAACCCACCCTACGAAACAAAAACAAAAAGGGAGGCCACATGCCGCACATCGCAAATATCGAGACCGGGCTCTACCGGATCCCCCTCCCCGTCACGCTCTCCGACTCCACGCATGGCGAGATCGTCGCGTTCGAGCTGATCACCTGCCGCATCCGCGATGCCGACGGCGCCGAGGGCGTCGGCTACACCTACACCGTGGGCCGCAACGGCGGCGCTGTCGCCGACATCCTCAAGCGCGAGATCCCCGCGCTGATCGAGGGACGCGAGGCCGACGATACCGAGGCGATCTGGCATCACGTCTGGTGGGCGCTGCATTATGGCGGCCGTGGCGGGCCCGTGGTGCTGGCGCTCTCCGCGCTCGACATCGCGCTGTGGGATTTGAAGGCGCGGCGCGCCAAGCTGCCGCTGTACCAATTGCTCGGCGGGTTCGACGCGCGCGTGCCGTGCTATGCCGGCGGCATCGACCTCGATCTCTCCGTGGAGGCGCTGCTCAAGCAGACCGACGGCAATCTCGCCAAGGGCTTTCGCGCCATCAAGATGAAGGTCGGCCGGCCCGATCTCAAATCCGACGTCGCGAAGGTCTCCGCGATGCGACAGCACCTCGGCGACGGCTTTCCGCTGATGGTGGACGCCAACATGAAATGGACGGTCGAGGAGGCGATCCGCGCCGCCCGGGCCTTCGTTCCCTACGACCTCACGTGGCTCGAGGAGCCGATCATCCCCGACGACGTCGCCGGCCACGCGCGCATCTTGCAAGCGGGCGGCGTGCCGATCGCGGCGGGCGAGAATTTGCGCTCGCTGTGGGAGTTCAAGAGCTACATCGCCAGTGGCGCGGTGTCCTATCCCGAGCCTGACGTCACCAATTGCGGCGGCGTCAGCGCCTTCATGAAGATCGCGCGGCTGGCGGAAGCATTCAACCTGCCCGTCACCAGCCACGGCGCGCACGACATTACCGTGCACCTGCTCGCGGCCTGCCCGAACCGATCCTATCTGGAGGCGCACGGCTTCGGGCTCGACAAATATATCGAGCACCCGCTGGTGCTGCAGGAGGGCAAGGCACAGGCACCGGACCGGCCCGGGCACGGCATCAGCTTCGACTGGTCGGGGCTGGCGAAGCTGGCGTGACACCCATTGGCCGTCATTCCGGGGCGCGACGAAGTCGCGAGCCCGGTATCCATCGGCCCCAGAGGTTGCTGCACGATGGATTCCGGATTCGCGCCAAAAGGCGCGCCCCGGAATGACGAGGGAGAGACGGCGCGTGGCTGCACGCAAGGCATTCCAACGCGCTTGATGCATGCCGCAGATTATCCGCTATGGTGGCGGCAACCGAAATTTTGCGAGAGACCGCTGCCTTGACACCCGAGCTGCACCAGAAACTGACCGCGTGGCGCCGGCACCTTCACGCGCACCCGGAGCTGTCGCTTCAGGAGAAGGAGACCGCCGCTTTCGTGCAGGACAAGCTCACCGAGCTCGGGATTCCCTTCGAGGCGGGCATCGGCGGCCACGGCATCGTCGCGACCTTGACGCGCGGGCATGCGCGCAGCCGCGTCGGCTTGCGCGCTGACATGGATGCACTGCCGATCACCGAAGATACCGGGCTTGCCTACGCCTCCGGGACATCAGGCGTGATGCATGCCTGCGGCCATGACGGACACACCGCCTCGCTGCTCGGCGCCGCTGCGCTGCTCGCCGCCGACAGCAGCTGGAGCGGCACGGTCGATTTCATCTTCCAGCCGGCCGAGGAAGGTTTTGGCGGCTCGCGCGCGATGGTCGCGGCCGGGCTGTTCGACCGCTTTCCGATGGAACGGGTGTTCGGCTTTCACAATTGGCCGGGCCTTGCCGCCGGCACCATCGCCGTGCATGACGGCGTCGTCATGGCCTCCGGCGGACGCATCACCATCACCATCGAAGGCCATGCCGGCCACGCCGGCATGCCGCATCTGACGCGCGATCCGGTGATGGCGGCCGGTCATCTGATCGTGGCCCTGCAATCAGTGGTCTCGCGCAGCGTCGATCCGCTCGACACCGCCGTGCTGTCGCTCTGCACCATCGAAGGCGGCACCGCGCCGAACCAGATCGCCGGACGCGTCACCATCCGCGGCACGCTGCGGTACCACCGCGAGGCGGTCAAGGACACCATCCTCGACGGCATCGAACGGACCTGCGCCGGCATCGCGACCAGCTTTGGCGTCAAGGTGACGCCCGAGATCGTCTGGGGTGTGGGTGTGGTGATCAACACGCCCGCTGAAGCGGGCCTTGCGCGGATCGCCGCCGAGAAGGTGCAGGCCGAGGTGCGGCGCGACCTCGCGCCCAGCATGGCCGGCGAGGATTTTGCCCACTATCTCCAGCAGCGGCCGGGCGCCTTCGTCTGGATCGGCAACGGCGAATTGCGCGACGGCGCCGAGCTGCACGGCCCGCGCTACGATTTCAACGACGCGATCCTGCCGGTGGCGTCGAGCTGGATGGCGGAAGTCGCCAAGACGGCGCTGGCGTCGAACTAGTTCACGAGATCTCGCGGGGCAACTTCCAATCCGACCGCGGTGCGAACGTCTCCTCGACGGGCGCCACGTGATATCCGGCAGGGAGAAGCCGGCCGCCCTCCTCGTCCGCGACCGGAACGTCGGTCACGAGGCCCTCGATCAGGGCGGCTTCCCACACCTCCTTCTCGGTCGGAAAGGGATCGCCGATCTGCTTGTTGCCTTCGAACAGCGCGTACATCGGTTGCGGTCCTTGGTTGGCGGGTTCACCAGCAACGTATCGGCTGCCTGGACGTTCCTCTCCGGCAAAGGCAACGGAGGGCACGGAAACAATGGCGCGCGTTCTGGTCGGAACTTCGGGCTGGCATTACGACTCCTGGCGCGGCCCGTTCTTCCCAGAAGGCGTGACGCTGAAGCAGCAGCTGCGCTACTACGCCGGACAGTTCGACACGACAGAGCTGAACGGCGTGTTCTACCGCACGCCGACGCCTGACGCGGTGAAAGGCTGGCGCGAGCAGACCGGCCGCGATTTCGTCTTCGCCTGGAAAGCGTCGAAATTCATCACGCACTGGAAGCGCCTGTCGGAGCGCTCCGTCAACAGCCTCGAGCTGCTGGAGGACCGCATCTCTCGGCTCGGCGGCAAGGCCGGCCCGATCCTGTTCCAGCTGCCGCCGCAATTCCAGGCGGATGCGGACCGCCTCGCGTCCTTCTTCAAGCTGTTGTCACGGAAACGGCGTTACAGCTTCGAATTCCGGCATCCGAGCTGGTATCAGCCGCGCATCCTCAAAATGCTGGCGGACGAGAACATCTCGCTGTGCCTGTCCGACCATCACGACGCGCCGGCGCCCTGGAAGCGCACCGCGGATTTCGTCTATGTCCGCGGACACGGGCCGGGCGGGCGCTATCACGGGCACTATACCAGGGCGACGCTGGCGCAATGGGCGAAGCGCATCAAGTCGTGGAAGCGGCAGGGCTGCGACGTCTATGTCTATTTCGACAACGACCAGAAGAGCGCGGCGCCCGCGGACGCCAAGGCGTTGAAGCAGCTGCTCTAGATGACACCGCTTTGCCGAAGCGCCGCGATCGCAGCCGCGTCATAGCCGAGTTCGGCGAGGACGCGATCGGTGTGCTCGCCGAGCGTCGGCGGGCGGCTCGTGATGTTGCCCGGCGTTTCCGACAGCCGGACGGCGGCACGCGTCATCGGCGCGGGCTTCGGCAGGCCGGGATAGTCGACGTCCTGCAGGAAGCCGGCGGCGCGGATGTGCGGATGATCCAGCGCCTGTTGCGGTGAGAGGACCGGCCCGGTCGGAATCATGGCCTGGCCCAACGCATCGACGGCTTCCTGCGTGGTGCGCCCGGCGCACCAGCGCGCCATCCGCTCGCTGATGATGGCGCCATTGTTGCCGCGGCTGATGTCGTCGGCAAAGCGGGCATCGTTCAGCCACACCTCCTCCTCGCCCATCAGCCGCGCCCAGCGCTTGAACAGCGGATGCCCGGTGACCTGGCACAGCACCCAGCCGTCCCGGGTGCGGTAGATGTCGGCGGGCGCTGCGGTCTGGCCGAGATTGCCCGTCGGCACGCGATTGACGTTGATCACGGCCTGCTCGATCAGCGTCGCGTTGGTGAAGGACAGCGCGGTTGCGAGCAGCGCGCCCTCGACGATCTGCCCGCGCCCGGATTTGCCGCGCTCGATCAGCGCGGCGAGCGTGCCGAACGCACAATGCAGCGCGGTGCCGAAATCGACCCAGTTCACCGCGGCGCGGTACGGCGGATCGCCAGTGCCGGTCATGTACACCGACCCCGACATGACCTGCCCGACCCCGTCGAAGCCGACCCGGTCGGACCAGGGCCCCGGCCCGCCGAACGCGGTTGCGGTCGTCAGGATGATGTCGGGCTTGATCGCCTTCAAGGACTCATAGTCGAGCTTCATCGCGCGCAGGGTCTGCGGCGGCAGATTGGCGACGACGACGTCCGCGGTCGCAACCAGGCGACGCATCACCTCCTGTCCCTCCGGCTTCATCGGATCGAGCGTGATGCACTTCTTGTTGCGGTTGACCTGGAGGAACAACGCGCCCTCGCCGCCTTCGCCGACCGGCGCGACGAACCGATCCTCGCTGCCCTCGCGCTTCTCCACGCGAATGACCTCGGCGCCGAATTCGGCCAGCAATGTCGCGCAATAGGGCCCGGCGATATAGCGCCCGAAATCGAGCACCCGCACGCCCTCCAAGACTCCTCCCATCGATCCCTTCCCCGTTGTTCTCTGCAGATTACAGGGACTGGCTGCGAGGGCAAGTTGGGAAGCGGGATGCACGTGCGACTTTCATCATCGCATCGCGAACAGCTCCTGATGAAACCGCTGTTCGACGGGGAAGCCGTGCGCGCTAAGGTCTCGTCTGAGCGCTTCCCCGAAACCCGCCGGACCACAGAACCAGATGCTCGCTTCGCGCCATTGCGGCACGGTTTCGCGAATGCGTTCGCCGGTCAGTCGTCCGTGACGGGCGTCGATGAGGACGTGGAGACGAACATTTGCCGAGCGCGCGTCTGCTGCGAGCTTGCCGAGGGCTTCCTCATCCACATCAGTGGTGGTGTGAAAGAGGTCAACCGCCTGCGCGACGGAGCAACCCGGAATATCCTTCGGCATGGCCATCTGTTTCATGCGGGCAACGAAGGGCGTGATGCCGATACCACCGCCGATCCAGATCTGGTGCGAGCAATCGTCATCGAAGGTGAAGCAGCCATAGGGCCCTTCCACCTTCACCTTCTGCCCGACACGGAGCTTCTCCCGCAGCCGGCTGGTGTGGTCCCCGAGTTCCTTGGTGATGAAGATGATCCTGGGCTCTGCAGCATTCCAGCACGATGCGATCGTGTAGGGATGCGCGCCCTCGGAGACATCGGACGTGGCGAAGGCGAACTGGCCCGGCCTATGCCCCGGCCAGCCATGGGGCACCTCGATCTCGGTCTCGATTGCCCTGACGCCGGGATAATATTTGAGCGCGGTGATCCTGCCCTGGACCTGGCGACGGGCGCCAATGCGCCGCAACAGCGCGACAGCCGCCGCCCATGTCCCGAACGCAAGCAGCGCCCCCACGATCCAGCCGAGCGGCGACATCCAGTAGCTGAACTTCATCAGCGTGACGGCGTGAAACACCAATACCAGATACGCGACGGCGAGGAACCGATGCGTCTTGTAGAAGAGCCGATAGGGGAACATTTGAATGAGCGCCAAGGCAATCAGCACGACGGCGCCGTAGAAGGCCCACTCGCCCAGCCCCTCCGCCGGTCCATGCAGGCCCGCAAGGAAGGCCTCGATGGGATTCTCGATGGTGGGTCTTTCTCCACGCTGCGGTCGGGTCAGCAAACCCCAACCGACCGCCCATTTCGGGGCATTGGCCCAGAGCCAATGGATAATGGCAGTCACGAGGGCAGCGATACCGAGCCATTTGTGCAAGCGGTACATCTTGTCGAGGCCACCCAGCCACGCCTCCGGCCAACGTGGTCGCAGCGCGAGGATCATCGCCATGCTCATGCAAACGATTGCCAGGACGCCGCTCAGCTGCACCATCCTCTCGCGAAGTGGGAAGAAGGGGCCCGGCCCAAATGGCTGGGGCTCCGCAATCAGCCACAGGAGGACGAGAACCGCCAGGCCGCCCCAAAATACCCGTTTGAGCTTCTCCATGCCGTCGTTGCCTCACAACGTTACGGCGCCAGCTTGACCTGATCGCGCCGCGTTGCATTGAGCTGACTCAAGCCGGATCGTGATGAGCTGCAGGGCCTGGTCGAGGCTGAGCGTGAAGGATTCTCTTTCAGCTCGTCGCCTGACGACCGCCTGAAACCGCCCCGCGACGCATCCTGCGTCGCGGGGCCGCAGCTCATTCCGTTCAAGACTTTGCTCCAGCGCAAACTCCTGAATGCCGCAATCTCCCACCTGAGAGCAAAGAAGCTCTTCGGAGGAAATCCCGTGATCATCTCAACCAAATCGCTCATACCCGCAGCCCTCGCGCTCTGTCTCGTCCTGGGGCAGTCTGCTCTCGCCGCCGGACCACACACGCATGAAGGACCAACCACGACCGCCGGGCCGGTGCTCAACCACGGCAAGAAGTGGCCGACCGATGACGTCTTGCGCCGCGGCATGGACGACATCAGCCTTGCCATGAGGCAATCGCTGGCACCCATTCACGGCAAAGTGTTTACGCCTGCGCAATACGAGGCTCTGGCGAAGCGAATCCAGGCGCAGGTCGATGACGTCGTAGGAAACTGCAAGCTGCCCGAGCAGGCCGACCAGCAACTTCACCTTGTCCTCGAGCAGATCATCGACGGCGCGGCCAAGATGAAAGCCGGGACCAGCCGCGATCAAGGAGCCAATAAGATCGTGCGGGCGCTCGCTCAGTACGGCAAGTATTTTGACCATGCCGGCTGGCAACCGCTGGAGCATTGAGGTCGATTGCCGCTGCCGCCTATGCGGCCACGGCCTCGTAGATGTCCTCCTCCTGGGCCGTGTGCATGCGCACCAGCGTTTCGATCGCCTCGATCACGCGCTGAGCGTCGCGAATGAGGTAGCGGTCGATCTTCTCTGACGGCAGATCCTCCGCGATCCGGGCGAGCAGCCGCGCGAGATGCAGTATCTCGCGATGCGCACGGCTCATGGCAGAGAGTCCGTGGCGGTCGCGCAGCACCTCGTTGAGCTTCGGATAGACGCTGTCTTCATCCTCGCGTTCGTGCATCACGACGCTGCCCTGGACCAGTCGGTGGGCCTCGCCAATCAAAGTCGCGGCGGATTCGGGCACCGCATCGTCCAGCGCATCGACGATCTGCCGCAGGCGGTCGAGATCCCTAAGCAGGGCCTGATGATCGTGATGCAACGTCAGCCCCTGCTCCGCGGTGAGGCGCGGACCGCCCCTGACGAGGGGCGGATTGAGCGCCCGCAGCGCGTTCAGGATGACGGCAACATCGATCACCTCCTGAACGATCGCGGCGGGGACGGGATCGAGCCAGCCAAGGCTGGCCGCGACCATGGCTACCAATGACAACCCCATCCCGACGAAGATGCTTTGCAGGGCAATGTGCCGCGCGCGCTGGGCGATGATGATCGCTTCGCCGACCCGATCGAGCCGATCCGTGAGAATCACCACATCTGCCGCCTCGGAGGAAGCGCTTGCACCGCGTGCACCGAGCGCGATCCCCGTGTCAGCCACGGCCAGCGCCGGGGCGTCATTGATGCCATCGCCGACCATGATGGTCGGATGCAGCCGCTGTTCGCTACGCACCGCTTCGACCTTGTCCGAGGGAACGCGATCGGCCAGCACGGCATCGAGATCGAGCGCCGCTCCGATGGCCTGCGCCGCCGCGGCGCGATCACCCGTGACCATCACCATCCGCGCGATGCCGGCGTCGCGCAGCAGCCGGATCGCGCGTGGCGTGTCGGCCCGCAATTCGTCGGCCAGCAGCAGCGCGCCGATCAGGCGGCCGTCCACCGCGACGAGGACGATCAGCGCCGAGCGCCACGAGGCACGTCGAATCGCCCGCAACGCCCATGGCGACAGCTCGGCTCGCGAGAGAAGCATCTCTCGCGAGCCCGCCACGACTTGGCGTCCGTCGATCTGGCCGCTGAGGCCGGAACCCATGGTCTCCTTGACATGTTCCGGCGGCTTCAGCTTGAGCCCCTTGGCGAGGGCCGCAGCGACGACGGCCTTCGCAAGCACGTGATGCGAAGCTTGCTCGAGCGACGCCCCGAGCGTGAGGACCTCATCCGGATCCTCGCCCGGCGCGACTTCTACGGACAGCAACCGCGCTCCGCCCACCGTCAGGGTACCGGTCTTGTCGAAGAGCACGGTGTGCGCATGGGCCAACGCCTCCAGCGCCTTCCCGCCCTTGACCAGGATACCGCGGCGGGCCGCTTGCGCCACCCCGGCGATGAAGGCGACAGGTGCGGCCAGAATTAAGGGACACGGCGTCGCCGCCACCAACACGGCAAGGCTGCGGGTTACGTCGCCGGAGATGTGCCATGCCACGAAGGACATGACGAGTGTCACCGGCAGGAAGATCAGCGCATACCGGTCGGCCAACCGCACAAAGGGAGCTCTCGCTGTTTGCGCCACAGTCACCATGCGCACGATGCCCGCATAGGTACTCTCGCTGGCCGCCGCGGTCACGGTCAATTGGAAGGTCTCGCCCGCATTCAGAGAGCCGGAAAGAACGGCGCTTCCGCGGGTCTTCTCTATCGGAATCGGCTCGCCAGTCACCGCGGACTCGTCGATCGCAGCGAAGGCCGACGCAACGACACCATCGACCGGCACGATCTCGCCGGCTTTAACCAGAAGCTCTTCGCCGACCGCGACGTCCTCGATCGGAACATCCTCGATCCGCTCGCCGGACTTGCGATGGACCTGCCGCGGCGCCCGATCAACCAGGGATCGCAGATCGTGCTCCGCCCGTGCGATCGCGATCTCCTCCAGGACATTGCCGCCGGAATACATCAGCGCGACCACGGCGCCTGCGAGCGGCTGTCCGAGCGCCAACGCCGCACTCATCGACAGCAGCGCGATCGCGTCTACTCCGACGCGGCCTCTCAGCAGGTCCTGGACGATCGAGGCCGCCAATCCTGCAATCACGGGCGCCGTGCCGAGCGCCCAGGCGAGATCGGCCAGATCAGGTCGGCCCGCGGCTCGCGCGAGAATACCCGCGGTCAACCCTGCGATTGCGATTGCAACCAAAGCCCATCGCAAGACCCGATCAAACGACATGGCTTGGCGCACCCGCCCTCCGGTATCCGCTCGCTATTGCTGCGGGACGGAGCTCTTGCTCCTGTGCATGAACGTCATCATCTCTTCGAAAGTGAGCTTCCCGTCCTTGTCGCGATCCATTGCCTTGAAGATCCGTTCGTGAGCGACTTGAAACTCGGGCAACGAGAGGGTCCCGTCACCATCGGCATCCATCAGCGCGAAGATGATGCGGAAGACGACCGGCGGCTCCATGGCGTCACTGCCCGAGCCATGCCCCTTCATTCCTTGTCCCATCATTCCGCGCCCCATCATTCCCATCATATCTCCACCGCGCATCGGACTCTGCCGCTCGGCGGACGGGCTGGCAGGAGAGCTCGATTGCGGCGACGCCGGCGTCTGCTCCTGTCCGGGATGATGGCCCTGATGGTCCGCCGGCGATTGAGCCAACGCCGGCTGGCCCAAGGTGACGAACAGCAACGCTGCAGCAATGGTTCGACCTAGCATGGTGCTTCCTCCGGCCTTGGTGTGGGGCCTAAGAAAGTGTCGAACTTCACCGATTTTACCTTGAGCCAAGTCAAGAAAGCGGCTTCTGCCCAGATGGCTTTTCGGCGCGACTGACCTCGGTGCCGCATTCACCCGGCGAGATCGCCCAAAACGGAACCTGCCGCCGGTTCTGCCGGCTGCTTTCTGCGATCTCCCGATCCCGAGGCGGAGTTCCCGCGGCCTAGCTGCCGCCCCTGCGGGCGCAGCCAATCGCCTCCGTCAGGACCTTGCGGTCGCCGATGTGATTGGCGAGCAGCAGGATCAGCCGTGCGTTCATCCGCAGCGCCTGCTCCTCGTCGAGGTCGCGCTGACTGTTGATCAGTTCGGCGTAGAAGTCGTCGGGATCGGCGATGTTGGGTGACAAATTGAGCGTCATGCTGCCAGCTCCTTCCGTCCGGTGGTGTCGTGCCCGGAGGCCCGCAACATCGCATCCGCGATGCTTGCCTCGTCGAATCCGGTCCAGCGTGCGGCGACGTATTGATCGGGGCGGAACAGGTAGGTGGTTCCGGGCGAAGCGCCGTAGCGCGCGGCAAGCAGGCCGGAGGGATCGGCGATGTCGCGGCCGACGACAATGAGCTTCGCTTTGAGCGGCCCCACCGCGATCTCGGTCTTGTCGGTCTCCTTGCCAAAGGCCACGACCGTGAAGCCATCGCCGAGACAATGGAGGAACCAGGCGGGCTTGCCATCCACCGTGATCGGCGCATCGGCCGCATTGGTGCCGGGCCGCACGCCGCCCATCATCGCATTGCCGTCAGGCGTATTGAGCGCCGACGTCGCATAGGGCGTCGGCGTCGAGAGCCGGCCGCTGTTGACCAGCGGGCGCGCAAAGCCGTGATGGCGGGCGAGCTCCAGCACCGCGTCACGGAAATAGCGGCTCACTCTCGTCTTCGGCGTGATGAAGTCGGTGGCCCGCGTCGAGTTCAGGATGTTGTCGTCCGCGGCATAGGCGCGCTCCTCGTGATAGCTGTCGAGCAGTGCTTCCGACGCTTCGCCGCGCAGCACCATCGCGAGCTTCCAGGCGAGATTGTCGATGTCCTGGACGCCGGTGTTGGCGCCGCGCGCGCCGAACGGCGAGACCTGATGCGCGGCGTCGCCGGCGAACAGCACCCGGCCCTGGCGGAAATTGTCGATGCGCCGGCAGGCGAACTGATAGATCGAGACCCATTCGAGCGCGAACTCGGTCTCCTCGCCGAGCATGGCGCGGATGCGCGGGATCACCCGCTCCGGCCTCTTTTCTTCATCGGGATCGGCGTCCCAGCCGAGCTGGAAGTCGATGCGCCAGATCTTGTCCGCCTGCCGGTGCAGCAGCACGGACTGGCCGCGGTGGAACGGCGGATCGAACCAGAACCAGCGCTCGGTCGGGAAATCCGCCTTCATGGCGACGTCGGCGATCAGGAAGCGGTCCTGGAAGAACTGTCCCGTGAACTCGGCGCCGACCATCTTGCGCACGTCGGAATTGGCCCCGTCGCAGGCGATGACCCATTGCGCCTCCATGGTGAAGATGCCGTCGGGCGTTTCCACCGCCAGCGTCGCATGGTCGGCGGCCTGCTTCAGGCTGATCAGCCGGTGCTTCCAGCGCAGCTCGATCAGCGGATTGGCCCTGCATTTGGCGACGAGGATCTCCTCCAGATGATATTGCTGCAGATTGATCATGGCCGGCCATTGGTGGTCGGCCTCGGGCAACAGATCGAACTCGTAGGACAGCTGGTCCTGGAAGAAGACCCTCCCGACATTCCAGCTCACCCCGCGGTCGACCATGGGCGCCGCGCAGTCGAGGCGGTCCCAGATCTCGAGCGGACGCTTGGCGTAGCAGACCGCGCGCGAGCCGATCGAGACGGTGTCGTTGTCGTCGAGCACCACGACCGGCTGGCCGCGCGCGGCGCAGTCGAGCGCCGCGGTCAGGCCGATGGGACCCGCGCCGATCACCACGATCGGATGCCGCTTCACGATCCCCTCGGCCTGCTCCAGAGAGCGCCGGTAACCGAACTTCGGATAGATGTAGCTCGCCATGTTCGCTTCCTGATGCGCGTGCCTGGGATCAATGCGCGTCCGCGAATTCCTTCTCGTGCATCCAGGCGGTGTGGCGCGGCGGGCGCTTGGTGCGCGACCATTCCTCGACCATCTCGTGCGCGACCGACTTCATGCGGTCGATCTGCTCGGGCATCGCGGTCCAGGCCGCGATTTCCAGGCGATGGCCGCTCGGGTCACGGAAATAGATCGACTTGAAGATGGTGTGGTCGGTGACGCCGACGACGTCGAGGCCGGCGGCCTCCGCGCGCGCCTTGGCCTCTTCCAGCTCGGCGAGGTCCTTGACCTGGAAGGCGATGTGCTGGGTCCACTCCGGCGTGTTGGGATCGCGGCCCATCGGCGGCGAATTCGGCAGCTCGAAGAAAGCGAGGATGTTGCCGTTCCCGGCATCGAGAAAGATGTGCATGTAGGGATCGGGCGCCTTGGTCGAAGGCACCCGATCCTCGGCAATGGCGCCGAGAAGATCCATGTTCATGACGGTCTTGTAGAACTCGACAGTGGCCTTGGCGTCGACGCAGCGATAGGCGACGTGATGGATCTTCTCGATTTTCATGGCGTTTCGCTCCCTGGACTTGCGGTTGCGAAATTAGTATCAGGTGTTACTATTTCCTGAATTTGATCTGGATCAATCCACTTCGAGGAATTTTTCGGGTGGATCGGCGGACGGGAATCGCGTGATGGGACGTTCGAGCGTGGCACGCGGGGAAGCGGCCAAAGTCGCAGCGGCGCAGGATGGCGTCGAGCTGGACCTGCAGCGATATTTTCCGTACCGGCTGGCACGCCTCGCCGAGCAGGTGTCTCTGGCGGTTGCCGAGGTCTATTCCGAGCGCTTTGCGTTGACACGGCAGGAATGGCGCGTGCTCGCCATCCTCGGCATGCGCCCGGAGATTGCGACCAAGGAGATCGGCCCGCTGACGACGCTCGACAAGATGCAGGTCAGCCGCGCCGTGCAGGGCCTGGAGGCGCGCGGCATCGCCGGCCGCAAGCACCATCCCGACGACCGGCGCGAGCTGATAGTCTCGCTGACCCCAGCCGGTCGCGCGCTTTATCGCAAGATCGTGCCTTACGCGCTGGCGCGGGAGACGAAGCTGCTTGGGGAGCTGACCGCCGAAGAAGTGGCGGTGCTCGACCGGGTGATGCGCAAATTGTCGGCCGCGCTGGCGTAGCTTCTCCCGCTCAACCCCACTTCATCTCGCCCTTGGCAACCTTGGAGCCGATATCGAGCGCGACGCCCATGCCGAGATTCGGGAAGCGGGCTTCCATGGCAGCCTTCAGCGCAGCGCTGTCAGCCGCCTTCGCCAACTCTTCGTCGAACGCGAGCAGATACGTCCTGGTGTGCTCGACAGCGGAAAGATCGACGGCGACGCCCGCCGCCATGTGACCCGGCACGACCAGGGACGGCTTGCGGGCCGCGATCTTGTCGAGGTTGGCGACCCAGGCTGCGCGCTGCTCCTTGGTCGGCGTATCGGCGGTCCAGACATGCACGCCGGAGAAGATCATCACGCCGCCGAACACGGCATTCAAGGACGGAACGAAGAGATAGCGGCGGTTGGCGAGACCTTCGGCGTTGACGATTTCGATCGCCTCGCCGTCAACCGCAAGAGAAGCCCCATCGAACGCTTCCGGCAGCACGACATCGGCGAGCGTCTGTGGACCGTTCTCCTTGAGCTGCGGTCCCCAGACGGCGAGCTTCTTCTCCACATTCGCCTTGATGGCCGCGAGCGTCGCGGACGCCGCCAGCACCTTGGCATTCGGGAAAGCCTCGCGCACCGGCTTCAGGCTGAAATAATAGTCGGGATCGGATTGGCTGATATAGATGGTGGTGAGCTTCTTGCCACTCGCCTTGATCGCCTCGACGAGCGCGCGTCCGTCCGGATAGGAGAAGCCGCCGTCGATCAGCACCGCCTCGGTCGGACCGGAAAGCAGGACGGGCGCACGGAAAAATCCATTGGGGCCTGCGGGAAAATGTTTCCAGCTCAGCTTGACTTCCGCGGCATGGCCGACGTCGGCGGCCGCGAACAATGCGGCGGCACCCGCGGCAAGGCTGGTCCTCATGATCTGTCTCCTCGACAACATGGCTCTCTCCATTGAACTCTGAAAATCGGTTTGGGTGATCAGGCGGCACGAAGTTGTGCGGCCAGCAGATCGAACCGCCCGAACAGCATGCTGCCGTCGAGCAGCCTCCGCCCGGCGCCCTCGCCGACCACCAGAGCCGGCACGCCACCGGCCCCAAATCGCGTCATGTCGGCGCGCGCGGCCGCGATCCGCGTCTGGTAAGCCGCGATCAATGCATCGTCAGGCGCCCGCACGCGGCGTGCCGCATCGGCCAGTTGCGCGCCCTCGAGCCGACGACTTGAAGGCTGGAATTGTCGCGGCCATCGACGTAGCGGGCGCGCTGCAAGAGCTTGAGCGCCTCGAGCTCACGGGCCGGATCACCCAGGCCCACGGCGACGACGCCAAGGGTCGCTGCCGCCGAGTCGAACAGGCTGCCGGTATTGCCGAGAATGCCGGTGCGATAGGCCTCACTGAACGGCTGGCCGGTCAAGCGTGCGATGCGCTGGTCGTTCTGCCAGGCATAGGCGGCAAAATGCTGGTCCATGGTCCGCGCCGCAGGGCCCGCAAACAGGCCGGTCGGTGCCAGCACCAGGGTGGCATCGCCGTGCGCGGCAAGCTGCTCCAGCACCGGCGAGGCGCCGTAGCACCAGCCGCAGAGAGGGTCGAAGAGATAGGTGATTTGCATGATTTCGGGCCGCCAATGTTCGATGCAGAGAAACCTAGCGGCCGATCATTATTTGATAAATATCAGATAATGGTACATATTGTTTGTTATTAGCTAACAATGGCGACGACCGCATGGAAGCGATCAACCTCAACCGCCTCGCTTATTTCGCAGCCGTGGTCGATGCCGGCTCGTTCACACGCGCTGCCGAGCGCCTCGGCATCACCAAGACCGTCGTCAGCCAGCAGGTGGCACGGCTCGAAGCAGAATTGAAAACGGCTTTGCTGCTGCGGACCACCAGGAGGGTCGAGCCGACCGAAGCCGGCCGGTTGCTGCATGCCCGTTGCGTCATGATCCTGCGCACGGCGGAAGATGCCGTCGACGAGCTCGCGCAGACCAATGCCGAGCCGATGGGCATGCTGCGGGTCGCCGCGCCGAACGACTATGGCGCAACGATGATCGCGCCGCTGGCGGCGAAGTTTGCGCGAAAATATCCCGCTTGCAGTGTCGAGCTGATCCTGTCGGACACGCGAACGGACCTCCTCGCCAACCAGATCGACCTGTCGATCCGGGTCGGCTGGCTGAACGATTCAAGTCAGCAGGCCAGGCGGATCGGATCGTTTCGGCAATTGCTGGTGGCCGCACCGGACGTGGCAGCGGCGTTCCAGAGCAAGACGCCCGACGAGCTTGCGGCTCTGCCGTTCATTGCCAACGGCGCGCTCGACGAGCCGCTGGTCTGGCGCTTCACCAGACGCGATATCGACAGCCGCACGATCCGCATGCGGCAGTCGATCTCGATCAACACGACGCCTGCGGTGCTGGGCGCAGCCCTCGCCGGCGGCGGACTCTGCGTGCTGCCCGACTACCTGGTCGCGGAGCATTTCAAGTCCCGCCGGCTGGTCCATGTCCTGCCATCCTGGAGCTTGCCGGCCGGCGGGATCCATGCCGTGTATCCCGCGGCCCGGTTCCGGCCGCCGAAGATCACGGCGTTCGTGGCCATGCTGGTGCAGGAAGGCCGCGTGCTCGCCAGCAAATTTCCGGAATGAAAAAATTTCCGGAATGACACATGCGCGCCTGTTCACGCCGCCGATCGATCCGGCAGGCCGCCCCGCAGAGCGTCAAGCAGGCGCTGCTCGCGCTCGATCCGGGCGCGATAGAGCTCGCGTTCGCTCTCGCTTCTGGCACCGGCCAGCAACACGCGATAGTGCCCGATCACCTTCTCGCTGCCGCTGATGAGGAGGTTGCGGACGTCACTCATCGTTCCACTCCGGTCGTGGCAATCGCCGATGGCGCGTTTGGAACGGTGAATGCGGCCGGGAAGGCATCGGCGGCGAGAGCCTCGAGCGCGGTCTGCTCCTCGGCGAGGCGTCGTTCGATAAACTGGCGCTCAATGTCCGACAGCTCAGTCTTGAGCAAACGTCGATAACGAGAGAGGTTGTTGCGGTGCGCGCGGATGCGGGCGAAATCCTGATCGAGCATCGTCGTCACTCCTGACGGTCTTTCACGGTCCTTTTCGAATTAGCGGTGTCGGAAGAAGCATCTTCCGGCGCAAAAAATATTCAGGGTTGTTTTGCTGTCAAGATCCTCTTTCGCCGCTTCCTTGACGCCGCCGGGGTCCCCGAAAAAAATTTTGCGCGTCCCTCTTGCAAGGGACTTGTGGCACTCTAAGTCGTTTTTCGCCGCGAGAGCGGTGTGCCGGATGCCCGATGGGTCCGGCGCGGGCGCCGGGTCGGGGCCTTCGGATCCGTTTCCGATTCCCTAACGGCGCTCCTTCGTATCCATCTTGCTCTTTGGAGGACTTGGTATGAGGACCACCTTTGACTTCGCGCCGCTGTGGCACTCCACCATCGGCTTCGATCATCTGGCCGACCTCGTCGACAGCACGCTGCGCCAGGCGGGCGAGGACAATTATCCCCCCTACAACATCGAGCGCTCCGGCGAAGACCAATACCGGATCACGCTGGCCGTGGCGGGCTTTGGCGTCAACGACATCAGCGTGACCGCCGAACAGAACGCGCTCACCATCGAGGGCCGGAAGCCGGACAGCGCCACGCGCGAATATCTCTATCAGGGTATCGCCGCGCGTCCGTTCCGCCGCGTGTTCAATCTCGCCGACTACGTCCAGGTCAAGCAGGCCGTTTTCCAGGACGGTCTCCTGGTCATCGATCTCCTGCGCGAGATTCCGGAGGCCATGAAGCCGCGCCGGATCCAGATCGCGGGTGCTGCGTCACCGCAGATCGAGCAGAAGAAAGCGGCTTAGGCCGGTCGAACGCGTTCGACAGCGACCACCATGGCGGATGGCGACCGGATCGCCATCCGCCGATCGGACCATCCCTTCGAAAGGAGTGTAGAGGGAGACAAGTGATGACCAATGCCAATGCGACCACCGGCGGTGTCGGCGCGCTGTTCCATCCCGCTGCGCATTATGCTTCGCCGAGCGCCGTCCTCGACGATGGCAAGCTCTCGACAGCGGAGAAGCGGATCATATTGTCATCGTGGGCTTCGGACATGTACGCCGTCGAATCCCATCCCGCGCTTCGCGAGATTCCCGGCATGGATCGGCCGATCCGGCTTGCGGACATCCTCACCGCGCTGCGCAAGCTCGATGACGACGACGACCCGCCGCCCGGCGGCGGCGTCCCGATGCGGCTGCGGCGGCCCTGGGCCGCCGCAACGCCGTAATCGAGACCAGCCAAAGGATCTGTACAAGGCCGGCTTCGCCAATTTCAGGGAAGCGGAGCTTCTGGCTGGGGCGGGAGGGATCGAACCTCCGAATGGCGGAATCAAACTCAGTTTGATTATCTAACGGTTTCAAGGCGCGTTTGGAAAAAATGGCCAAAACGCCTCTAGCAATTCCAATAACTTGGCGGACGTTTCCAAATAAGGAAGCAACCTTCACAGGGAGGATCAGTCCCGAAAAACCTGAGGCAGCAGATTCTCCCTTTGTCGGGACGACGGCGAGCAGGAGAGCAGTGGCTGCAGATGCTACAATTACCGACATCCCAAACAGACGGAGTGGGCAAACCGGCGGCTAGCTCTTTGATTCGCGGACTCGTCGACCTTGTCGGGCAGGCCGCACGTTGATCTTTGCAAGTTCGCGACGCTCGGCGTCCGACAACTGCCAATCCTCGCACTGACCGCAGAGCTGCCAGAAGACGTCATATAACTTGCTTCGAGCGACCTTGACGATTTCGGTGTCGTCGAAGTCGCGAGAGTTCAGGAAGATTGGCAAGGCAAAACTGGTCTGATCGCTTTCGAATTGAAACGTCAAACGGATGTCCTCGGCTCGTTCGTTCGGCGAAATCATCTCGATGCGTGCGACGCTTATCTTGAATTTGCCCATTGCCTCACCGGGTCGACTTTGATCGATCCTTCCATATGAAATATCACTTGCCACGGGCCAGTTCTTCCTGCCGCCATGGTCGCCGCCTCGGCTTGATCTCGATCGAGATCAGCACCAATGCAGCCGCGACAATCACCAGAATGCCAGCGAGGCTGAGCGCGATCTGCATCGCTAGCTCATCGGAGATGCTGGACAGGGCGATGTGGCTGGCAGGCGCCAGCAGAACGCCGCGCTTTCGATCTCCACCGTCATCCGCCGCGTGTAGGCGCTCGGCGCGGCCACATCCCCCTCAAGGTCGACACGTGCATCATTCTCTGGACGCCATCGCGTCGCTTCCTGAGCATCAGATGGATCGATCGAACTGATCGTTACCATCTCGAAGAGCCGCAGAGCGGCGGCGCGCAGGTGCCGGTCAGCGCTGCGGACGACACTGCTTCGATCGCCGCCCGCGTACCGCCGACGTCAATCAAGCTTGCATGAACGGTGCGCCTCTTTTGCTCGAATTGCTATCCCATTCTCGGGCTTGTCGAATCATTGACGAGATGCCTGCTCGAGTTCGATCGGGCAGGCGAGCACCGTCCCATCGTCTCCTGCTCTCTCGCTCAACGCGCGGAAGAGCGGCAGCCTCCTCGGCGACAGGATCTCAGACGGACAGCCTGTCTTACCATCCCGCAGCGAATCCCATGGATCGACAGAACGGAACCAGCGCCGAGCCGCGATTGCCGTGGTTCTGTCTGTCAGCACCCAGGCGGGTCGGTTGGACGCAGGGCAAAGCCTGTCCGCGCACTGCTTTGGCAATCTTATTTATGCCTGAGGCTCGTTGTTCGGCCCTTCGATCCCCATATGTCCAAGTCTACCCTGGTCAGCCGTCGAGATTGGCCGGAGCGCGCGGAGACTTCCAACGAAAGGGCTCTGCATATGTTCAAATCTCAGCAGCATCGCGCAAGAACAACCGCGTCCGGCGAACTCGTCAAGGGTTCGACCAGCGCTGAGGAAAGCCACAAATTCAAGAGCTGGCGTGCCGGCTTCGTCTTGTTGACGGCGCACGGGCACAAGAATGAAGTCGGTCGCAACGAGCTGCCTTCAGCAAAGGATACGCCTAGCAATGCGAGATCGGGCGCCGCCGCTCTGTCGCGGTGGGAGAACGAGGGAGGCTCAGTTCGCGACGAACTGCCGACGTGACTAAACGCGGAAAAGTTGGAGGACTCGCCGCGTTCAACCGGCAACATCCTTTTATCGAGGTTCTGTTCTCGGACATTGCGGAAAGTGGCGAGGCCTTAGATCTAAGTGAGCTCGTGCGAGAGGTTTTGCCGGCATTTCACAGGCTGACTTGAGATCTGCACCGCGAGCTTGCCGCGAAAAAAAAGCACCGCCGAACAGGACTCGGTCGTGATATCAAGTGGGCTGATGTCACGCGTTTGGCCCGGCGCTTGGTTTGGCCGCGCGGGATCAGTCCTTCCGGTCTATCTCGGATTTGTCGCGCAGAACCGCGTTCAGAAGCGCGCTATGAACCTCGATCTTTCCATTGTAGCTGATGAAGCCGAGCTTGCGGAACTTGTTCATGAAGAAGCTAACCCGTGATCGGGTCGCACCGATCATCTCGGCCAGCGTTTCCTGGCTGATGTTGACGCCAATGGGCTGAGAGCTGGCTTCCTTGCCGAAATTGGCCAGCAGAAGCAACAGGCGCGCCAAGCGTTTCTCGCTCGAATTGAAGAGTTGGTCGATCAGGTCTTCTTCAATCCGGCTATTGCGCGCGAGCAAATAAGCCATGAACAATTGAGAGAACTTCGGCTTGCCTTCGAGCGCTGCAATCATCGCCGTCTTCGATATTCTCGTGATGACACAGGCCTCCGTTGCCGTGGTAGTGGCAATACGCAATGGATGACCATTGAGGCAGCCCTCGCCAAAGAATTGTCCCGGCTCCAGAATCCCGACGACGCTTCCTTACCTTGGTCCGAAACGACCGTTAGCTTGATCTTTCCCTCTTGAATATAGAATACCGCGTCCGCGACATCTCCCTGCGCGAACACGTTCTGACCTTTGCCAAATTTCGAAATCGATTTTGCTAGAGGCGGGCGCGTCACTGCGCAGATTTCCGCCGCGCGACTTGCCTGACTATCCACGCAGCTCCACAGCTTTGTTGCTACCAAGCGATTCGGCACAAGCCTTTGCAACCGCCGAGTTTGGCTCAGTGCTTCCCGGCATCGTGGCCCAACCGCCTTTTTCGACGAACTTGCTCTGATCCCATGCATAGGTCGCCTTCTTCATTTCGACCAGGTTCGCCGACGCATCAGCGGCTTGTCGAAACTTCTCAACGCAGATGGGTGTGAGAGCTGCGACGACAGCCGTAGCAGCACTATTCTTCGCGATGGTCTCGGCGGACCCACCCGTCACCCAGCCGCCCCAGCCGAACCCCACGATTGCCAGAGCAATCGCTCCGGCCACAGCTCCCCACAGTGCCGGCCGCACGGCAGCTTTTGTCTCCCTGGAGATTTCCATGATTTTCACCTTGAGTCAGAGGTATGTTGAGCTTCACCCGTTAAGGAGGCTAGACACGTCGAGCGATCGGCGTCTGTACCAAATTGCTCACACAGCGCGTGCGGACACTCGTTGGATGGCCTGGATGCATCTAATCCGGTCGGTTCGCTGCAGTCAGCGCCTGCGGCTGGCGCCCTATGTGGCGAGTATCTGTCACGCGATGCGCCGGAGCTACACGGCCTTTGTGAGATTCCCGGCTCTTTGCAGTTGAGCGCGGCGGTGCCCAACATTTTCGCCCGCTTTGTTCAAGGG
Source organism: Bradyrhizobium sp. CCBAU 11430 (assembly GCF_028128855.1). Lineage (NCBI taxonomy): Bacteria > Pseudomonadati > Pseudomonadota > Alphaproteobacteria > Hyphomicrobiales > Nitrobacteraceae > Bradyrhizobium > Bradyrhizobium sp. CCBAU 11430. Next base: position 26,105 of record NZ_LBJV01000046.1, read on the forward strand.
GGCGCCCTAATTTCCGGTTCCGCGGGTCCTAGGAAACGGCCTCAGTGCGGGTGGCATCTGAGGCCGCTTGAAACCTTCCGCCGGGCATTGGGCAAAATGTCGACCGGTCGGCCGGCTTTGCTTTCGGAGATAAGTCACCGATTGCTGAGGACCAAGAACTCCCAAGGTCAATCGTTCCGTCCATTTGAAATATTGAGTGTCCTGACCAGGACTGGACTGAATATTCGAAAGGCTCGGGGTTGCCGCCTCCGCCAGACGTTATGAAATGAAAGAGGCCGCCAACTGGGGCGGCCTAGTACTCGTCCTTGTCGCTGTGATGAAGGTTGAAAGCTCGATCGTACCTGTCGCGGGCTTCGGTACCAATGCTGTATCGGCCGGGCCACCATGAATGTGGTGGACTGTAGTTGTCCTTCTCAGCGTCTTCTTTAGCTTTTTCGTCCAGTTTTTGAGGCGTCCAAAACGACATTGATTGATCTTTACCCACACCTTGGTCCTCCAAGTGGGACGACAATCCTCGTCCAGAGCTAATTTGACTCCTGGCCAATTCAAGTTAGGAGACTTGACCTTGAGATTGGCAATTCAACTCGGTGCCGGACGCAGAGCTAAAGGCGTTTGGCCACGACGATCACCCGAACGTGGGCAATCTGATCGGCTATTCCCATCGCAAGCTCGGCAATTCCAAGTTCTCGGAGGGCTGGTACGAGCTCAGGCTGAAAGCCGTACTGACGTGTCAGTATTGCGGCCTCTGGCAAATTGAGCAGGGCAACCGCGACCAGGCGCAAGAAAATGCAGAAAGGCCGGCATCGCTGCCGGACCTTTCTTTTTCTTTGAACGCTGCACTTAGAAATCCATACCGCCCATGCCTCCCATGCCGCCGCCACCCGCGGGCACGCCGCCGCCGGCGTTCCTCTTCGGTACCTCGGCCACCATGGCTTCAGTGGTGATCAACAGAGCCGCGACCGAGGCCGCGTTCTGGATCGCCACGCGAACCACCTTGGTCGGGTCGATGATGCCCTTGGCGACCAGGTTGCCGTACTCACCAGTCTGCGAGTCGAAGCCGTAGGAGTACTGCTCCTTTTCCAGGATCTTGCCGACGATGACCGAGCCGTCTTCACCGGCGTTGATCGCGATCTGGCGGGCCGGCGCGGACAGCGCCTTGCGCACGATCTCGACGCCGGTCTTCTGGTCATCGTTCTTTGTGCGCAGCCCCTTGAGATGCTCGGAGGCACGCAGCAAGGCGACGCCGCCGCCCGGCACGATGCCTTCCTCGACCGCAGCCCGGGTCGCATGCATCGCGTCATCAACGCGATCCTTGCGCTCCTTCACCTCGACCTCGGTCGCGCCGCCGACGCGGATCACCGCGACGCCGCCAGCGAGCTTGGCCAGACGCTCCTGGAGCTTCTCACGGTCGTAATCCGAGGTGGTCTCCTCGATCTGCGCCGTGATCTGGGCCACGCGCGCCTCGATGTCGGCCTTCTTGCCGGCGCCGTTGACGATCGTGGTGTTCTCCTTGTCGATCATCACCTTCTTGGCGCGACCGAGCATGTTGAGCGTGAAGTTATCGCACTTGATGCCGAGATCTTCCGAGATCGCCTGGCCGCGGGTCAGGATCGCGATGTCCTGCAGCATGGCCTTGCGGCGATCGCCGAAGCCCGGAGCCTTGACGGCCGCGACCTTCAGGCCGCCACGGAGGCGGTTCACGACGAGGGTGGCAAGCGCCTCGCCTTCGACGTCTTCTGCGATGATAATAAGCGGCTTGCCGCTCTGTACGATTGCTTCCAGGAGCGGAAGCAGTTCGTTCAGGCTGGAGAGCTTTTTCTCGTAGATCAGGATATAGGCGTCGTCCATTTCAACGCGCATCTTGTCGGCGTTGGTGACGAAGTAGGGCGAGATGTAGCCGCGGTCGAACTGCATGCCCTCGACGACCTCGAGTTCGGTCTCGAGCGATTTGGCTTCCTCGACGGTGATGACACCCTCGTTGCCGACCTTCTTCATGGCGTCGGAGAGGAACTTGCCGATCTCCGCATCGCCGTTGGCCGAGATGGTGCCGACCTGGGCGATCTCCTCGTTCGAGGTGACCTTCTTGGAGTTCTTGACGAGGTCGGCGACCACGGCGTCGACTGCCAAGTCGATACCGCGCTTGAGATCCATCGGATTCATGCCCGCGGCAACCGCCTTGGCGCCCTCGCGCACGATGGCTGCGGCCAACACGGTCGCGGTGGTGGTACCGTCGCCTGCGGCGTCGGCCGCCTTCGAGGCCACTTCACGCACCATCTGTGCGCCCATGTTCTCGAACTTCTCTTCGAGCTCGATTTCCTTGGCGACGGTGACGCCGTCCTTGGTGATCCGGGGAGCACCGAACGACTTGTCGAGGACCACGTTGCGGCCCTTCGGACCGAGCGTTACCTTTACCGCGTTGTTGAGAATTTCGACGCCGCGCAACATGCGGTCACGGGCATCGACGCCGAATTTGACTTCTTTGGCTGACATAGTGGTCTCCGTTTTCAACCGGTCAGATCCCAAAGACCCGCGCAACTGGCGAGCTCTCGAGGGATGAGATTTGAATTGCGGGCCTCATCCTTCGAGAACCCGGCTACGCCGAATCCCAGGGTAAGGAAAACTGACTGGCGCTTACGCGGCCTTCTTCTTGGCAGCGGGCAGATCAGTGAGAACGCCCATGATGTCGCTCTCCTTCATGATCAACAGCTCCTGGCCGTCGATCGTGACCTCGGTGCCCGACCACTTGCCGAACAGCACGCGGTCGCCGACCTGCACGTCGATCGGGATCAGCTTGCCGGCTTCGTCGCGGCCGCCGCGGCCGACGGCGGTGACTTCGCCCTGGGAGGGCTTCTCCTTGGCGGTGTCCGGAATGATGACGCCACCAGCGGTCTTGTCTTCGGCCTCAATGCGCTTGACCACGACACGGTCATGGAGCGGACGGAATTTCATGCGATTCTCCCTGGCTTTTTTGATTGTTTCTGGATTGGCAGTCGTAACGAGCTACGTGCTCGTAACCGGAGTCTTCCGCGTCCATCAAGACGTCAGTCTTCATTTCAAAAATTAGCGGCGATCAGATCGTAAGAACCCCTGCTGCCGCGGACGTACACCCTGGCAGCGGCGGCACAGATCACATCACGGTTGGAATCGAATGCGTTCAGGAAACCCGTTTCATTGGGGTGAGCGTCCGGTTGAAGTCGCCTCAGCGCGTCTTCCTCTATGAAAAACGATGCCTCTAGCGCGCTATCGTATCCCCAAAAACGCACGGCATGCCGCGTTCGGTCATATGAACGACTATAATTTGGAAACTCGATCATGGTGGGTCCGATCAAGTCCGCGCAAGGGCAAAAGATGTCGAAAGCGATCAGGCTGCGCTAAGCTGTAAATGGCTACTCTGGAATCGGACTACAACCTGCCCACGACATTAAGTTACGACCGGCCTCGCTATTCGGCGGAGCGTCACCATATCCCTCATATCACAGAGCGTCCCTGGCTATTATCGGTGACTGAGAGTGTTGCGCTCCCGCCGTTTTGAAAAGGCGGTTCCAAATGTCGAATATCGATAGATTCAGTGTTAGTGGGTGGCTCGTACCTCCGGTATTGCTGCCGATCTTTTTCGGCCTGTTGATCGTCGCTGAATAGTTATTCAATGGTAGTCCCCCTCGGCGGACCCGCGCCATCGACTCAAGCCAACAGCGAGTTGGCTCCGATGAAATGACTAACGAGCTGAATGTCAGGGCGGCGGCCCTTGGTGCGATCCTTTCACAAGCTACGACCGTCACGCGTACTGCGCTCAATCCAACAGGTGATCAGCTCGTCCTCAGGGACCGAGCGATCGTTGTGCGAAAATCGCGGACACCGTCCGGTGACCGATTTCGAGTTTCTGGAAGATGTTGTGAGTGAATCGTGGCGAACAAAGATAGCGAGGTCTCCAACGGACGGCGGAATCCACCCTTTCCAAATGGAGCAACGGCGACGGCAATTAATCGAGCAACATCAACTGGCTGGGGCGGGAGGGATCGAACCTCCGAATGGCGGAATCAAAATCCGCTGCCTTACCGCTTGGCTACGCCCCAACAGGCGACCTGGGGCCGGCGGAAGAACTGGCTACCGCAGATTCCCTTGGTCGCAGCCGGTCTATAGGGAGCGGCGCAGCATTTCAACCGCCTGGAGGGGCAAAATACCACAGCCCCGGGATCGGCCGCGCTACACTCTCTTTATGGGCCCGCGACGGCCCCGTTCTGACCGCCACCGTCCGGCCCCTCCCGCCCCATTGAGACCTCCCCCATTTCATGGGAATAGGGCGCCAAGACCTGTCCACGGGAGTGAGCCATGACCTACCGCGCGCCGATTTCTGACATGCTGCTGTCGCTCAATCACGGCGCCGGCCTCAAGGCTGCGGTGGAGGCCGGTCATTACGGCGATTTCGACGCCGACATCGCCGCGGCCGTGCTGGAGGAAGCCGGCAAGTTCGCAACCGACGTCCTGGCCCCGCTCAACAAGGTCGGCGACGAGCACGGCATCAAGCTCAGCGACGGCAAGGTGACGACCGCGCCGGGCTGGCCGGACGCCTACAAGCGCTGGACCGAGGGCGGCTGGAACGCGGTGTCCGGCCCGGAGGATTTCGGCGGCCAGGGCCTGCCGATCGCGATCAATGCTGCGTGTACCGAGATCTGGAGCGCCTCGAACCTCGCCTTCGGCCTCTGCCCGCTGCTGACGGCGTCGGCGATGGAGGCGCTGGACGCGCATGGCAGCAGTGAGCTGAAGAAGATCTATCTCGAAAAGCTCGTCTCCGGCGAATGGACCGGCACGATGCAGCTCACCGAGCCGCAGGCCGGCTCCGACGTCGGCGCGCTGCGCACCCGCGCCGAAAAGCAAGCCGACGGCACCTATCGCATCAAGGGGACGAAGATCTTCATCACCTATGGCGAGCACGACATGACCGACAACATCGTGCATTTCGTGCTGGCGCGTCTGCCCGATGCGCCCGCCGGCACCAAAGGCATCTCGCTGTTCCTCGTGCCCAAGTTCATGGTCAATGCAGACGGCTCGCTGGGGCAGCGCAACGACATCTATGCGAGCGGCGTCGAGCACAAGCTCGGCATGCATGCCTCCCCCACCTGCACCATGACCATGGGCGATCATGGCGGCGCCATCGGCTTCCTCATCGGCGAAGAGAACCAGGGCATGCGCTGCATGTTCACGATGATGAATCAGGCGCGGCTCGGCGTCGGCCTGGAGGGCGTCGGCGTCGCCGATCGCGCCTATCAGCAGGCTTTGTCGTATGCGCAGGAGCGCAAGCAGGGCCGCGCCGTCGGCAGCAAGAGCGACGGCTCGGACGCGATCTTCGTGCATCCCGACGTCAAGCGCATGCTGATGCGGATGCGGGCGCAGACCGCCGCCGCGCGCACCATCTGCTACGCGACCGCGGTCGCGATCGACGTCTCGACGCGCGCCAGGGACCCCAAGGTGCGTGCAGATGCCGCCGCGCGCGCGGCGCTGCTGACGCCGATGGCCAAGGGCTATTCCACCGACATCGGCAACGAGGTCGCCTATCTCGGCGTGCAGGTGCATGGCGGCATGGGCTTCATCGAGGAGACCGGTGCGGCCCAGCATTATCGCGATGCCCGCATCACCGCGATCTACGAAGGCACCAACGGCATTCAGGCGATCGACCTCGTCACGCGCAAGCTCGCGGCCAATGGCGGCGCTGCCGTCTGGGCGCTGCTCGACGAGCTCGCAGCGACGGTGAAGAAAGTCGAAGCGTCGAACGATCCGGCTTTTGGCACCACGGGCGTCAAGCTGCGCGAAGCGCTGGAGGCCTTGACGCGCACCAGCAAATGGCTGCTGGAGCGCGTGACGTCCGCGCCGAACGAGGCGCTTGCCGGCGCGACACCCTATCTGCAGCAGTTCGGCTCAACGCTCGGCGGCTGCCTGCTCGCCTCCGAGGCGCTCGCCGCCAAGGCCGACGGCAACACGGACGCCGCGCGCTACGTCTCGCTGGCACGCTTCTTCGCCGAGAACATCAGTGTGCAGGCCGGCGCGCTCGAGCGCACCGTGACCGAGAGCGCGGAATCGGTCGCGGCGGCGGATGCGGTGCTGCTGGGGTAAGTTGGCCGCTCGTGTCCCGGACGCGCTGCAACGCGTAGCGTTGCTGCGCAGAGCTGGGACCCAACCCAAGGAAGCGATCGCGGTGACATGGGCCCCGGCTCTGCAGCGCACCGCTGAAGGAGCGTTGCGCTGCGTCCGGGGCACGAGAGTGCAAACCTGCGCTGCCTACGAAGCTGCGAGCTTTGCCGTTCTCCCCGGCCGCCACAACACGATGCCCGCCGCCACGAGATCGAGCGCGACGCACATCGCAAACGCCATCGTGTAGTTGCCGGTGAAGCTGCGCACGAGGCCGACGATGCCCGGACCGAAGGCGCTGACGACGCCGCTGATCGAGGTGCCCAGTCCCATTGCGGCAGCGAAGGCGGCGGCGCCGATCTCGCGCTGGATGATCAAGGGCGGAAACGTGATCATGTTGCCGATCGAGAAGCCGTAGACGGCGCAGCACACCAGCAGCACGGTCGGGCTCGTGCTCTGCACGAGAACGAACAACGCCGCCGCCTGGCTCGTCATCGACGCCGCGCAGGCGAGCCTGGGATCGAGCCGGTCGACGAACAGGCCGAGCGACAGGCGGCCGACCACCGCCATCGCCGCCATGATGGTGACCGCGCCGCCTGCGGCCGGGCGGCCGATCAGCGGCTCGAGAAAACTCACCTGGTGGATGATGAATCCCATCTGCGCCAGCAGTGCGATCGCGATCGGCAGCACCATGGTCCAGAACGCCGCGTTGGCGAGCAGCGCTTTGCGGGAATGACTTGGCGCGGCCGCGCTCTCGCCGGAAGGGCGTCCGCCCGAAGCCGGCGAGGTCCCGGCAGGCCAGCCGATGAAGGTCACGACCACCGGCAGCACCAGCACCATCATCGCGAGCGTGGCCGCCAGCATGGCGGAGCGAAATCCGATGCTGCCGGTCAACGACAGCAGCAGCGGAACGAGGATGATGCCGCCGCAGGTCGCGCCGTTGAACGCGAGGCTGAGCGCGAGCCCGCGCCGGCGTTCGAACCAGGAGTTCAGCACGGTCGCGATCACCACGGTGCCCATGCCGGTCCAGCCGACCGACATCAGCGCATAGGCGAGATACAGCTGCCAGGGCGTCTGCATCAGCGCCAGCAGCACCGTCGAGGCGCCGAGCGCCGCCAGGCCGCACAGGATCAGCGACCGCAAGCCGATGCGGGCGAGCAGATCGTCGGTGAAGATGACGAGGACGGAGGTCAGGAGAAACGAGAAGGTGCTGGCCGCGGAGACCAGCGTGCCCGGCCAGCCATGGGCGCGCTGCAGCTCGGCGAGATAGACGCCCTGGCCATACAGGCCGAAGCCGAACATGAAGAAGGCCATCAGGAAGCAGGCCAGCACGACGCGCCAGCCGCGGTAGTGCAGCGAGGATTCGTCGACGCGGGTTGCGGCAATCATCAATCGGGCAATCGGGCAATCGGGTCACATGGAACCGCGCGGGATCGTGCACCACAACCACCGGTTTTTCAAATGAAACATTGTAGCCAATTGTTGCGGCGCGTTGGCGTCGAAAAGGTTGACTCAGCGCATTGGCACGCCTGCGGGATCATGTAGGCTGATGCTCGGCGAGACTCGCGAAGCGGCGAGCATCGCGGCGCGCGCAGGGGGCTCTCATGCCGAATGGCAATATCGTCGTCACCGAAGAGCGCGGAACGCGTGTCATCACCCTGCGCCGCCCGGGCAAGAAGAACGCGATCACCCAGGACATGTACCGGGAGATGAGCCACGCGATCGACACCGCGCAGAACAACCCCGACATCCGCTGCATGATCATCACCGGCGGCTCAGGCGTGTTCACCGCAGGCGATGATATCGACGATTTCATGCGCGCCGACACCGCGCGCCCCGAGACGTTGTCGGAAGGCGCCAAGTTTCTCTATTCGCTCGCCCTCAACGTCAAGCCGATCATCGCCGCCGTCGACGGCGCCTCGATCGGCATGGGCACCGTGATGCTGTTTCACTGCGACTACGTGCTGGCCTCGAACGCTGCGACCTTCTCCGCGCCCTACATCCATCTCGGCCTGGTGCCGGTCGGTGCCGCCAGCCTCTTGATGCCGAACACGATGGGATATCAGCGCGCCTTCGCGATGCTGATGATGGGGCGGACTTTTTCCGCCGCGGAGGCTCACGCGGCAGGCTTCGTCAACACCGTGGTGTCGCCCGGACATACCGAGGTCGAGGCGCGCAAGGTGGCGCGCGAAATCTGCCGGCTACCGGCCGAGGCGGTCGCAACCTCCCGCAAATTGCTGCGCGCGCCCGCCGAAGAGCTCACCCGCCGCATCGACCAGGAAGGCCATCTGTTCGGCGAGCGGCTCAAGTCGGAGGAAGCGGTGGCGGCGTTCAATGCGTTTGCGAACCGGAAGAAGAAGTAGCGGCGCTCTTCCCCTTGTGCGAGACGGGCGATGGTCTGTCTCCGCGAGTTCGGCACCGTAGGGTGGGCAAAGGCGCACTTGCGCCGTGCCCACCATCAATCCTGAAGTGCACGAGAGGCGTGGGCACGCTTCGCTTTGCCCACCCTACGATACTGAGGTCGGGAAGAAGACCTGCACGTTCACGACAATCCTTCGTGAAATCTTCGCGCGGACCGACTAATCTTGTTCCATGCGATACCGATCCATCCTCGCCGCCCTCACTCTCGCCTTCGCCCTCCCCGCCTCGGCCCAGACCGCCGCGCCGGTCGAGCTGCGCGTGCTCGCGATCAACGATTTTCACGGCAATCTGCGGCCGCCGCCGGGCGGCATCCGCATCGCCGATCCCGAGGACGGAGCCAGGAAGGTGATGGTGGCGGCCGGCGGCGCCGAATACATGGCGACGCTGGTGAAGCAGCTGCGCGAGGGGCACAAGAACACGATCTTCGTCGCCGCCGGCGACCTGATCGGTGCGAGCCCGTTCCTGTCGGCGATGTTTCACGACGAGCCTTCGGTCGAGGCGCTTTCGCTGATGGGTCTAGCGATCAGCTCGGTCGGCAATCACGAGTTCGACGAGGGCAAGACCGAGCTGCTCAGGATGCAGAACGGCGGCTGCCATCCGGTCGACGGCTGCCAGGGGCCGCATCCGTTCACGGGCGCCAAATTCCGCTATCTCGCCGCGTCCACCATCGAGACCGCGACGGGCAACAGCGTGCTGCCGCCCTACGATATCCGGGAATTCGACGGCATCCCGATCGCCTTCATCGGGCTGACCTTGAAGGAGACCGCGGGCATCGTCTCGCCATCCGGCATCGCCGGGCTCGAATTCCGCGACGAAGCCGCGACGGTGAATGCGCTGGTGCCGCAGCTGAGGGCGCGCGGCGTCGAGGCGATCGTGGTGCTGATCCACCAGGGCGGCGAGCCCGCCGGCGACTACAATGAATGCCCTGCCATTACCGGGCCGATCGTCGACATCGTCAAAAAATTCGACCGCGCCGTCGACGTCGTCGTCAGCGGCCACACCCACCGCGCCTATGTCTGCGACATCGACGGGCGGCTCGTCACCAGCGGCGACAAATACGGCACGCTGGTCACCGCGATCGATCTCAAGCTCGATCCCGTAACCCGCGACATCGTCAATGCCAAAGCCGAGAACGTCATCGTCGCCAATGCCTCGCTGGCGAAGGACACGGAGCAGACCGCGCTGATCGAGGCCTATGACCGGCTCTCGGCGCCGATCGCCAACCGGCCGGCCGGATCGGTGACGCAAACGTTGTCACGCGTGCCGAACGAGGCCGGTGAAAGCGCGCTCGGCAACGTCATCGCGGACGCGCAGCTTGCTGCGACCAGGGACGCCAAGGATGGCAGCGCTGTCATCGCACTCACCAATCCGGGCGGCATCCGCACCGACATCGTCCCGAAGGAGAACGGCGCGATCTCCTTCGGCGATGTTTTCGCCAGCCAGCCGTTCCGCAACCGCCTCGTCACGATGACCCTGACCGGCAACCAGCTCAAGGAGATGCTCGAGCAGCAATGGCTGGACCCGAAGCGGCCGCGGATTCTCCAGGTGTCGAACGGGTTCAGCTATGCCTGGGATGCGTCGAAGTCATTCGGCGAGCGCGTGATCGCCGACAAGATGATGCTCAACGGCAAGCCGATCGAGCAGGCCAGCGGCTACCGCGTCACCCTCAACGATTACCTCGCAGTCGGCGGCGATGGTTTTACCGTCGCCAAACAAGGCACGGCGCCGCAATATGGCGGCTACGACGCGGACGCGCTGTTCGCGTTCTTCCGGGCGCACGGACCGATCGGCCCGCTGCCGCTGAGCCGCATCCTGCGGGTGAATTGATCCGGATCAAACGGGCCAGAATGGGACGACCCTTTGCCATTCCCGTTCAAACGCATAGATTGGGATTTGCATTGCGTTTTGGCGCCGGATGCGCCAAGCGACGTCGAAAGCCCGCATCCATGAGGCCGACCTGATGAGCACGCTTCTCCTTTCCCACAAGGCCTGCCTCGACCATGTCACGCCGCCGGGACACCCTGAAAGGCCGGATCGCCTGCGTGCGGTGGAGGAAGCGCTGTCGCATGAGCGCTTCCAGTTCCTGGTACGCGACCAGGCGCCGGAGGGCGATCTCGATCTCGTCACGCTGTGCCACAACGAGCACTACGTCACCGAGCTGCGCCACATCGCACCGAGCAGCGGGCAGGTCTATATCGACGGCGACACCTCGATGTCCCCTGGCACGTGGGAAGCGGTGATGCGCGGCGTCGGCGGCGCGGTGGCGGCGACCGAAGCGGTGATGGCGGGCGAGCATCGCAACGCCTTCGTCGCGGTGCGCCCGCCCGGCCATCACGCCGAGATCGGCAAGCCGATGGGCTTCTGCTTCTTCGACAACGTCGCCATCGCCGCCCGCCACGCGCAGCGCAAATACGGCATCAAGCGCGCGGCCATCGTCGATTTCGACGTGCATCACGGCAACGGCACGCAGGACATCTTCTGGTCGGACCCGACCGTGATGTACTGCTCGACGCACCAGATGCCGCTGTTTCCGGGCACCGGCGCCACGGGCGAGCGCGGCGACCACGACACCATCGTCAACGCACCGCTCGCCTCCGAGGACGGCGGGCCGGAATTCCGCTCCGCGTTCGAGAATTTGATTCTGCCGCAGCTCGAAAAATTCAGCCCCGAGCTTGTCGTCATCTCCGCCGGCTTCGACGCGCATTATCGCGATCCGCTGGCTTCGCTGAATTTGCGCGCGGAGGATTATGCCTGGGTGACGCGCAAGCTGATGGATCTCGCCGACAAGTCCGCGGGGGGGCGCGTTGTTTCGGTGCTCGAGGGCGGCTATGACCTGCAAGGACTGAAAGAATCTGTTACGGCGCATGTCGGCGCCCTGATGGGCGCCTGACGACGCCCGCCACATTAAGCCCGCAAAACCCGCCTTCACTGCAAGGAAAGCGAATCGGGCAATCGGAAACGGATATGGCCGAAAATACTCAAGTCGACGTCTCCAGGCTTACCTTCGAGCGCGCGATCGAGGAACTCGAAACGATCGTGAAGCGGCTCGAGGACGGCAAGGTGCCGCTCGAGGAATCCGTGACGATCTACGAGCGCGGCGAGGCGCTGAAGCGCCGCTGCGAGGAATTGCTGCGCCAGGCCGAGGCGCGCGTCGACAAGATCACCAGCGATGCCAGCGGCCAGGCCACCGGCACCGCGCCGCTGGACGTGCAGTAGGAAAGCCGAGACTTTCCCGCTCAGTCTTCTGATGGCAGCCCCGAAACGTCATCACGTGGCCGCCCGCATCGATTTCACGATCGCACGGCGCTATCCCGCTGAGCGCCGCGGTTCCGTGCAGGCGGATCGGATGCCGCCCCTTCCGGAAATCGGTCCTTCAGGACCAAAAAAAGATCTCATTCAGGCGAAAAAGCCTGCCAGGGGACCCGGCAAGGCTGGAACCCATTGTCCCGGGCCACGGTTAACCACTCTGGCCCGCCGGTTGCATCTGCATACCCCCAATCGGTCCTGCGGGTTGGCTTTGGCCCAAGCTTTGGTGTAAAGCTGCGCGGAGTGTGGCTTTTTGCAAGCCTTGCGTGGGCAGAGAATTCCGACGACAAGCGCTTCAAACTGCTAATGAAATTGGCTGGGACGGACGAAGCCGATCTAAGTGACAGGGATCACAGAGACTGAACCGGAGCGCACTTAAGCTTACCTAAGCTTGAAGACGGGGCCTTGCCCCATGCAGGTGGCTCCGACGGTTTGAGGACTCGCGCTGCGCCGATATTGTGCAAACCCATCGCGCACCGGAATGACCTTCCGGCGCTGACAAATTGGAAATCGCCGTGAACGCATACAGTAAAACGCCGCTTCTCGACACCATCCGGACGCCGGACGACCTGCGCAAGCTCAAGATCGAGCAGGTTCGCCAAGTCGCCGACGAGCTGCGGCAGGAGACCATCGATGCCGTCTCGGTGACCGGCGGTCACTTCGGCGCGGGCCTCGGCGTGGTCGAGCTGACCACCGCGATTCATTACGTCTTCGACACGCCGCGCGACCGGCTGATCTGGGACGTCGGCCATCAGGCCTATCCGCACAAGATCCTCACCGGCCGGCGCGACCGCATCCGCACGCTGCGCACCGGCGGCGGCCTGTCCGGCTTCACCAAGCGCAGCGAGAGCGATTACGATCCGTTCGGCGCGGCGCATTCCTCGACCTCGATCTCCGCCGGCCTCGGCATGGCGGTGGCGCGCGACCTCTCCGGCGGCAAGAACAACGTTATCGCCGTGATCGGTGACGGCGCGATGTCGGCCGGCATGGCCTATGAGGCCATGAACAACGCGGGTGCGATGAACTCGCGCCTGATCGTCATCCTCAACGACAACGACATGTCGATCGCGCCGCCGGTCGGCGCCATGAGCGCCTATCTGTCGCGGCTCTACTCCGGCAAGACCTATCGCACGCTGCGCGATGCGGCCAAGCAGATCAACAAGCGCCTGCCCAAGATCATCGCCAACCGCGCCAACCGCGTCGAGGAATATTCCCGCGGCTTCATGATGGACGGCGGCACGCTGTTCGAGGAGCTCGGCTTCTACTATGTCGGCCCGATCGACGGCCACAATCTCGACCATCTGCTGCCCGTCCTGAAGAACGTCCGCGACATGGAGACCGGCCCGATCCTGGTCCACGTCGTGACGCAGAAGGGCAAGGGCTACGGCCCGGCTGAAGCCTCCGCCGACAAGTACCATGCCGTCGTCAAGTTCGACGTCGCGACCGGCACCCAGGCCAAGGCCAAGCCGAATGCGCCGGCCTACCAGAACGTGTTCGGCCAGAGCCTCGTCAAGGAAGCGCAGAAGGACGACAAGATCGTCGCCATCACCGCGGCGATGCCGTCGGGCACCGGTGTCGACATCTTCAACAAGGCCTTCCCCGACCGCACCTTCGACGTCGGCATCGCCGAGCAGCACGCGGTGACCTTCGCCGCCGGTCTTGCCAGCGAAGGCTACAAGCCGTTCTGCGCGATCTACTCGACCTTCCTGCAGCGCGGCTACGACCAGATCGTGCATGACGTCGCGATCCAGAACCTGCCCGTCCGCTTCGCCATCGACCGTGCCGGCCTCGTCGGCGCCGACGGCGCCACGCATGCCGGCTCGTTCGACAACGCCTATCTCGGCTGCCTGCCGAACATGGTGATCATGGCGGCGGCCGACGAAGCCGAGCTCGTGCACATGGTGGCGACCCAGGTCGCGATCGACGACCGTCCGAGCTCGCTGCGCTATCCGCGCGGCGAAGGCCGCGGCATCGAGATGCCCGAGGTCGGCATTCCGCTCGAGGTCGGCAAGGGCCGCGTGATTCGCCAGGGCAGCAAGATCGCCCTGCTCTCCTTCGGCACGCGCCTCGCCGAATGCGAGAAGGCGGCCGATGAGCTCGCAGCCCACGGCCTGTCGACCACGATCGCCGACGCGCGCTTCATGAAGCCGCTGGATACCGAGCTGGTGCTCAAGCTTGCCCGCGACCACGAGATCCTGATCACGATCGAGGAAGGCTCGGTCGGCGGCTTCGGCTCGCATGTCGCGCAGTACCTGACCGATCAGGGTGTGCTCGACACCGGCATGGTCAAGTTCCGCTCGATGGTGCTGCCCGACGTGTTCCAGGACCACGACACCCCGGCCGCGATGTACGGCCGCGCCGGTCTCGACGCCAAGGGCATCGTCGCCAAGGTGTTCGAGGCGCTCGGCAAGGACGTCAAGGCCGAGACGGTCAAGCTGGCTTGATCGTGGCTTTCTTCACCTCTCCCGCTTGCGGGAGAGGTCGCGACAAAGGCGCGGGTGGGGAAGCGCAGTTTCGCCGCGATTCGAAGCTTGCCTGAATTTCTCCGAAGCAGTCAGTCATGAAGATCTATCTGGCAGGCCCCGACGTGTTCCTGCCGGATGCAATCGAGATCGGCCGGCAGAAGGTCGCGATCTGCGGTCGCTACGGGCTCACCGGCCTCTATCCGCTCGACAACGCCATCGACCTCACCGCGCCCGATGCCGCACGGCAGATCTTTTGCGGCAACGAGGCGATGATGGATGCGGCTGACGCCATCATCGCCAATCTCACCCCGTTCCGCGGCGCAGGCGCCGATCCCGGCACCGTCTACGAGCTCGGCTACATGGCCGGCCGCCGCAAATTGTGCCTGGCCTATTCCAACGACGGCGCCGCCTATGCCGACCGCCTCGGTCGCTTCATGGAGGTCACCTCCGAGGACGGGCGGCTGGTCGATGCGCAGGGGCTGACGGTCGAGGATTTCGGCCACGTCGACAACCTCATGATGATCCATGCCCTGGAGCTGCACGGCTGCCCGCTGGTGACGCCGGCCGCGATGCCAATCGACGTCTGGCACGATCTGGCCGCGTTCGAGACTTGCGTCCGGATGGCGGCCGCGCGATTGATCGCTACATAAGCGACAAGCCCTGTCCTGGAGAGTCGATTGTCCCCTGCCCGCAAGCGCGCAGATGTATTGCTGGTCGAGCGCGGCCTGTTCGAGAGCCGGGCGCGGGCGCGCGCGGCGATCGAGGCGGGCCTCGTCACCGCCGACGACAAGCCGGTCGCCAAACCGTCGGAGACGATTGCCGAGGACGCCGTGATCCAGGCCGAGCCCGCGCACCCCTACGTCTCCCGCGGCGGCGTCAAGCTCGCCGGCGCGCTGGAGCGGTATCCCATCGAGATCGAGGATCATGTCTGCCTCGACGTCGGCGCCTCCACCGGCGGCTTCACCGAGGTGCTGCTGGCGAACGGCGCGAGCCTGGTGTTCGCCATTGACGTCGGCACCAGCCAGCTGCATGCCTCGCTGCGCGACCATCCCAAGATCGTGTCGATGGAGGCGACCGACATCCGCAGCTATGACGGCAAACGGCTGCCGGCACGGCCCGATGTCGTCGTCATCGACGTCAGCTTCATCTCCCTGAAGACCGTGCTGCCCGTGGCGCTGTCGCTGGCGGCAGCGCCGATGAGCCTGCTGGCGCTGATCAAGCCGCAATTCGAGGCTGACAGGAAGCACAACAAGAAGGGCATCGTCCGCGACGCCGCCGTGCACCAGGAGATCTGCGACGACATCGCCGCCTTTGCCGCCTCGCTCGGCTGCACCGACATCGAGATATTCCCCTCGCCGATCACGGGCGGCGACGGCAATATCGAATTCTTCCTGGGCGCGCGTCGTGGTTGAGCGCATCAGGATCGATCATGTCGGCCATCGCGGCGACGGCGTCTGCCTCGACGCCGGCGAAGCGATCTACGTGCCCTACACGCTGGGCGGCGAGACCGTTGAGGTCGATCACGTCGTAGGCAACCATCCCGACCGCCGCAAGCTGCTCGCGGTCGACGTCCCGAGCCTCGAGCGCATCGAGCCGTTCTGTCCGCATTTCGGCGTTTGCGGCGGCTGCGCCATCCAGCACTGGTCGACCGAGCCATACCACGCCTGGAAGCGCGGCATCGTGGTGGAGACGCTGGCGCAGGCCGGCATCGATTGCGAGGTGGCGCCGCTGGTCGATGCTCATGGCGCCGGCCGCCGGCGTGTCACGCTGCACGGCCGGTTCGGCACGCATGACATCCTCAAGGTCGGTTTCTCCGCGACGAGCTCACACGACGTCATCCCGATCCATCGCTGCCCGATCCTCGATCCCGCACTCGACGGCGCGCTCGACGCCGCCTGGGCGCTGGCGGAGCCGCTGACGTCCAAAATGCCGGTGACCAAGCCGCTCGACATCCAGATCACCGCCACCGCCAACGGCCTCGATGTCGACGTGCGTGGCTCCGGCCCGCTGCCGACGCCGCTCGTCACCGCGCTGTCGCGCGTCGCCGAGCAGCACCGCCTGGCGCGGCTGACGCGGCATGGCGAATTGGTGCTGCAACGCCTGGCGCCGACAATAAAGATGGGCCGCGCAGAGGTGACGCTGCCGCCGGGCTCGTTCCTGCAGGCGACCGTCGCGGCCGAAGAGACGCTGGCAGCGCTCGTCGCGGAACGCATCGGCAAGGCCAAGGAGGTTCTCGACCTCTTCTGCGGCGTCGGGCCGTTCGCCTTGCGGCTCGCCGAAAAAGCGCGCGTCACCGCCTATGACAACGACGCCGGCGCTGTCGCAGCGCTGGCAAAAGCGGCGCGCACGCCGGGCCTGAAGCCGATCAAGGCCGAGCCGCGCGATCTGTTCCGCCGCCCCCTGGTGCCGCCGGAGCTGCGCGGCTTCGACGCCGTGGTATTCGACCCGCCGCGCCAGGGCGCGCAGGCGCAGGCGCTGAAGCTCGCCGCGAGCAAGGTGCCCGTCGTGGTCGCGGTGTCCTGCAACGTCGCAACCTTTGCCCGCGACGCGCGGCTGCTGATCGACGGCGGTTACAAGATCGACGCCGTAGTGCCGGTCGATCAGTTCCGGCACACGCCACATGTGGAGCTGGTGGCGCGGTTTAGCCGGTGACGTTGCACGCGCCCGCTCACCCTCGTCCGGGCCGCTATGCTGACGGCTCGAATTGCGGCTGCCATCGCAACAAATAGGACTGCAGCGAGCGCACCGCGATCGCCAGCAGGATGCCGACGAACATCATGACGAAGATCGCGACCATCATCTCGCTGGCATTGGCGCGCGCCTCCGCTTCGATGATGAGCTTGCCGAGGCCGCGCTCGGCGCCGATGAACTCGCCGACGATGACACCGATCAGCGCGAAGGACACCGCCGGCAAAAGCGAAGCGAACACCCAGGCGAGCGCGGACGGGATCACGACGGTACGCAGCACGGTGAATTCGCTGGCGCCGAGCAGACGGGCGGCCGCGATCTGGTCGCGGTCGACCGCCCGCGTTCCCTCGAACGTGTTGAAGAACACCACGAAGAAAACGACGAGCCATGCGGTCGCGATCTTGGAGAGGTCGCCGAGGCCGAAGATCAGGATGACGAGCGGCACCAGCGCAATGCGCGGTATCGAGTTGAGCGCCACGATGTAGGGCCCGAACACGCGGGCAAGGAAGTCCGAACGGCCGAGGATCAGGCCGGCCGCGATGCCGCTCGCTGAGCCGAACAGAAAGCCCCACCAGGTATTCTTCAGCGTGACGAGCGTGGCGAGCCACAGATTGTTGTCGTTGCCCCTGATGCAGGCGGCAAAGCCGCCGGCGTCAGAGAAGCAGCCGAGCCGCAGAAAGCTCTGCCAGATCAGCGACGGCTTGGCGACGAAATAGGGATCGAGGATTTTGGGCACGTAAGCCCTCGGCAGCAGCGCCTTGCTCCATTCGAAGCCCCACTGCCAGATGACGAGCACGGCTGCGAGAATGGCCAATTGCCAGAACAGGATTACGGTGCGGCTGTTGGACATGGTCAGTCGGCCCTGGTGCGGCGGAATTCTTCGCCGAGGGAGTGCCAGATGTGAGAATAGAGGCGGCCGAATTCGGCGCTCTCGCGCACGGAAACGGGATCGCGCGGCCGCGGGATGGCGACGTCGAAGTCCTCCTTCAGGCGCCCGGGCCGCGCCGAAAGCAGGATGATGCGGCTCGCCAGCGTCAAGGCCTCGCCGAGATCGTGCGTCACGAACAGCACGGTCTGCCGCTCGCGCTCCCAGATCTCCAGCAGCGTCTTGTGCATCTCCAGCTTGGTGTGGGTGTCGAGCGCGCCGAACGGCTCGTCCATCAGCAGGATCTCAGGCTCCAAAATCAGCGTGCGCATCAAGGCGACGCGCTGACGCATGCCGCCGGACAGCATGCGTGGAAAGCTCTGCGCAAAGCCCGAGAGCCCCGCCTTCTCGACCGCCGCAGCGACGCGCCCGGCGCGCTCGGCCTTCGGCAATCCCGCGATCTCCAGCCCATAGCCGATGTTCTGCTCCACGGTTCGCCAGGGAAACAGCGTATCGCGCTGGAAGACATAACCGACCCTGGGGTTGACCTTGCCGGTCTCGACGGTGTCCTGATCGATCAGGATACGTCCACCCGAGCGCGGCAACAGCCCCGCCACCATGTTGAGAATGGTGCTCTTGCCGCAGCCGGACGGGCCGAGCAGCGCGACGAACTCGCCCTGCTTGACCTCGAAGGAGACGTCATCCACTGCCACGAACTCGTGGCCGGACGCGTTGAAGCGCTTGGCAAGTCCCTGCACGGCGATGCGGGTGCGTGCCGCTGTCGCTTCATCCTCGTCGCGCGCGAGCGCAAGACCCTGGCCCGGCGCGGCGATCATTTGTACTTCGCCCTGGCTGCCTGGAGGAAGCTCATGTCGACGACATCCTCGTATTTGGTCTCGGGAATATCCGTGCCCTTGCGGTACCAGGGCTTGGCGCCGCGTTCGAACGCGGGCTTGTCGATGACACCGTCATAGGCCCAGGTCGACTTGTCGAAACCGAGCTCGGCGCTGACCGCATCGGGGTCGATGCCCGAGAAATACTTCGGCGTGACCAGCGCCTGCACCTCCGCGAGCGGCGCAGCTTTCACGAACGCCATGGCGCGGTAGATCGCATTGACATAGGCCTGCACCAACGCCTTGTCCTGCTCGACCGTGTCCTGGAGCGTGTAGATCACGAGCACGGGCAGCGCGCCGCCGAAATCCTTCTCGAACACGCCCGGCTTGGACGTGTCGTAGATCGTCCTGCCAAAGACCTTCTTTTCGACCTCGACGATCCAGCTCGGCGGCGCCATGATGGCGTCGAACTGCTTGGTCTGGAGCGAGGGGAACATCGTGTTGGGCCCCCCGCCCGCGACCCAGTTCACCCTATCACCGAGCCCGCGCGCCTCGAACACATAGGTGCCGAACACCCAGGTGCCGGAGCCGATGGCGGTGGCGGCAACGATCGGCTTGGCACCGTCAGGCCGCTTGTAGTCGGCAAGCTTCTCGACCGAATTGATCCCGCTGTCGTAGAGGTCCTGCCGGACCATGATGTTGGCGTAGGAGCACACCATCTCGGTGGCGAGCAGGATCTTGCAGGGCTTACCGCGGGCGCCGAGCTGGAGCGGGTGGCTGGCATCGCCGTGCGCGAACAGTGCCTGCCCCGCCGCCAGCGTCTGGCGTCCGAACGTCCCGGCATTGCCGGTGACGAGCTTTGAATCGAGCCCCTCGTCCTTGAAGTACCCCTTCAGCTCCGCAATCATGCCGATGGCGTAGACAGGCGACACCGGTCCGAAGGCGAGCGAGACCTGCTTGCTTTGCGCAAGCAATCGTCCCGGCAACAGCGATGCTCCGGCCAATGCGGAGCCCGCGATCAGCGCCTGGCGCCTGGTAATGCTCATATGCTCCTCCTCCCTTGTCTCTTGTCCGATACGCCGATCGGTCAGGACGGCGCGACCTTGATCGTCCCTGCCTGTCGCAGCGTGTCGATCTCGTCCGGAGACATGCCGATCTCGCTCAGGATCTCGCTGCTATGCTCGCCGATCCCAGGGGGATCATAGCGGTTGGGCAGCCGCCTTCCGTCCATGGAAATCGGCAACAACGGCGTCTTGGCCTCGTTACCGTCGGGCAGCCGAATGGCGGTCAGGCCGCCGGACTGGTTGAGATGCGGATCATCGAAGAGATCGCCGGGCTTGTTGACCGGCGCATAGGGAAGATCGAGCTGCTCGAGGCGCGCGGCAAGATCGGCCTTGTCCCACTGCTTGAAGATCTTCGCGATCTCGGGGATCAGCCAGCCGCGATGATCGACGCGGTCGTTGCTCGTTGCAAAGCGCGGATCAACGAGCCAGGCTTCACGATCGAAGGCGCGGCAGAACGCCTCCCATTGCTCTTCACCGACGATGGTGACGAACAGCTTCGAGCCGTCCCTGGTGTCGAAGAGATCGTAGACCGGCCATGGGCTGTCCTTGATCGAATACGGGATCGACGGCTGGCCGCTGACCACCTCGCACATCATGGCCTGCGCCATCAGGAACACGTTGTTCTCGTACAGCGCGCTCTGGATGTAGCGCCCCCGGCCGGTGCGCTGCCGCTCGGCCAGCGCAGCCTGGATCGCGATCACGCCGAACATGCCGCCCATGACATCGTTGACCGAGGCCCCGGCACGCATCGGGCGGTCAGGCAGGCCGGTCATGTAGGCAAGGCCCCCCATCATCTGCACCACCTCGTCGAGCGCGAGGCGGTTCTCGTAGGGGCCGGGCAAATAGCCCTTGAGCGAGCAATAGATCAGGCGCGGCGCGAAGGCCGCGACGCTCTCGTAGTCGAGGCCGATCCGCTTCAACAGGCCCGGCCGGAAATTCTCGATCAGGACGTCGCTGTTCTCGATCAGCCTGCGTGCGACGTCCTGGCCTTCCGCGGTCGACGTATCCAGCGCGATGCTGCGCTTGTTGCGGCTGTAGGTGGCGAAGAAACCGGCGGCTGGGCCCTTGAAAGTGCGGGTGCGGTCGCCCTTGGGCGGCTCGACCTTGATCACGTCGGCACCGAGATCGGCGAGGATCAAGCCGCAGCTCGGCCCCATCACCATCTGACTGAACTCGATGACACGAATGCCGGCGAGCGGGCGAAGCTCCGATGCCGTCTCACGCGCAACCGGCGTCATGCCGCGCTCCGCAGGACTTTGGGAATGCCGGCCTCGTGCAGATGCCCCGACAAGTGTTTTGCCGGGATATGTCGGGCGAGAATCTCGCGCGTCTGCATCAGACGGTCGAGGTCGATGCCAGTGGAGAGGCCCATGCGCTCCAGCATGAACACGAGGTCCTCGGTGACGATGTTGCCGCGCGCACCGGGGGCAAAGGGGCAGCCACCGAGGCCTGACACGGCGGCGTCGAAGCGGCGAATGCCGGCTTCGAGACCGGCGACGGCGTTGGCAAGGCCGGCGCCGAGCGTATCGTGCAGATGCAGCCGCAACGTCATTTGCGGCCCGACCTCGCGTCGCACAGCTGCAACGATCTGGCCGATCAGCTTTGGGGTGGCGTAACCAACGGTGTCGGCAAGCCCGATCTCGTCGGCACGGGCCTCGGCAAAGGCGCGCGCCACCCGGCACACCGCCGCTTCACTGACCTCGCCTTCGAGCGAGCAGCCGAAGGAGGTGGAGATCGCGCCCATCAGCTGCGGCCGCTGCCCCACGGGCCGAGCGTCGATCGCGGCGCGAACCGCGCGAAATCCCTCGATCTGCTCATCGACCGTGCGGCGAACATTGGCCTGGTTGTGCGTCTCGCTCGCCGAGATGACGAAATAGATGGCGTCGACACCGGCGGCGATGGCACGCTCGGCGCCCTTCACGTTCGGCACCAGCGCACCGATGGCTGCCGATTTGTGCGTGAGCGCGTGCGCCATCACCGTATCGACATCGGCGAATTGCGGCACGACCTTTGGCGGCACGAACGAGCCGGCATCGATCTCGCGCACGCCGGCAGCAGCGATCGTGTCGATCAAGGCGCATTTGGCTTCGGTCGGAACGAAGATGTCGAGATTCTGCAGACCATCGCGGGGAGCGACCTCGCAAATATGGACATCCGGCGCGCGTGCCATCGGGCTCTCCCTCGGTCGATTGTATATTGTTGCATAAAAGAACAATCCATGGGACAGTCTGTCAAGCCCTAAACTTTGCGTGCACTGCAATGACTGCATCCGACAGTTCCCGACAGCGCGGCACCCGAACCGACGGTTCCGAACGCGCCGAGCACCTCGCCGGCCTCATCATGGCGTTCGCCCGGCGCGAAGGCATGAAGGCCGGCGACCGCTTGATCGAACAAAGGCTTGCCGACGCGCTGGACCTTTCACGCGCGCCGATCCGGCTCGGCCTCAAGGCTCTGGAGGCCGCGGGGTTGGCGCGCGGCGAGCCGCATCGCGGCTTTGTGCTGGCCAAGAATCCCACCAGCGGCGCAGCCCAACCGGCGCTCGCCGCAGTCAGGCGCAACGAGCAGGTTTATGCGTCCGTCGCAGGCGACGTGCTCGCGAGCCGGCTGCCGACCGACGTTACCGAGGCGGAGCTGATGCGCCGCTATGACGTCACGCGGGCCGAGCTGCAGCGGCTGCTGGACCGGATCGCCGCCGAGGGCTGGATCGCACGTCTGCCGGGCTATGGCTGGCGTTTCGCAGAGACGGTCTCGAGTCCCGAATCTCAAGCACAGGCCAAGGCGTTTCGTGCGGTGATCGAGCCGGCGGCAATCGCGCAGCCGGGTTTTGCCCTGCCGCAGGAAGTGATCGTACGTCTGCGCGAGCGCCAGCAGCGCGTCTTCGAAGGCGAGCTCGAGAAGATGACGATCGGCGAGATCTTTCACTCCGGCTGCGAATTCCACGAAGACATCATCCGCGGCGCCGGCAATCCCTTTTTTCTCGAAGCGCTCAGGCGCGTGAACTCGATCAGACGCCTGTTCGCCTATCGCAGCTTCGCCGACCGCGACGGCATGCGGCGTCACGTGCGCGAGCATCTGCGCCTGCTCGACATTCTGGAAACCGGGCGTTATGCCGAAGCGGCGGAACTGATGGCCAAGCACCTGCAGCGGCCCCTGGTGGCGGGCTTGTCGTGATGCTCAAGCCAGGATTCCCTGGACCCGCCATCCGATCTTGATTCCGCTCAATCGTTCTGGCGCCCGTTGGTGCTAGAGGCTTGCTGTGCAAGGGCATGGAGCGGACGTTTGTGGTTGACCGGCGACAGTTCATCGGGGCCGCGCTCGGGTTGCCCGCGGCTGCGATCGGCGGCTTCCCTGCCGCAGGGGCAACGATGACCTATGACGAGGCAGTGACGACGTCTCGGGCTCCGCTGCAGGCCGTGCCGAGGGATCGCGAGCTCGTGCGCTTTGCCATCCTCGCCGCCAACAGCCACAACACCCAGCCGTGGATCTTCTCCGCTCGCGGCAACGAGATCGCGATTGCACCGGACTTCACGCGCCGCTGCCCGGCCGTCGATCCGGACGATCATCACCTCTTCGTCAGTCTCGGCTGCGCCGCCGAAAACCTCATCCTCGCCGCATCCACGCTGGGCTGGCGCGCCGATCCGGTCATTGACGGCGACCGGATCGTGATCGCGCTTGAGCAGGCCCCGCCGGCCGCATCGGCGTTGGCGGCCGCGATTCCGGTCAGGCAATGCACCCGCGCGGCGTTCGACGGCAGGCCGGCCGCAACCGAGTCCTTGCGCCAGCTCGAAAGCGCCTGCCGCGAACCTGATGTCGCGGCCATCCTGATGACCGAGCGCGCCGCGATCGCCGGGGTCACCGACTATGTGCTCGAAGGCAACTCCGTGCAAATGCGCGACAAGGCCTTCATGCGCGAGCTCGTGAGTTGGATTCGCTTCAACGAGACGGAGGCGCTCGCGACCATGGACGGGTTGTTCTCGCCCGCCTCGGGAAACCCGTCTCTGCCGTCATGGCTGGCACGGCCGCTGCTGAAGTTCTTCTTCACGGAGCGCAGCGAAAACAAGAAGTACCGGGAACAGCTCGCCAGCTCTGCGGGCGTCGTCGTGCTCGCGGCGGATCGCAGCGATACATCGCACTGGATTGCGGTCGGCCGCGCCTGCCAGCGCTTCGGCTTGCAGGCGACCGCGCTCGGGCTCAAATATTCCTTCGTCAACCAGCCGGTCGAGGTGGCGGCGCTGAGGCCGCAATTCGCGGCCTCAATCGGACTGGGCGAGCGGCGTCCCGATATCGTGATGCGTTTCGGGTACGGCCCGGACCTGCCGAAATCGCAGCGGCGTCCGCCGGAGCTTGTGATGCGATCCTAACGCCGAAGGCCGCCCAGGACCGGCGACTCGCCGGGCAGCATGTTCGATCTGATATCGCTGTCCATGCGACCCGAGTCCTGCTGGATGAAACCGGCGCCGAACGACAGACTGAGGTTGGAGGTCGGTTTGAACTCGACGCCCGCAAATGCGCTGGTGCCGGGTACCGCGCCCGACGTCAGCGGCGCCACCGAGCTGCCGATGCCATTGCCATATTTCAACGTCTCGAAGCCGGCAAAGAACGTCACGGGCAAGCCGCCAGCTGTCTTGGTGGTGTAGCCGAACTGCGTGCTGTCATAGGAGAGCGCGCTGAAATTGCCGGCAAGTCCGCTCTGACTAAGCCCGGTCTGACTCTGCCCGGTCTGACTGAGCCCGCTCCAATTGAGGTTGCCGCGCTGGCTGCCGACGAAGAAGCCATTCGCAAAATTAGTGCGCCCGCCTGCGTCACCGGCATTGAAGCTTGGAAAATTGCCGTAAGGATCCGAGCTCTGGCCATCGCTGCCGCCAAAGCCAAACGGTCCGCCCGGTATGACATACCTCAGCGGTGCAACTTGCGCATCAACGGAGGTGCCGCCGAGCCAGAGCACGGCGAAGATAGCTGCAAGACCGCATGAAGTTGCAAGGCGGGACATTCAGGTAACCTTCGAAAACCTCGCAAATCATACCCTCCGGCGATGAGGAATGCCAGCAAGGCTGCGCCGGCATCGCCTCAGCCGGGTTCCGGGATACCCATGCCGAAGGTGAGCTGATTGCCATCGGCATCAACGATGTCGAAATCGCGCATGCCGTAATCGCGATCCTCCGGCTGGTTGATGGCCTGGCGCCACGGCCGGACAATTCGGCATAGAGCTGGTCGACGTCGCGGACGAAAATGCAGAGGCCGCCCTGCCCGGGCAATCGTTTCGTCCTGGCCGCTGCAAGCAGATGCAGAGCGACAACGTCGCGGCAGAGGCAGGCATAGGACAAGGGCGCACACCATATTCGAAGGTGACCTCGAACCCGAGCACGTCGCGGTAATAGGCGAGGCTCGCGGCGATGTCGGAGACGACGAAGACGGTGGCGGAGCCGGCCATCATGGGATGTTCGTCGGTCATCTGTCCTCTCCAAGTCGCGAGCAATCTCCCGCACGCAGCCTAGCATGCGCGCCCGAGGTCTTGCACGGGTCGCGCCGCAACGTAAGCTGGTCATGAAGCGGGCCCTCTTGCCGCTGACGATCCCGCATCTGACGGAACGGACTGACGATGTCTGGCGGCTGATCGGCGATGGCCGCCCGCGAAGTCTTGCGCAAGATCGAGGGGCAGTTGAAGGCGCTGCCCCAATGAAGCATGGAGAACTCGGTGACCTCTGACAATCCCGTCGCCTACGAATGCGTTGGCAACATCGCCCGCATCACGCTGTGTCGCCCGCCCGTCAATGCGCTGAGCCTCGAGATGATCCGCGCAGTTGTTGCCGCCTTCCGCCGCGCTGCGGACGACGACGGCGCACGCGTGGTCGTGCTGGCGAGCGCAATTGCAAAACGTTTTTCGGCGGGCCTCGACCTCGACATCCTGCTTGGCAGATCCGGCGCCGAGATCCGGGAATTCCTCCAGGCGCTCTATATCGACCTTTACGATGCCCAGTACGGGCTCGGAAAGCCCTCGATCGCCGCGGTCGGCGGTGCGGCGCGGGGCGGCGGCATGACCATGGCGGTGTCCTGCGACGTGGTGCTGGCAGCCGAGAGCGCGACGTTCGGCTATCCCGAGATCGACGTCGGCGTCATTCCCGCGATCCACTACGCGCATCTGCCGCGCATCGTCGGACGACACCGCGCCTTCGAGCTGCTGTTCACCGGCCGGGTCTTCAGCGCCATGGAAGCACGCGATCTCGGCGTGGTGAATCGCGTCATCGCGGATGCGGAGCTCGAGGCCGAGGTCGCGAAGCTCGCTGCGCAGTTCACCGGCAAATCAGCCGCGGTGCTGCGCATGGGCCGCGCGGCCTTCATGCGCCAGATCGATCTCGACTATCGCCGCAGCATTGCAAGCGCCGTGGACGATTTCTGCATCGTCGCGACGTCGGATGAGGCGCAGGAGGGCTTGAGGGCGTTCGTGGAGAAGCGGACGCCGAATTGGTGAGGACAGCAGGCCCGGCGCGTGTTCGGGGCGCCGCGCGTTCAGGCGGTCCTGTCGACGGAGGACGACGTGTCGGCCGGCGGATATTTCGTCACCGGCACCATGAAGGATTTCGTGCCGACCTGGTAGATGACCTTGCCGTTCTGCCCGTCATCGGTCGCGATCTGCGTCTGCCCGAACATGATGACGTTCTTGTAGACGTAGCCGGTGCCCTGGCGCGTGACGCCGTCGGTGGTGACGCTGACCTGCGCTTCCTTGCCATTGACCGCGAGCACCTTGAAGCTCGCGCTCTTGCCGTTGGCGCTGGAATAGCCGCCCCAGCTTCCCATGAGGCGGCTGTCGGAAGCCGGCGGGGCCTGCTTCTCGAGATTCGCGGTCTGCTTGCCGGCGCCCCCGAAGGAGAACAGCATCACCATGTTCTTGCCGTCCTTGGTGCCGACCGTGACCCCGCCAAAAGTGATAAGTGTGCCCTGAACCTCGGCAAAGCCGCGCTCGGTGTGCCCGTTATGGGTGTACTCGACCTGCGCCCGGGCGCCGCGGATGTTCACGACCTTGAAGCCGACGGGCTGGTTGTTGCCCACCCAATTGCCCTTCCAGTCGCCGACCAGAGCACTCTGGTGATACAGCCGCTCGTTGGCGGGCGAAATCTGGTTGGTGCTCGATGTGACGGTGGCCATTGGACTGCTCGGAGACAGGTCTGACAAACCCGCTTTCGTTCGCCTCAGCAGATGTCAGGGTGCTGGCTCGAAACGGACAGAAACCACGCGATTAGGGACACGCGCCGGTTAACGATCGATTAATTTCAACTGCCGGGTGCGGTGGGGCAAATGATCTCATCTTCGGTAGGCGCGGGCATCGTCCGGACAACCCGAGTTCTAGAAGGCGAGCCTCAACCCGCCGCGCCCGCCATAAACCACACTCGAGTCCGACGCCTTCAGGTAGTCGCCAGAGACGAAGAAGCTGGCCGCGCCTCGGCTGAGCTCGAGGCCGCCTCCGCCCAGAACACCCCAGATCGTGTCGGCGCCCGGCGTTGCGAACGGAATGGCCTGGCCGAGCAGCGTGGCGTTCACCGCCGCACCGCCCACCCGTTGCGCGCCGAGCACGCCAACGCGGAGGCTCCCGGTGATCACCGCAAAGTCGGCGCTACGGATCGTTCCCGATAATTTCAGCTCAGCGCGCTCCTCGAGCTCCGACAGCCGGCGTCCGCCCACCGTCAGACTCGCCGTCGAAGCGCTCTCGTTGTAGCCGCCGAGGTTGCCGGCGAGATAGCGGATGCGTCCCACCGGGGTCAGCCGCCACGTCGTGCCGCCCATCTCGCCCAGCTCGATGTGACGCCCGAGACCGAGTTCGGGGATCGCGTACAAGCCGGCGTAGTCGCCCAGGGCAGTCTCGATCCCGGTCGGCGCCAGATTGTTGCTGACCACGCGGGAGCTATGTCCTGACAAGCGGCCGAGCTGGATCATCATGTCGAGGAAGGTGTCGCCGAACGTGCCGCGGGCGAAGGCGCCGCCGAACGCGACATCCGAGCTGACGCCGTTGAGATTGAGATCCTCCGTGCTCCGCATGGCGCCCGCGCCGACGAACGCGCCGAGACGAAAGAACGGATTGGCCTGCCAGTCTCCGCCGATGAAACCGCCCTGGAAGCGATTGACGGTGTGGAGCAGCGGGCCTGTTGCCGATTGATCTCGCTCGCCGGCGAAGCCGCGCGCCCACATGCTCACTCCGCCGCCATAGACGGCCGTCGGCCCCTGCGGCGTCATCACCGCGGCGAAGGCCTCGCGCGCGCCCTGCGCCGGTCTGACCCCCGTGGCGTAGCTCATCGCCGGTCTCGCAGCGGGCGGAGGCGGCTCCGCCAGCGGCAGCGCCGACGTCACCGCCGCGGAGAACGCCAGGATGTTGCGGTTGGTCGCCGCGAAAGGCGTGGGATCGACCGTGACGACCCGCGATCCCTGCACGATGTAAGGCCCCGCCGAAGTGACGGTCACGCCCGCGAGCGAGTTGAAAGTGTAATTGAAGTTGCCACCGCGGAAATCCACCCGATCGGCGCCGCCGCCGAGATCGATGCGGCCGATGATCCGGGAGCCGGCGAACGAAGTGAGCGTATCGGCCGCAGAACTTAAGGAAATCGCCAGGCTGCTGATATTCGCCGCCGCTATCAGGCCGGCATTGCTGATATCGGCCCTCAACGCATAGATCGCCGAAGCGCCGGGATCGCTGACCGACACCGTGCCGGTGTTGAAGAGCGTGAGATCGACGGTTGTGATCGCAATGCCCCGCCCCGCGATCGTGCCGGAATTGTTGATCACGGCGATCCCGGCATCGATCGCAACCGAGTTGGAGAGGATCGCGCCGGAATTGTCGATAGTCGCCGAGCTCACCGAAACGGCGGAGACGCTTCCCGAGACGGTGCCGCTATTGACGAGCTTGACGCCGGAAAACGAAGCGATGCCGTAGGAGCCGCCGGAAATGCTGCCGCTGTTGGTGATGTCGCCGGCCCCGACCAGGTTGATGGCCCGCAAATTCCCGACGATCGAGCCGGAATTGACGATGGTCGCGCTCGCGGCACTGAGGCCGTCGGAATTGCTGCGCACCAAGCCTGAATTCGTCAGCTTCAGGCTGCCGCTGAGATCGATGCCGGGGCCGCCGGTGGCGGTGATGGAGCCGGAGTTGGCGATGGTGGCCGTGGCGCCGTGAACACCTGACGTCACGCCGCTGATCGATCCGGAATTGGCCAGGGTGAGGGCCGTAACATCGATCGCCGCCGCGGTGGCCGCGGCGATCGAGCCCGAATTGGTGATGGCGGCGGTCGGTGCGAAGATCGCCGTCGTCTGCCCGCTGATCACGCCCGAATTGACCAGCGCGAGGTTGACGAATGCATCGATGGCGGTGCCGCCGGTGCCGCTGATCGTGCCCGAATTGACGATGTTGCCAACGTTGGTGAAGATGCCGAACTGGCCCGAAACGCTGCCGGAATTGTCGAGGTTCAAGGTGAAGCCGGAGGTCCCGATGCCGATGCTGGCGCCACTGATCGTGCCGCGATTGGCGATCGTTGCGCCCGCGGAATCGACGGCGGTGCCGCCGGACAGGATTGTGCCGCTATTGTCGATCGTCGCGCCGTTCACCGACAAGGCGGCATTGTCGCCATACACCAATCCGCGGTTCGCGAGCTTGACGGTGGAAAACGAGAGAATGCCGTAATTGCCGGAAATGTTGCCGCTGTTGGTGATGTCGCCAAAGCCGCTCAGGCTGATCGCCTGGCCGGACGTGCCGACGATCAAGCCGGAATTGGCAATGGTCGCAGTCGCCGCGTGGACACCGTTCTGGCTGCCTTGCACGGATCCCGAATTGGTCAACGTCAGGCTGCCGCTGAGATCGATGGCGGTGCCTCCGCTCGCGAAGATCAGGGCGGAATTGGTGATCGTGGCCGTGGCGCCGAGAACGCCGGACGTGACGCCGCTCACCGTGCCGCGATTCAGCAGGCTCCCGGTATTGAAGGTGATGCTCGCGGCACCCGCCGTGACCGTGGCGCCGGTGTCCACGGTGACGTTCAGATTGGTGAAGCCGGCACCGCCGTAGCCGCCCGCCGTCGCGCCAGTGCAGACGGCCGACACATCGTTTCCGGCCGCGGGCGTGCATGCGGCTTCGGCCCGTGCCGTCAGCAGCATCGAGACGGAAGCGCAGGCGGCGGCGATCGCCACGCAGCGTGCTGCTACGGCGCCAATTTTCGAAGCCATGTGTGCTGGGAATGATGCGGCAATTGCGTGTGCGAGATGGGAAACGAAGAGAAACGAACACTCAACTCTTAGGTTGCTTTGCAACGGCCGGCAATCGAGTTGGAACCGGGTCGAACGCGGCTCGCCCGGGTTGTGGCTAATCCGCCACAAAGCCGACTGCGACGCTACCGTCATCGCGATCGTCGCCACGAGACGGCAGCGAGCATTGGCGACGTAGCACGCCGCTCAGCGCCCCCAGCGGTCCGACCAGATCTTCTCGCCGATCAGGCAGTTGACGCGCGGCTCCTTGTCGGCGACGGGCATCACGGGGCGCTCCGGCGTGCGGCCGGCGACCTCCATCAGCAGCTTGGTGCGGATCGCCTCCTTGAACTTGTCGCGGTCCTTGATCGTGATGACGAAGGAGCCCGGACCGCCGATGACGCAGTCCTCGTAGTAGAAATCGAGATTGTCGATATCCATGGTCGAATAGGACGGCTCCTTGACCATGATCGGCAGGCCGTTGATGACGACGCCCTTCTCCAGCGCGGCGTCGCGCGCCACCGTGACCGGACCGCCATTGTTGTTGGGGCCGTCGCCGGAAATGTCGATCACACGGCGCAGGCCCCGATAGGGATCCTCGTCGAACAGCGGCATCGCGAACGTGATCGCACCGGAGATCGAGGTGCGCGAGGCGCGCCGGATCGGCGTCTTCATGATCTCGGCGGCGACTGCATCCGCCGTCTCCGGGCCGTCGATCAGCCGCCAGGGAATGATGATCTTCTGGTCGCTCGAGGCGGCCCACTCGAAATAGGTCACCGCGATCCGGCCGTTCGGTCCGAGCTTCAGCGCCTGAAGAAATTCCTTCGACTGGATCGCCTGCGCATAGCCTTCGCGCTGGATCGCGAGTTCGTCCATGTCCATGGAGTAGGACACGTCGACCGCGAGGATCAGCTCGACGTCGACCGTCTGCGCGTCCCTGTCGGCCGCAAACCGCTGCGGCTGGTTCTTTGGCGGTTCAAATTTTGGTCCTGGTGCCGCGATGCCCGCGACGTCCCCTCCGGCAAACATGCCGGCAACCAGCACAGCCCCGATCGAGAACAGCAAACGCATCGCAGTCTCCCGTCGTATGACGCGATGGTGACATGCAATCGCCGAGCCGCAAAGGGCGAAGATCGCTTGCGCTTCACATTCGAGTTAGGAAGCTGCGGGTCGGGACTGTGCACGCCCTTGCGCGAAGCTGCCGCCGTGTTGCCGCGCTCGCGCCGCTGGAACGCGCCAGATTGCTCGCATCATCGGGGCCCGCGTTGCGCAAAGCCGGAACGACGAGCCGCGGGACAGAGCGCCCCACCTACTTGTCCGGCCCGATTTCCATGCTAGGTTGGCCATACAGATGGGGATGGAGTCCCCCGATAACCGCCCGCCGGTCGATGACCGTGGTGGGCTGATGACTCCTGCTTGAGGAGGGGCAAACTTTGGGCCTCTGCCTTCGGCGGGAGCATGGACAAACCCGCCGATGGCGGGTTTTTTGTTGTCTGGCGACGAAAGCCGGGAGAAGGCGAAGACGTGACGACGACGACACCGAATGCTGCACGTAGCGCCCTACCCAGAGGGATCTGGGTGCTCGGCTTCGTCTCGATGCTGATGGACATCTCCTCCGAGATGATCCACGCGCTCCTGCCGGTCTATCTCGTCACCGTGCTCGGCGCTTCCACGCTCACCGTCGGCTTCATCGAGGGCATCGCGGAGGCGACGGCCTCGATCACCAAGATCTTTTCCGGCGCATTGTCCGACTGGCTCGGCCGGCGCAAGCTGCTCGCAGCGCTCGGCTACGGGCTCGCGGCCTTCACCAAACCGCTGTTCCCGCTTGCCCCCAGCGTCGGATGGCTGGTGGCGGCGCGCTTCATCGACCGCGTCGGCAAGGGCATTCGCGGCGCGCCGCGCGATGCGCTGATCGCCGATATCGCGCCTCGCGGCCTGCGCGGGGCGAGCTTTGGCCTGCGGCAATCGCTCGACACCATCGGCGCCTTCGTCGGACCGCTCGTGGCGATCGGCCTGATGTGGTGGACCGCTGACAATTTTACCGCGGTGTTCTGGGTGGCGGTGCTGCCGGCCTTCTTGTCGTTCGGCTTGATCGCGTTCGCGGTGAGCGAGCCGGAGCCGGATCCGAGCCGGGAGCCTGCAGGGAATCCGCTCAATCTCGCCGCGATGCGGCAGCTCGGCACGGTTTATTGGCGCGTCGTGGCCGTCGGCGTCGTCTTCACCCTCGCGCGCTTCAGCGAGGCTTTTTTGATCCTGCGGGCACAGAATATCGGGCTCAATGCGATGTGGGTGCCGGCGGTGCTGGTGCTGATGAACATCGTCTACGCGCTGTCGGCCTATCCGGCCGGCGTGCTCTCGGACCGGATCAACCGGACCGGCCTGCTCGCGCTCGGGCTCGTTTTCCTCGCGTGTGCCGATCTTGCGCTGGCGCTGCTGCCGAGCCTTGGCGGACTCGCACTCGGCGTCGCGCTGTGGGGGCTGCATATGGGACTGACGCAAGGCCTGCTCTCGGCCCTCGTCGCCGACGCCGCGCCGCCCAGCCTGCGCGGCACCGCGTTCGGCTATTTCAACCTGTTCACCGGCCTTGCCTTGCTGGCCGCGAGCGTGATCGCCGGCGCGCTGTGGGACGCCTATGGTCCGGCAGGAACGTTCTTTGCGGGGCTCGGCTTCGCGCTGGTCTCGCTCGTGGGACTATTGGCCGTCGGCAACGGTCTGGCAGCGGAGGACAAATGAGGATGAGAGGTCGTTCGTCGTGCTGAGCGGAGCAATCGCCATCATGGTCGGCAGCGTGCTCGGCGGCTGCGCACGCTATTTCGTTTCCGGCGTGATCGCGCGGCGGCTGGGCGAGACGTTTCCGTGGGGCACCATGACCATCAACGTCACCGGTGCCTTCCTGATCGGCATTTTCGGCGCGCTGGCGACCCATCCCGGCTCGGCCTTCGCCGCGCCCAATCCGTGGCTGTTCGCGGTGACGGGATTTCTCGGCTGCTACACCACGGTGTCCTCGTTCAGCCTGCAGACGCTGACGCTCGTGCGGAGCGGCGAACCGATGCATGCGCTCGGCAATGTCGTGTTCTCGGTCGGGCTCTGCCTTGCCGCCGTCAGCTGCGGTTTCCTCCTTGCGGACGGTCTGGGAGGCTAACGCGATGGCATTTGTCGAAGCGTTGGCCAGGCCGCGGCTTCACCTCGCCCCGCTTGCGGGGAGAGGTCGGAATCTGCGTGAAACGCAGATTCCGGGTGAGGGGGACTCTCCGCGAGTCCAACTGCCACCTCCCTCGTGGAGAGCCCCCCTCACCCCGACCCTCTCCCCGCGCGCGGGGAGAGGGAGAAGGGCTAGAGGCCGATGAACTCTCCCGCCGAGCGCTGGCGCACTGCGATGCTTTACGGCTGGGTTGCTGTCGGCAGCATCGTCGGCGGGCTGACGCGCTATCTCGTCGGGCTCGCGCTCGACACCGGGCCGGGCTTTCCCTTCGCGACGCTGTTCATCAACGCAACGGGCTCGCTGATCATCGGCTTCTACGCGACGTTGACCGGCCCCGACGGCCGTCTGCTGGCGCGGCCCGAGCACCGGCAATTCGTCATGACCGGGTTCTGCGGCGGCTACACCACCTTTTCGACCTTCAGCCTGGAGACCTTCCGCCTGTTCCACGGCGGCATGAGATACACCGCGCTCGCCTATATCGCGGCGTCGGTGATCTGCTGGCTGGTGTCGGTGTGGGCAGGCCATATGATGGCGAGCCGCTACAACCGCTTGACGAGGAACTGACCATGCAAATCCCCAATCAGGCAGTTTCGCTCCGGATCTTCATCGGCGAGAGCGACCATTTCGACGGCAAGCCGCTTTATGAAGCGATCGTGATGACCGCGCGCGAGCGGCACCTTGCCGGCGCCACCGTGCTGCGCGGCCCCATGGGCTTCGGCAAATCGAGCCGGCTGCATACGTCGAAGATCCTGCGGCTTTCTGAAGATTTACCGCTCTTGATCGAGATCGTCGACAGCGAGGACAACATCAACGCATTCCTGCCCATCCTGGATGGCATGATGTCGAGCGGGCTGATCACCTTGGAGAAGGTGCAGGTCCTGCAATATGGTGCGAAGGCCGCAGGCTGATCGCTGCGGCGGGGAACTCGAGCCCGCCGTGTCCGGGAGGCGGAATGAACAATACTGTCACCAAGCCGAAGACGCGGACCAGGACCAAGGTCGAGCGGCCGAAGCTGCACAAGGTCATCCTGATCAACGACGACTACACGCCGCGCGAATTCGTCACCATGATCCTGAAGGCCGAATTCCGCATGACCGAGGATCAGGCCTACAAGGTGATGATCACCGCGCACAAGCTCGGCGCCTGCGTCGTCGCCGTGTTCACCAGGGACGTCGCCGAGACCAAGGCCACCCGCGCCACCGACGCCGGCCGCGCCAAGGGCTATCCGCTGCTGTTCACGACGGAGCCGGAGGAGTAGCGGCGCTATCTGCCCGCTTCGGGTCAATTTTAGCGATCCGCGCTACCGCAGGTTCAATCTCCTGTGTCACCACAACGCGATGACAGTCGCACTGCGCAAACAGCTCGCGCTCGAGCCCGCCCGCCCCGAAACCTCGTTCGGTCCGTTCAAGCTCCTGCATGCCCTGCCCTGGCTGATCCTGGCGGCTGCAATGCGGGTGATCGCGTTCGGCGGCGGCGCCGTGGCACTGCCGGCCATCATCGTTTCCGACATTTCGGTGCTGCTGGCGTTCTTTGCGACGGCACGACAATCGATCGAGGCGGCCGGCGGCCAATCCTCGCTCGGCACGCTGACATTGGGCGACCAGTTCAAGCTCTCCTTCTCGATCCTGTGGCGGATCATGCTCGTGATGATCGCTGCGGCGCTCAGCGCCGCAGCGATCGGCTATGAGGCTTCGTATCATCTGATGGCAGGCCTCGACGGCATGGCATTCGACCAGTTCACCCATCCCGGTCGATTCTGGAGCGCATGGATCGCCGCACTCGTGCTGCTCATGATCGTCCGTGCCGAGCGCGACGACGGCAAGGTCGCCCTGTTTGCCGCCATCGGCGAATTCGCGCGGCGCGGACTGTGGCTCGGCGCCGCCGTCATCGTCCTCGGCAGCGTCAACGTCGCCCTCGCCTATGGACAGGAAACGGTGCGCAGCGCGATTTGGAATTTCTGGCAGACCTCGTCGGCGACCCAGTTCAGCAAGAACCTGATCTATTTCGTCTTCATCTTCAGCTTTGCCATGCTGCGGCTGTGGATCACTCTGACGATCCTGACGCTTGGGCTGAGGCAGTCGTATGTGCGCGCTGATTAGTTCCGCCGACGGTGCCGTCCGCTAGGCCATCACAACCGGTGTCTCCTCGCCGAGCCCGTACACGCGCTGCGCCTTGGAAAACCCCGCGATCGGAAACTCGCCGAGCTCGCGCCAGTCGTGGCGGCAGACATTGGCAAAACCTTCCGAGGCAACGACCGTCCGCCCCAGGCGGCCCGTGATCTTCTCGAGCCTTGCGGCAAGGTTCACGGCGGGACCAATGCAGGTGAAGTCGAGGCGGTTGCCGCCGCCGATATTGCCGTAGAGGATGTTGCCGACGTGCAGCGCGACGCCGAAGCGGAAGCGCTCGACGGCCTCGCCAACCGGAAAGGCCAGCGCCTCGACGCTGGCGCGGGACTCGCGCGCCGCTTCCAGCACGCGCGTGCAGACATGGGCGGCATCGCCGACATATTCGTCGATCGGGAACACAGCGAGCAGGCCGTCGCCCATGAATTTCAGCACTTCGCCGCCATGGCCGCGGATCGCAGTGACCTGACAGTCGAAATAGTGATTGAGGATCTCGACCACGGTCTCGGCCGGCAGCCGGTCCGACAGCGCGGTGAAGCCGCGCAGATCCGACAGCCAGATCGCGGCCTGCATGGTGTCGTTGTGACCGCGGCGGATCTGGCCGCCGAGGATGCGCGCGCCGGCGCGGTTGCCGACATAGGTGTCGAGCAGCATCTCGGCGGTGCGGCGCAGGCTGATGATCTCGCTGACGCGCGCCAGCGGCGTCACGATAGAGCGGATCGCCGCGATGTGGTCGTCAGTGAAGCCGCCGGGATGCCGTGTCACCCAGCTCGTCGCGTGGACCGAGCCGTCGAGAAACGGCATCGGCACCGCGATGTAGTCGGTCGCTCCTTGGGCGCGCAGGTCGTCGAGGATCGGAAACCGCTTGTTGTCGGGATCGCCGATGCGCCCCCTGACCTCGATCCCCTGCTCGAACACGATGCGGAGCGGGCTCGCGGCGAATTCGGGCGTGTCGAGGATCTCGAAATCGACGGTGCCGATCTCGACCTCCTCGCCCTGCCGCCAGATGAAGTTGCGGCCGAAGATCTCCGGATGCAGCGTGCGGATGAAGATGCCGAACCGCCAGATTGGCAGGCCGGCTTCGACCAGATGCTCGCAGACGTCCGCGATCATCTCGGCCGGGGTGCCTGACGACCGCGCGCCGTCGATCAGCCAGTTGGTGATGCGCTGGAGCTCGGAGCTTTGCATGCCCGCATTTGCGGACGAAGTTGTAGCGCCGTCAAGCTGCGCGGTGGGCTAGTACCGCGACATCAACGCCCCACCTGCCCGCGATCGCGCAAAAAGTGGTCGGCGAGCACGCAGGCCATCATGGCTTCGCCGACGGGGACGGCGCGGATGCCGACGCAGGGGTCGTGGCGGCCCTTGGTGAAGATTTCGGTGTCCGCGCCCTTGCGATCGACGGTCCGGCGCGGCTGCAGGATCGAGGAGGTCGGCTTCACCGCGAAACGCACCACCACCGGCTGCCCCGTGGATATGCCGCCCAGCACGCCGCCGGCATGGTTGGACAAAAAGCGCGTGCCGTCATTGCCGGTGCGCATCTCGTCGGCATTCTCCTCGCCGGTGAGCTCGGCGGCGCCGAAACCGGCGCCGATCTCGACACCCTTCACCGCGTTGATGGTCATCATCGCGCCCGCCAGATCGGAATCGAGCTTGGCGTAGATCGGCGCGCCAAGGCCGGCCGGCACGCCTTCGGCGACCACCTCGATCACCGCGCCGATCGAGGAGCCGTTCTTGCGGATGCCGTCGAGATAGGTCTCGAAGAACGCGGCCTTGTCCTTGTCCGGGCAGAAGAACGGATTTTTGGCGATCTCGTCCCAGTCCCACTTCGCACGGTCGATCTTGTGCGGGCCGATCTGCACCAGCGCGCCGCGCACCTTCACGTCGGGCAGCACCTTGCGCGCGATGGCACCGGCGGCAACGCGCGTCGCGGTCTCGCGCGCCGAGGAGCGGCCGCCGCCGCGATAATCGCGCAGGCCGTATTTGGCCTCATAGGTGAAGTCGGCGTGACCGGGCCGAAACTTGTCCTTGATCTCGGAATAGTCCTTGGAGCGCTGGTCGGTGTTCTCGATCAGGAGCCCGATCGGCGTGCCGGTCGTCACCTGCACGCCGGTCTCCGGATGCGTCATCACGCCGGAGAGGATCTTGACCTGGTCCGGCTCCTGGCGCTGGGTGGTGAAGCGCGACTGGCCCGGCCGGCGGCGATCGAGGTCCTGCTGGATGTCGGCCTCGGTGAGCGGGATCATGGGCGGACAGCCGTCGACCACGCAGCCGATTGCCACCCCATGGCTCTCGCCGAAAGTGGTGACGCGGAACATGTGGCCGAAGGTATTGAAGGACATCGCTGCTCGCTGGCTCGGTTCCGGCGTGTGGTAACGCGCCCTCGATGGAGGGTCAAATGCGTACCACATTCGTCATGGCCGGGCTTGTTGTTTAGCCCGGCCATCCACGTTCTAGCTGCCGCGAGCGCGAAAGTCCGTGGATGCCCGGGACAAGCCCGGGCATGACGGCGGAGATTGCGGCGGCACCGTTAGCTATGCTTCTCCAGCCGGCCGTCGCGGAACACGTAGACGGCGCCCTGCTCGATATAGAGCTCGGCGGCACTGACGGGGGTCTCCAGGCCGAGCGACACCATCAGGGCCCGGCAGGTCCCGCCATGGGCGACCGCGACGATGTCGGTCCGCAGCTGGTCGTACCAGGCGCGAACGCGGACTTGCACGTCGGCATAGGTCTCCCCGCCATCGGGGCCGACCGTCCATTTGTCGGCGAGGCGTCTGGCATAGACGCCGGGATCCTTCGCCTCGCTCTCGGCCAACGTCAGACCTTCCCAGACGCCATAGCCGATCTCGCGCAGGCGATCGTCGAGCGCGTAATCCGCCACCGGCAGCTCTAACTTGGCGCGCGCGAGTTCCATGGTCTGGCGCGCACGGCCGAGCGGGCTCGACACATAGGGTAACGCCGCCTTGTCGCGGCCCTCGCGCTTGAACAGATCGGCGAGAATGCTGCCGGCCTGCACGGCCTGACCGCGTCCACGCGCGTTCAGCGGAACGTCCTTGGTGCCCTGAAGCCTCCCGAGCGCATTCCACTCGGTCTCACCATGGCGAAGGTAATAGATCGTGGGCACGGGCATTCCGGATTTGAGGCTAGTCCTTGCCGCCGAACGAGATGTCCGGCGCGTCCGGGCGCTTCATGCCGAGCACGTGATAGCCGGAATCGACGTGATGCACTTCGCCGGTGACGCCGCGCGAGAGGTCGGAGAGGAAATACAACGCACTGCCGCCGACGTCCTCGGTCGACACGTTGCGCCGCATCGGCGCGTTGGCCTCGTTCCACTTCAGGATATAGCGGAAGTCGCCGATGCCGGACGCCGCGAGCGTCTTGATCGGACCTGCCGAGATCGCATTGACGCGGATGTTCTTCTCGCCGAGGTCGGCGGCGAGATAGCGCACGCTGGCCTCCAGCGCCGCCTTGGCGACGCCCATCACGTTGTAATGCGGCATCCACTTCTCGGCGCCGTAATAGCTGAGCGTGATCAGCGAGCCGCCGTCGGTCATCAGCTTCTCGGCGCGCTGCGCCACGGCCGTGAACGAGTAGCAGGAGATCAGCATCGACTTGGAGAAATTCTCCTGCGTGGTGTCGACGTAGCGGCCGTCGAGCTGCTCGCCATAGGCGATCGCGTGCACCAGGAAGTCGATCTTGCCCCATTTCTCCTTCAGGACCGCGAACGCGGCATCGATGGTCGCGGCATCCGTGACGTCGCAATGGCCGAGCACGAGACCATCGATCTCGGCGGCGAGCGGCTCGACGCGCTTCTTCAGCGCATCGCCCTGATAGGTAAAGGCGAGCTCGGCGCCGGCGGCGTGGCATGCCTTGGCGATGCCCCAGGCGATCGAGCGGTTGTTGGCAACGCCGAGGACCACTCCGCGCTTTCCTTGCATCAGACCCGAATTCTGCGCCATTTTTGAACGTCCCGTCGAACTCTTGGTGAGGTCTGGAGGTACACCAGCCCTCCCCTGCGGTACAGCCCTAATACGCCGCGTTAACGCTGTTTCGAGCGCCGGAATAGCCGTTCCGTTCGGGTGTTATGATCGCTATAGGCGCTCGCGCCTGATACCAGGACGTCAAGACCGCAATGAGTGCGTTTCGCCAGAGTGTGGAAGCCATGATCCCGGCGTTGCGCCGCTACGCCCGCGCGCTCACGCGCGACGCGGACGCGGCCGACGATCTGGTGCAGGACACGCTGGTGCGAGCACTGCGTTCGGAGCGATTGTTTCTCGGAGGCGACGTCAGGAGCTGGCTCTACACGATCCTGACCAACCTCAACAAGAACCGGCGGCGCTCGCTGGCGAGGCGGCCGCAGTTCATGCAGCTGACGGAGAACAACCCGGATGCCAGCGGCACCGAAGCCGAAGGACGCGACATCGAGAGGGCGCTGGCGACGCTCGTCGAGGAGCAACGCTCGGTGTTGCTCCTCGTGATGCTGGAAGGCATGAGCTACCGCGAGGTCGCCGACATCCAGGGCGTGCCGATCGGCACCGTGATGTCGCGCCTCGCCCGTGCCCGCGCCCACGTCAAGGCCTCGCTGGAGGGCGAGCGCCCGACGCTCAGGCGGGTGAAATGATGGCAGGGTTGATGCATCGCGTGTCGTCCGCCAGCAGCATGAAGATGAGCTACGCGAAGTCGAGCTTTGAACGACATTTAAGGCCACAGAGCCAGAGACGATTGATATGAACGACCGCAATATCCCAGTGACCGAGGACGAACTGCACGCCTATGTCGACGGCGAGCTGCCGGCCGAGCGCCGCGCCGACGTCGAGGCCTGGCTCGCCGCCCATCCTGAAGAGGCCGAGCGCGTGCAGTCCTGGCGCGCCATGGCGGAGATGCTGCACGCCCGCTACGATGCCGTCGCCCAGGAGCCGGTGCCGGCCCGGCTGGAGCTCGAGCGGCTGGAACGCCGCCCGCGGCAATGGCTCTATGGCGCCGCGGCGGCGGTGCTGGTCGCCTTCGTCGCCGGCGGCGCCGCCGGCTGGGTCGGGCATGGCGCCGCCAATGCCCCCTCCACCTTCCGAAGCTTTACGGCGGACGCGCTCGACGCCCACCGCCTCTATGTCGTGGAGGTCCGCCACCCCGTCGAGGTCGGCGGCAATGAGCGCGACCACCTGCAGGCCTGGCTGACCCGGCGCTGCGGCTGGACCGTGTTCGCGCCGAACCTGGAGGCGAGCGGGCTGAAGCTCGTCGGCGGCCGGCTGTTGCCGGGACCGAACGGTCCGGCCTCGTTCCTGATGTATGAGGGCGCCTCGGGCGAGCGCTACACGATCTACACCGCCAAGACCGAGAATGGTGCGACGCAAATGCGCTACGCCAAAACGGACAAGGACGGCGCGTTGTTCTGGGCCGAGCGCGGCGTCGGCTACGTCGTCAGCGGCGGCGGTGATCGCGACCGGCTGACCCGAGTGGCGCAGGCGGTGTATGATCAGGCCGAGAAAAACGGCACCTAGACAGCCGCTCGAGGGCGGTGCCTAGATTCCGTCATTGAAAATTTGGAATGAAGACATCGGCGCGTCTCATTATCGCACCGGATGATCACGCGAAAATGAGCAGCGTTCGATCCGCCGATCGACGCGGGCGGCCTCGATTGGGGTTTTTGGTACCGCGCTGGTCCCCCTCTCGAGGCCGCACCTTTTTATCGGCTGCCCCGCCGGGCAACCGACACGTCTCGAACGTCAGCGTCGAAGCGCGAGCCGCGCTTCAGGCGTATGTTGAGCATCATCCTTTTGGGAAGAGAATGCTCCGATCGTCGGGATGACTCGGCTAGCGCCCTAGCCGAGCCCGCTACGTGGATTGTAGGGGTGTTGGTCCCGCCACTTCTCCATCAATGCTTCAAGCTCGGCGTCGTTCCCGTCCGGTAGCATAATCCTGATGGTGACGAAGAGATCCCCGGTTCCGCCAGATTTCGGCAATCCCTTACCTTTGAGGCGGAAGGTCCGGCCACTGGAGGTATTTTTCGGAACCGAAAGCTCCACGGCATTGCCGAGGGTGGGCACGCGGACCTTGGCTCCGAGCACCGCCTCGTAGAGCGTCACCGGCAGATCGATCCGCAAGTCGGCGCCCTCGACCTTGAAGTGGGCGTGCGGCGCGATGTTGATGGTGATCAGGAGATCGCCAGGCGGATGGCCCTGCGCGGACTCGCCCTGTCCCCGGAGCCGGATCTGCTGGCCCTCAGTGACGCCGGCCGGAATCTTGACGTTGAGCTCCTTGCCTGTCGGCAGCCGGACGCGCTTCTCGCCGCCCTTGACCGACTCTTCCAGCGAGACGGACATGGCGACATTCACGTCGAGATCGAGCCCGACGCCGCCGGTGTCGAATTCGAACTGCCCGGCGCCGCCGGCCCCAGGCCGGGCGCCGCGCATCCCGCCGCCGAACATGCTGTTGAGGATATCCTCGAACGCGCCGCCGCCCTGGCCGGGGCCGCCGCCGGAGCGGAACGTATAGCTTTCGAACCCGCCGGGGCCGGCGCGGCCGCGCGGCCCGCCACCGCCCGGAAAACCCTGGAAGCGCGGCTTGCCGTCGGCGTCGATCTCGCCGCGGTCGAACTGCTTGCGCTTGTCCTCGTCGCCGATGATCTCGTTCGCCGAGTTGATCTCGGAGAAGCGTTCGGCGGCCTTGGGGTCGTCCTTGTTGCTGTCGGGATGATGCTTCTTGGCAAGCTTGCGATAGGCGCTTTTGATCGCGGCAGCGCTGGCGCTCCGCGGCACCCCCAAGACCTCATAGGGGTCGCGCATCCGTCACGTCTCCTTCAAGAAATCGAATTGTTCAAAGGGCTCCCCGCCCCACCTGCAATCCATGTGGGGAGAGAGTGGCATTTTTGCAACTAGGGGCGCGCGCCGAATCCTAGCTCCGCCACGGCTTTAGCGTATGAATCTCCCAACGGCCACGGGTGCTTTGGCAGCCGGCGCCCTGGAGCCAGCTTTCGGTCGCCCCGTTGACGTAGCTCGCCAGGAAATCGCGGCATTTGCGGCCGTCCTCGGCGGCATAGGACTGCGCGATCGGCGTCACCGAACCGCGCGCGCCGGTCTCCGGATTCTCCCAATGCTGGCTGGAATCCCTGTCGCCCTTGCTGAGGACGTCGGAGGCGGCGTTGCGGGCGAAGGCGAGATCGGTCTCGGTCGGCGGGGCGTCCTTCGCCGGCCGCGCGATCGAACCGGTGAGGTCGCTGTCGTCGGCCTTGGCGTAGGCACTCTTGTCATTGCGGGAAAAGCTGCATCCTCCGGCACCGAGCCCGATGAGAATGATCGTCATGACAAAGCCGGACGGCCGGATCGCCGATAGGCCAACGCGTCCCCATGCCCTATATAGGGCGGTAGCGGACGACAACGCGTTTTGGGCCGCGGGACGCAACTCGGACTCCAGACATGACCGACACGACCTCGATGAAACACCAGACACCCTTAACATCCGGTGATTTCACCGCCGCCGACGAGCCATTTGCATTGTTCGAGGCCTGGCTGAACGAGGCGATCAAGAGCGAGCCGAACGATCCGAACGCCATGGCGCTCGCAACCGTCGACCCCGACGGCTTGCCTGACGTGCGCATGGTGCTGATGAAAGGCTTCGATACCGAGGGTTTTGTCTTCTACAGCCACATCGCCAGCCAGAAGGGCCGCGAACTCGCCGCAAATCCTAAGGCAGCGTTACTTTTTCACTGGAAGTCGCTGCGCCGTCAGGTCCGCATCCGCGGCAACGTGACGCCGGTGACCGAGGCCGAGGCCGACGCCTATTTCGCCACCCGGCCCAAGCAGGCCCAGATCGGCGCCTGGGCGAGCAAGCAGTCGCAGGAGCTGGAAAGCCGCTTCGCCTTCGAGCAGGCGATCGCGAAGGTCGCGGCCAGATACGTCATCGGCGAAGTGCCGCGGCCGCCGGGCTGGAGCGGCTGGCGCATCACGCCCTCGCGGATCGAGTTCTGGCACGACCGCCCGTTCCGCTTGCACGACCGCATCGAATTTCGCCGTGACGCGGCGGGCCAGAAGTGGTCCAAGACGCGGATGTACCCCTAAGCTTTAGGCCGACCTGAAAGATGTCCATGCCGCATTCGTCCAATGCGCCGCGCCGCACACTGCTCCTGACCGGAGCCAGCCGCGGCATCGGCCACGCCACCGTGATCCGCTTCTCCTCGGCGGGCTGGCGCGTCATCACCTGCTCGCGGCATCCGTTTCCGGAGGACTGCCCGTGGGACGCGGGGCCCGAGGACCACATCCAGGTCGACCTCGCCG
The DNA here is from genome assembly GCF_028128855.1 of Bradyrhizobium sp. CCBAU 11430. Classification (NCBI taxonomy): domain Bacteria; kingdom Pseudomonadati; phylum Pseudomonadota; class Alphaproteobacteria; order Hyphomicrobiales; family Nitrobacteraceae; genus Bradyrhizobium; species Bradyrhizobium sp. CCBAU 11430. The sequence goes on from NZ_LBJV01000046.1 coordinate 69,680, forward strand.
ACCCCGCGGATACCACGCGCGCGATTTCCGACATCCGCAACCGGCTCGAAGGCGGCACGCTGCATGCGCTGGTCAACAATGCCGCGATCTCGCCGAAGGGCGCGGGCGGCTCCAGGCTCGGCTCGGTCGACACCGATCTCGACACCTGGACGCACGTCTTCCATGTCAACTTCTTCGCGCCGATCATGATGGCGCGCGGGCTGATCGAGGAATTGAAGGCGGCCAAGGGCTCGGTCGTGAACGTCACCTCGATCGCGGGCTCGCGCGTGCACCCGTTTGCGGGCGCCGCCTACGCCACGTCGAAGGCCGCGCTCGCATCGCTGACGCGCGAGATGGCCTCCGATTTCGGCCGCGTCGGCGTCCGCGTCAACGCGATCGCACCGGGCGAGATCGACACCTCGATCCTGTCGCCCGGCACCGAGAAGATCGTCGAGCAACAGATCCCGATGCACCGGCTCGGCACGCCCGACGAAGTGGCCAAGATCATCTACGTGCTGTGCACGGACACCTCGTCCTACGTCAACGGCGCCGAGATCCACATCAACGGCGGCCAGCACGTGTAGTCCGTTCGCGTCATCGCAGTGACGCAACAGGGCGACAACCTCGCTCTCTCGTGTCCCGGACGCGTTGCGGCACGCAGTGACGCTGCGCAGAGCCGGGATCCAGGGGCGGCTCGGCACGCGGCGAGGTGGGCCCCGGCTCTGCAGCGCACCGTCCACCCGGACGATGCTTCGCATCGCCGGGATGACGCTGCGCTGCGTCCGGGGCACGAGAACGGAGTGTGGCGCACATTGCGATGCTCCAGTGCACATCCCAGCGGCG
>NZ_LBJV01000047.1:0-71087 GCF_028128855.1 Bradyrhizobium sp. CCBAU 11430
GACGGCCGCAAGCACGGCGTCATGCTCGCGGAAATCGGGCGTGCTTTAATGGTTGCTACGGGTGCGGAGTGCGCCGCGAGAAAGGCTACCCCTCCACGAACTCGTCCCGCCGATACCCCTGCGCATACAGCAGCGCGGTGAGATCGCCGTGGTCGATCCGGGCCGCAGCCGCAGCCGCCACGGCCGGCTTGGCGTGATAGGCGACGCCGAGCCCCGCGGCCTGGATCATGGCGAGATCATTGGCGCCGTCGCCGACCACGACCGAGTCGATGTCGTCGAGATCGAACGACTCCATCAGATCCACCAGCGTCGCGAGCTTTGCCGCGCGGCCCAGAATCGGCTCCTTCACCTCGCCGGTGAACTTGCCGTCGCGCACGACGAGCTCGTTGGCGCGGTTCTCCTGGAAGCCGATCTTGGCGGCGACTGCGGTCGTGAACAGCGTGAAGCCGCCGGAGACGAGGCAGGTATAGGCGCCGTGGGCGCGCATGGTCGCGACCAGCTCACGGCCGCCCGGGGTCAGCGTGATGCGCTTGGCCAGCACCTCGTCGACCACGCCGGCGGGCAGGTCCTTCAGCAGCGCCACGCGCTCGCGCAGCGCCGGCTCGAACTCGATCTCGCCGCGCATGGCGCGTTCGGTGATGGCGGCGACGTGGGCCTTCATCCCGACGAGATCGGCGAGCTCGTCGATGCATTCCTGGCCGATCATGGTGGAATCCATGTCGGCGAGAAAAAGCTTCTTGCGCCGGGCGCCGACTGGCTGCACGACGATGTCGACGGGCAGGTCGCCGCGAAGCTCACGGAGCCGCTCCTCGATGGCGTGACGGTCGCCTTCGAGGTTACTGTCGGCGCCGAAGGGAATGTCGACTGCAACCCCGTCGAACAGCCAGTGCGCGGGCGCCGGCTGGGGCAGCACGGCGCGGGCGCCATCGACGATGGTCGAGTCGAGCGCGGGATTGTCGGGGTTGCAGATCAGCGTGGCGACGAGGGACATTTGAGGTTTTCGTGAGCGAGGGGCAAGTCAGCAGAAGCCATGTTGGCAAGGCCGTGCTTATCGCAGGCCCGACCGCCAGCGGCAAGTCGGCGCTGGCGCTGGAGCTTGCCCTCAGCACGGGCGGGGTCGTCATCAATGCCGATTCCATGCAGGTCTATCGCGACCTCCGCATCATCACGGCGCGTCCCACACAATTCGAGGAAGCGCGCGCGCCGCATCGCCTGTACGGTCACATCGATGCAGCCGTGAATTTTTCGGCCGGCGCCTGGGTGAGTGATGCCGCCAAGGCGCTCGACGAGGCGAAAGCGGAAGGCCGTCTGCCGATCTTCATCGGCGGCACCGGGCTTTATTTCAAGGCGCTGACGGCGGGGCTCTCCGTGGTGCCGCCAATTCCTGCCGAGATACGCGAGGACGTGCGCGCGCGGCTGGAACGCAACGGTGCGGAGGCGCTGCATGCGGAACTGGCGCGTCGTGATCCCAGCGCGGCCGGGCGATTGAACCTGCGTGACCGCACCCGGATCGCGCGTGCGCTCGAGGTGGTCGAGGCGACCGGCCGTTCGCTGCTCGACTGGCACCGGGAGGGCCAGCCTCCGCTGCTGGCGAAGGACAGTTTTCGCGCGGTGTTTCTCGCGCCCGAACGGGACGAGCTTTATGCCCGCATCGATGCCCGCTTCGACGCCATGCTGGGCGCCGGCGCGCTGAGGGAGGTCGAGCGGCTCGCCGCCAGGCATCTCGATCCGCTGCTGCCGGCGATGAAGGCTCATGGCGTGCCGGCCCTGATGCGGCATCTGCGCGGCGAGCTCAGCCTGGAGGACGCCGCAGGAATCGGCCGCGCCGACACCCGCCACTATGCCAAGCGGCAATTCACCTGGTTCCGGCACCAATTGCCTGAGTTCGAATGGGTGAAGCCCGGGGAGGCGAGGGGATGGCTCGTCGCTATCGTGAACGCGGCCCGCGACCCCGCCTGAGGCGCTTTTCTGTCCGGGTTCCCGAATTTACCTCTCGCCGAACCCGGGGAACACCGCTACACTTGCAAAATCGCGCGGGAACGGCCGCATCGCCTTGACATCCAGGCTTTGGCCGCTATGTTTCGCGCAACCTTTGGGAAGCCGGGCACCTGCCATGCGTAACATTATTACCAAACTCCTTATCGCCGTCGTACCCAGGCACACCGCCGGGGGTGGCTAGCTGCCATCCACATGACAGGCGGTGTGCATGGGCCCTCTTCGGGGCCTTTTTTATTTCCCGAACCCGACACGAACGAAGCCGCTGACAACAGCGCATCCGGAGCAAGCCAATGAGCGACAAGAGCCACGATCCGAACCAGATGACCGGCGCCGCGATGATCGTCCGCGCGCTCATCGATCACGGCGTGACCGACATTTTCGGCTATCCCGGCGGCGCGGTGCTTCCGATCTACGACGAGATCTTCCAGCAGAGCGAGGTCCAGCACATCCTGGTCCGTCACGAGCAGGGCGCGGGCCATGCCGCCGAAGGTTATGCGCGCTCGACCGGCAAGCCGGGCGTTGCGCTGGTGACCTCCGGCCCCGGCGCCACCAACATGGTGACGCCGCTCACCGACGCGCTGATGGACTCGATCCCGCTGGTCTGCATCTCCGGCCAGGTGCCGACGCATCTGATCGGCAACGACGCGTTCCAGGAATGCGACACCGTCGGCATCACGCGTCCCTGCACCAAGCACAATTGGCTGGTGCGCGACGTCAACGATCTCGCAAAAGTGCTGCACGAGGCGTTCTACGTTGCGACCACGGGCCGTCCCGGCCCCGTCTTAGTCGACGTTCCCAAGGACGTGCAGTTCGCGACCGGCACCTATCATCCGCCGCGCAAGTCCGACGTGCACCGCTCCTACGCGCCGCGCGTCAAGGGCGATGCGACGCAGATTCGCAAGGCCGTGGCGCTGCTCGCCCATGCCAAGCGCCCCGTGATCTACAGCGGCGGCGGCGTCATCAATTCCGGCCCCGAGGCGACCAGGCTGCTGCGCGAGCTGGTCGAGGTCACCGGCTTTCCGATCACCTCGACGCTGATGGGTCTCGGCGCATACCCTGCGTCGGGCAAGAACTGGCTCGGCATGCTCGGCATGCACGGCACCTACGAAGCCAACATGACGATGCATGATTGCGACGTCATGCTGTGCGTCGGCGCGCGTTTCGACGACCGCATCACCGGCCGCGTCGACGCGTTCTCGCCGGGCTCGAAGAAGATCCACATCGACATCGACCCGTCCTCGATCAACAAGAACATCCGCGTCGACGTGCCGATCATCGGCGATTGCGGCAACATCCTCGGCGACATCCTCCAGGTGTTCAAGGCGGAGGCGAAGAAGCCCGACATCAAGGCGTGGTGGCAGCAGATCGCGCAGTGGCGCGCCCGCAACTCGCTCTATTACAAGAAGAGCAACGACATCATCCTGCCGCAGCACGCGATCCAGAGCCTGTTCGAGGCGACGCGCGGCAAGGATACCTACATCACGACGGAAGTGGGCCAGCACCAGATGTGGGCGGCGCAGTTCTTCGGCTTCGAGGAGCCGCATCGCTGGATGACGTCAGGCGGTCTCGGCACCATGGGGTATGGCCTGCCGGCCGCGGTCGGCGTGCAGGTTGCCCATCCCGACAGCCTGGTCATCGACATCGCGGGCGATGCGTCGGTGCAGATGACGATGCAGGAGATGTCGACGGCGGTTCAGTACGAGCTGCCGATCAAGATCTTCATCCTGAACAACCAGTACATGGGCATGGTGCGGCAGTGGCAGCAGCTGCTCCATGGCAACCGGCTGTCGCATTCCTACTCGGAGGCGATGCCGGACTTCGTCAAGCTCGCCGAAGCCTACGGCGGCGTCGGCTTCCAGGTGCACAAGCCCGGCGATCTCGACGGTGCCATCCAGGAGATGATCTCGGTCAAGCGCCCGGTGCTGTTCGACTGCCGCGTCGCGTCGCTGGAAAACTGCTTCCCGATGATTCCGTCCGGCAAGGCGCACAACGAGATGCTGTTGCCGGAGCAGGCCAACGACGAGGCCACCGCCAAGGCTTTCGCCGGCGGCAAGGCGCTGGTGTGACGCGAGACATTTTGAGGGGACGACAATGAACCAGCCCGCATCCGCCTACTTCATCGAAGAGCGCCACGATCCGAATGAGACGCACACGCTTGCCGTGCTCGTGCAGAACGAGCCGGGCGTGCTCGCGCGCGTCATCGGCCTGTTTTCGGGCCGCGGCTACAACATCGAAAGCCTTACGGTCTCCGAAACCGAGGCCCAGAAGCACCTGTCGCGCATCACCATCGTCACCACGGGCACGCCGATGGTGATCGCGCAGATCAAGAACCAGCTCGACCGCATGATTCCGGTCTACCAGGTCGTCGACATGACCCAGACCCGGCGCTCGATCGAGCGGGAGCTGGCGATGGTGAAGGTGCGCGGGCAGGGCGAGCACCGGGTCGAGGCGCTCAGGCTCGCGGATGCGTTCCGCGCCCGCGTGATCGACGCAACGACCGAGAGCTTTGTGTTCGAGATCACAGGCAATACGGACAAGATCAATCAATATATCGACCTGATGCGCCCGCTCGGCCTCGTCGAGGTGTCGCGCACCGGTGTTGCCGCGATCGGCCGCGGGCCCGAAGGGATGTGAACCATGCTGGCGCGCGACTGGTACTATAACGAGCGGAACCGGATGGGGATCGAGCCCGCGGTGGCCTCGATCTACGACGCCCACGACGATGCCGATCTGCGGGCGCGCGCCGCGCTGAAAATGCTGGGAGTCCAGCGCGGCTGGCGCATCGCCGACATCGGCTGCGGCAACGGCGTGCTGGCGACCGAAGCCGCGCTGCTGGGTGCCGAGGTCGACGCCATCGACATCTCGCCGGCGATGCTGGCGCTTGCCGAGATCTACGCGCGTGATCGCAAGGCGCCCGTGCGCACCCAGTCCGCCGGCCTGCTCAGCTTCGCCTATCGGCCGGAATCCTACGATCTGATCGTCAGCGAATTCACGCTGCACCATTTGCCGGATTTCTGGAAGGCGGTCGCGATGTCGCGAATTTTTCGCGCGCTCAAGCCGGGCGCGAGCTTTTATCTGCGCGATATCGTCTATGCCTCCATGCCCGACGCGATCGAGCGCGACGTGGAGCAATGGGCCGACTACCACATCAAGAACCACGATTTTTCGCGCGAGGGCGTGGTGATGCATATGCGCGACGAATATTCCACCTTCGGCTGGGTGATGGAGCGGATGCTGACCGACGTCGGTTTCACGCTGGTCTCGGCCGATTACCACGCACCGATGCACGGCACGTATCGGCTGCGCAAACCAAGAGCCGGCGAGCAAGGCTAGACGACAACAACAGGGCTGCACGACAGGGCAGAACCGAGAACAACAATGAAGCCGGCCGATATCCTCATCGCCATCCTGGTGGCGATCATCTGGGGGCTTGCCTTCGTGGCAAGCCGGATCGCGCTCGACGAGTTTTCGCCGGAACTGATGACCGCGATGCGCTTTTCCATCGCCGCGCTGCCGTGCCTGTTCATCCCCAAGCCGAAAGTCGCATGGTCGCTTCTGATCGCGATCAGCTTCACGTTGTTCCTCGGTCAATTCCTGAGCCAGGCCTATGGTATCGCCCATGGCGTGCCCGTGGGACTGACCAGCGTCGTGGTGCAGAGCCAGGCCCTGTTCACCATCGGATTTGCCGCGATCGCCTTCGGCGAACGGCCGACGCCGGTCCAGACGCTCGGCATCGTCGTCGCGGCGATCGGCCTGCTCATGATCTGCGGCACGGTTGGTTATGATTTCAGTGCCGCTGCATTTGCGGTGCTGATGATCGCTCCGATCTGCTTTGCCGTCGGCAATCTCCTGCTGCGCGGCGCCCGCGGCGCGCCGATGTTCGATTTGTTCGCCTGGCTCTGCCTCACCGCCGCGTTGCCGCTGTTTGCGCTTGCACTGGTCGTCAACGGGCCAATGCCGACCTTCGAGTCGCTGATCCACATGTCGCTGACCGGCTTGATCTGCCTGCTGGTGATCGGCGCCATCTCGACCAGCATCGCCTATTGGCTCTGGGGCCGGCTGCTGCGCGACTATCCCGCTGCGCAAGTGGTGCCGTTCGCGCTGCTGGTGCCGTTCGTCGGCTCGGCCGCCTCCAGCATCGTGTTCGGCGAGCGGTTCGGACCCCTGCGGCTGGCTGGCATGCTGACCGTGATCGGCGGTATCGCGGTGATGGTGCTGGCGAAGCGGCCCAAGGCGTTACCCGAAGAACCGCTGCCGAAGACGGCGTGAGGTGAGCATGTCCCAGTCGCTATTCTACGCCTTCCTGATCTTCATGGTCGTGATGTATTTCACGCCCGGGCCGAACAACATCATGCTGCTGTCTTCGGGCCTGACCTACGGTTTCCGCCGCACCATCCCCCACATTGTCGGCGTCGTCATCGGCTTCGCCTTCATGATCGCCGCCGTCGGCCTCGGGCTCGGCTCGGTGTTCCTGGCCTACCCGATCCTCCAGACTCTCCTGAAATATGCCGGTGCGGCCTATCTCGTTTATCTTGCTGCCGTGATCGCCATGTCCGGCCCGACCAAGCCGGGTGAAGGTGATGGTCGCCGTCCGATGACCTTCTGGGGCGCAGCCATGTTCCAGTGGATCAATGCCAAGGGCTGGGTGATCGTGATCGGCACCATCACCGCCTTTGCGGCCATCGCCCAATTCCCGCTCAACATCGCGATCCAGACCCTGATCAGCCTGCTGGTGGGGTCAGTGTCGTGCGTGGTCTGGGCGCTGTTCGGTACCGCGTTGCGGCCGGTCCTGACCTCCGAGCGGCTGGTCCGCGCCTTCAATATCCTGATGGCGATCCTGCTGCTGGTCTCCCTCTACCCCGTCTTCATGGATGCATGATGCCGCAGTTTTCCATGCAGAAACGGGTTTCCCAGGGGGCTGAAAATGCTCTAGACAGCCCCCGAAATCCGCAAATTTCACTGCCAAGACCTGACCAACGGCCGATTCTGGCCACCTGAACGAGGAAACGACCCATGCGTGTTTATTACGATCGCGACGCCGACCTGAACCTGATCAAGGGCAAGAAGGTCGCCATCGTCGGCTATGGCAGCCAGGGCCACGCCCATGCGCTCAACCTGAAGGATTCCGGCGTCAAGGACGTCGCCATTGCGCTGCGCAAGGACTCGGGCTCGGTCAAGAAGGCGGAAGCCGCCGGCTTCAAGGTGATGGAAGTCGCCGAAGCCGCCAAATGGGCCGACCTCGTCATGATGCTGACCCCGGACGAGCTCCAGGGCGACATCTACCGCGAGCACCTGCACGACAACATGAAGAAGGGCGCCGCCCTGGTGTTCGCGCACGGCCTCAACGTCCACTTCAACCTGCTCGACCCGCGCGCCGATCTCGACGTGCTCATGATCGCGCCGAAGGGCCCCGGCCACACCGTGCGCTCGGAGTATCAGCGCGGCGGCGGCGTGCCCTGCCTGATCGCGATCGCCAAGGACGTCTCGGGCAACGCCCATGACCTCGGCCTGTCCTATGCTTCGGCTGTCGGCGGTGGCCGCGCCGGCATCATCGAGACCACCTTCAAGGAAGAGTGCGAGACCGATCTTTTCGGCGAGCAGGTCGTGCTCTGCGGCGGCCTGGTCGAGCTGATCAAGGGCGGCTACGAGACCCTGGTCGAAGCCGGCTACGCGCCGGAGATGGCCTATTTCGAGTGCCTGCACGAAGTGAAGCTGATCGTCGACCTGATCTATGAAGGCGGCATCGCCAACATGAACTACTCGATCTCCAACACTGCGGAGTATGGCGAGTACGTCACCGGCCCGCGCATCGTCACCGCCGAGACCAAGGCCGAGATGAAGCGCGTTCTCGCCGACATCCAGGGCGGCAAGTTCGCCCGCGACTGGATGCTCGAGAACAAGGTCAACCAGACCTCGTTCAAGGCGACCCGCGCCAAGCTCGCCCAGCACCCGATCGAGGAGGTCGGCGCCAAGTTGCGCGACATGATGCCCTGGATCAAGAAGGGCGCGCTGGTCGACAAGTCGAAGAACTAAGCCGTTGTGCCCCGGACGCAGCGCAGCACTGTGGTGTTGCGCTGCTGATCCGGGGCCCAATGCGGCTCCTGGGTCCCGGCTCGGCGCTTGTCCGGGACATGGGTAAGAATCCAAGGCATGATCGCGTGAACTTCAGGGGAGAAGATCATGCGATCTGTCGTCGTCACCGGTGCGTCCACCGGCATCGGCTGGGCCACAGCAAAATTCCTGATTGAGCGCGGCTTTCGCGTGTTCGGCAGCGTCCGCAAGCAGGCCGATGCCGACAGGCTCAAGGCCGAGCTCGGCGCCAATTTCGCGCCGCTGCTGTTCGACGTCACCGATGAGGCTGCGGTCCTTGCTGCCGCGCGAACAGTCCGCGAGGCGCTGGGCGGCGAGACGCTGGCCGGCCTCGTCAACAATGCCGGCATCGCGGTCGCAGGCCCCGTGCTCGAATTGTCGGCCGATGATTTCCGCCGCCAGATGGACATCAACGTCATCGGCCCTGTGATCGCGACGCAGGCGTTCGGGCCGCTGCTCGGGGCGGACCCGTCGCTGAAGGGGCCGAAGGGGCGGATCGTGATGATCAGCTCGGTCGCGGGCAAGAACGGCAATCCGCTGTCGGCGCCCTACTGCGCCTCCAAGCACGCCGTGGAGGGACTGTCGGAAAGCCTGCGCCGCGAATTGATGCTGTTCGGCATCGACGTCATCATCGTCGCCCCCGGCGCGGTGAAGACGCCGATCTGGAGCAAGGCCGAACAGACAGATCTGTCCGTTTACCAGAACTCGCCCTATCTGCCGGCGTTGAACAAGGTCATGGCCTTCATGATGGACCTCGGCGCGAAGGGCCTGCCGGCCGAGCGGATCGCCGAGATCGTGTTCGAGGCGCTGACAGCGGTAAGCCCCAAGGTGCGCTACCAGATCACGCCCGACCCGCTGCGCCATCTGATCGGCGCCGTACTGCCGAAACGGACGGTCGATCGCATCATCGCCAAGCGGCTCGGGCTGCTGCCGCAGGGGTGACTGACGCTCAGTTCGCCCCGGCCGCAAGCCGCGCGGCCTCCGGCCCGCGGTCGAAGCCCGACCATGCCCCGGCGACCTCCGCCGTGTGCTGATGCGCTGCAGCTTGCACCGGAAGAGCAGGTGGCGGCCCAAGACCCGAGCCGTCCAGCCTGTCCGGCCTGCGGCCCATCGCCGCCCGCGAAACATTAAGCGAAGGTCGGATCACGGCGCGCGTTGCCTGTCCTTGACCGTTCAGTTACAGTTTTATGACACGGTGCAGGCTTTCCGGCTGCGCCGGACGCCCTAGCCGCCCTTATTCCCGCCTTGGGCCGGCCAGACGGCTAGGTATCATTGCGCCGGACCAGCTGTTGCGTGTCGTCGATGGCGTCCGCGCCCAATCCAGGTCCTTCTGCCGCCACCGCCGTCCTCGCCAGCGTCGCCGCGCTCGGCATCTGGCGGCTGCTCGCGGTTGCCGCGCCGCATCTGGCCGCGCTCGCGCTGATGTACCAGACCGAGACCGATTTCGGCTCGCGCCTCTCCTTCGCGCTGGCCTGGGGCATCCTCAATTTTTTCTGGATCACGCTGCTGCGCCGGCCGGCGCTCTCCGGCGCGCTGTCGCTGACCATGGTCGTGGTGCTGGTGCTGCTGTCGCGGCTCAAGCACGACGTCGTCCAGATGACGGTCAACTTCATCGACCTGATGATGATCGACCGCGACACCGTCGCGTTCCTGTTCACGATCTTCCCGAATTTGCGCTGGTCGGTGATCCTGGCCGGCTTCGTCACGCTGCCGCTGATGTATGCGCTGTGGTGGCTCGATCCGTTCCGTATCCGCCGTCTGCCGGCGCTCGCCTGCAAGCTGGCCTGCCTTGCCGCGCTGGTCGGCTATTCGCTCTATCATCCGGACGAAGCCTGGCGCGGCTATTACGACGACGGCTATCTGTCGAAATTCTTCCGCTCCGGCGTCAGCTCCGTCTCCGATTTCGTGCAATACGGCTTCATGGAATCGGCCGCCGCGACCAACGAGCGGCTCAACATGCCGCTGGTCGATTCCTGCCATCCGGCCGGCCGCCGGCCGAACATCATCATGATCCATGATGAATCGAGCTTCGACATCCGCGCCGCCCAGGGCATCAAGGTGCCGCAGGGCTATGGCAGCCACTTCAAATCCTGGGACGGCAGGCAGCGCACGTTCCTGGCCGAGAGCAATGGCGGGCCGAGCTGGTTCACCGAATACAACGTGCTCGCAGGCCTCTCCTCGCGCTCGTTCGGCCGCTTTGCCTATTTCGTGACGCGCATCGCCTCGAACCGCGTCGAGCGCGGCCTGCCGCTAGCGCTGCGCCGTTGCGGCTACGACACGATGTCGCTCTATCCCGCCCATGGCGGCTTCATGGCCGCGCGCAGCTTCCAGATAACGACCGGCATCGAACGCTTCCTCGACGCCAAGGACCTCGGTGCCAAGGACGTCGAGCCTGACGGCTTCTTCTACGACAAGGCGCTCCAGCTGATGGGCCAGCAGCCGCCCAACAAGCCGCTGTTCACCTTCATCTATCTCGGTGCCAATCATTTCCCCTGGGAGACGCGCTTCCGTCCCGACCTGCTGCCGAACTGGCGCGCGCCGGGCAATGTGGCTTCCATCGACGAATATCTGCGCCGGCAGGCGATCAGCGCCGAGCAATACAAGGCGTTCGTCGCGGGCCTGAAGAAGACGTTCCCGGGCGAGCCCTTCCTGATCGTGCGCTATGGCGATCATCAGCCGGAGTTTGCGCCGGGTATCCTCGAGCCCGGGCTCGACGAGGGCGCTCTCGGCAAGAAGCTGGACGCCTACGATCCGCGTCTCTACGCGACCTATTATGCGATCGATGCCGTCAATTTCGAGCCGGTCAGAAGCGAGGCCGTGATGGACACGATCGACGGTCCTTATCTGCCGCTGGTGATCCAGGAGGCCGCCGGCATCCCGCTCGATCCGTCCTTCGCCGAGCAGAAGGAGATCATGCTCCGCTGCAAGGGCGTTTTCTACAGCTGCAAGGACGGCGCTGAAGCGCGGCGGCTGAACCGCCTGCTGATCAATGCGGGGATGATCAGGGGGCTGTAGCCGGCTTGCTTTGGCCGCAAGCGATACTCTTTGACCGTCCACCCTGAGGTGCTCACCAAGCGGCGTCAGATCGTAGGGTGGGCAAAGCGAAGCGTGCCCACCATCCCGTCGCGTGTGTTGAGAGACGGTGGGCACGGCGCTTTCGCGCCTTTGCCCACCCTACGAAATCCGGGCCTACCGCCCGCCTACCTTCTCCCATAGCCATTTCGCCACCGCATCCGGCGAGGAATTCGCGTCGTTGCCGCTGGCGCGTAGATTCGCCTCGCGCATGGTGGCGATGTCGATCTTGCCGAGCAGTGGCTGCAGCGCTGTCTTGAGCCGCTCGTCGCCGGCACGTTTCGGGGCCAGCAGCAGGATGGCGTCGTAGGGCGGGATCGCGTGCCTGGGATCGTCGAGCGCGACGAGATCGTACTTTGCGATCAACCCGTCGCTGGTGTAGCCGGCGATCACGTCGACTTCGCCGCTCGCAACCGCTGCATACATGAAGTCGGGCTGCATCTGGCGCTGGGCGCGGAATGAGAGGCCATAGGCCTTTTGCAGCGCCGCCCATTCCGGGCGCGAGAAGAACTCGTAGTCGCCGGCAATCGATAGCGTCGATGCGTGTGCGGCGAGATCGGCGATGGTGCGGATATGAAGCGCCTCGGCGCGCTTCTTCGGAAGCACCAGCGCATAGGCATTCTCGAAGCCGAGCTCGCCGAGCAGGGTGATGTTGTCCTTTGCCAGGCTTGTCTTCAAATCCGTCAACAGCTCTGCGCGCGGCTTGATCTCGGTGCGATGCAGCTGGTTGGCCCAGAGCGTGCCGGAATAATCGACATAGAGATCGATGTCGCCGGCTTTCAACGCCCCGAAGATCACGCTGGAGCCGAGGCCCGAGCGCGCCGTTGCGGACAGACCGGCGGCCTGGAGGCGGTCCCTCATCAACGCCGACAGCACATATTGCTCGGCGAAGGTCTTGGCGCCGACGACGTAGCCCTGCGACGAGCGCCCCATCGTCGGCACCAGCGTTGCGGCGACCAGCGCTGCGATTCCGGCCGCGCCGAGCGCGGTTCGGGCGCGGCCGCGGCGGCGCAGACCGCTCTCGATCAGGCCGAGCAGCTGATCGACGGCGAGCGCGAGCAGGGCCGAGGCAAAGCAGCCGAACAGCACGAACACCCAGTTCTGGGTTTGAAGCCCGGCGAAGATGTAATTGCCGAGGCTGGTCTGGCCGATCGGCGTCGACAGCGTCGCGGTGCCGATCACCCACACCGCGGCGGTGCGGATGCCCGCCATCATCACCGGCAGCGCCAGCGGCAGCTCGACCATGACCAGCGACTGCCGCGCCGTCATGCCGACGCCCTTGGCGGCCTCGATCAGCGCGGGATCGATACCATTGAGCCCGGTGATGCCGTTGCGCAACACCGGCAGCATCGAATAGAGCGCCAGCGCCAGCATCGCCGGCAGGAAGCCGAACGCCGAGAAGGACACGCCGAACCAGGCCAGCGTCACCGAGGCGGCCAGCAGCAGCAGCGGATAGAACAGCGCGAGCAGCGCCAGGCCCGGCACCGTCTGCACGATGCTGGCGATTGCGAGCAGGATGGCTCGCGGCGCCGGGCGGTTGCGCGTCAGCATCGCCAGCGGCAGGCTGACGGCAAGGCCGAGCGCAAGCGCGGCAAGACTCACCCGCACATGATTGCCGAGATAATCGGGCAGATGCGCCAGCGCCTCGCCCCAGCGTGGATCGGCGAGGAAGCTCATGCCGCACCGCTTTGTGGCAGCAGCGCGTTCAGCCGCTCGACCTGGCGCCGCGGCGTACGCAGCAGCTCCAGCACGTAAGCGTCGCTGCTCTTCGAGAGCGCGGCGGGGGTGCCCTGCGCGAGCAGCTGTCCGCTGTGCATCACCGCGATGCGGTCGGCGAGCAGGATCGCCTCCGTCATGTCATGGGTGATCATCACGGTGGTCAGGCCGAGCTTGCGATGCAGCGAACGATAATCCTCGCCGAGGGCATCGCGGGTCAGGGGATCGAGCGCGCCAAACGGCTCGTCCATCAGCACGATGCGGGGCCTCGCCGCCAGTGCCCGCGCCACGCCGACGCGCTGGCGCTGGCCGCCGGAGAGCGCCTCCGGCAGACGGCTGCGATGCGCGTTGCGGTCGAGCTGCACGAGACCCAGCAGCTCGTCGACACGTGCTGCGATATCGGCCGCCGGCTCGCCCAGCAGTTTCGGCGTGATCCCGATATTGTCGGCGACGCTCAAATGCGGAAACAGCCCGCCGCTCTGGAACACGTAGCCGATCCGCCGCCGCAGCGCGACCGGATCGACGCTTTGCGCGTCCTCGCCTTCGATCGTGATGGTGCCGCCATCGGCCTCGATCAGCCGGTTGGCGAGCCGCAGCAGCGTGGTCTTGCCGGAGCCCGAGCCGCCGACGATCGCCACAAACTCGCCCTCGGCGATGTCGAGCGACAGATCGTCCACGGCCTTGAGCGAGCCGAAGCTCTTGGTGACGTGGGCATAGCCAATCATCGGCCTGGACAGCATCGGGCAGGGGCTCACCTTGCTGACCCGCCCACGGAGGGAGGGAATGAGAAGACCCATGCGTAGCACGCTTGGCGCCTTGATTGAACTTGGCCGCGCGAGCGGCTAAGGCATCGGGCCAAGTTCGGAGGGAACATATGTCAACGCCAACGGCAGTGGCGCTGGAAGATGCCAAGGTTGCGTTCCGGCTCGGGGACGGGCGGGTCTATACGGCGGTGGAGAAGGCGCATCTTGCGGTCGCGCAAGGCGAGTTCGTCGCCATTGTCGGGCCCACGGGCTGTGGGAAGTCCACGCTGCTCAACGTCGCGGCCGGGCTGCTGAAGCCGGCCGCGGGCAGCGTCAGGATATTCGACCGGCCACTCGCCGGGCTGAACCGGGATGCCGGCTACCTGTTCCAGGCCGACGCGCTGTTCCCGTGGAAGACCGCGCTCGACAATGTCGCGATCGGGCTGGAGATCAAGGGCACGCCGCGCGCCGAGGCACTGCCGCGCGCGCAGAAATGGCTGACCTCCGTCGGCCTTGGCGCGTTCGCGGGTCGCTATCCGCACATGCTCTCGGGCGGCCAGCGCAAGCGCGTGGCGCTGGCGCAGGTGCTGATCCGCGATCCAAAAATCCTCTTGATGGACGAGCCGTTCGGGCCGCTGGATGCACAGACCCGCCAGGTGATGGGCAATCTGCTGCTCGATCTCTGGAATGCCGACCGCAAGGCCGTGCTGTTCGTCACCCATGATCTCGAAGAGGCGATCGCGCTCGCCGACCGCGTCGTGATCATGTCGGCGGGGCCATCCTCGCGCATCATCGGCGACTGGCGCGTGAGCCTGCCGCGCCCGCGCGACATCTTCGAGGTGCGGCTGGACAAGGAGTTCCACGCGCTCCACCGCGAAATCTGGAGCGTGCTCAAGGACGAGGTGATGAAGGGCTACGCGCAATCCACCCAAGCGGCGGAGGCGGTCTGATGTCGCGTCCGACGCTGTTCGCGCTCCAAGTCCTGGTCGCGGTCGTCTGCATCGTGCTGTGGCAAGTGCTGTCGACCGTCCCCGTGTTCGGCAAGATCCTGCTGCCGCCGTTCTTCTTCTCCAACCCGCTCGACGTCTTCAGCCAGATCGTGAAATGGTTCGCCTCCGGCGTGATCTGGAAGCATCTCGGCATCACGCTGGCGGAATCGATCCTGGCCTTCGTGATCGGATCGGCCGGTGGTGTGCTGGTCGGCTTCTGGTTCGCGCGCCAGCCGCTGGTCGCAGCTGTATTCGACCCCTATGTCAAGATGGTCAACGCGCTGCCCCGCGTGGTGCTGGCGCCGATCTTCGCGCTGTGGCTGGGGCTCGGCATCTGGTCCAAGGTCGCGCTCGGCGTGACCCTGGTGTTCTTCATCGTGTTCTTCAACGTCTATCAGGGCGTCAAGGAAGTCAGCCGCACCGTGCTCGACAATGGCCGCATGCTCGGCATGAGCGAGCGGCAGCTGATGCGGCACGTCTATTGGCCGTCGGCGCTGTCCTGGATGTTCTCCTCGCTGCACACCTCGGTCGGCTTTGCCGTGGTCGGCGCGGTCGTCGGCGAATATCTGGGTTCGGCGGCGGGCCTTGGCTATCTCATTCAGCAGGCCGAGGGCGTGTTCGACGTCGCCGGCGTGTTCGCCGGCATGTTCGTGCTGTCGGCCTTCGTCATCCTGATCGACTATGGGGTCACGCTGGTGGAGCGGCGCCTGTTGGTGTGGCGGCCGACCGCATCGGATGGGCGGGGCTAGGCGCGAGGCGGGACCCGCGTATCGGCGCGGGCCCCCGGTCGCGAAGCCTCAATCCAGCAGCTTGGTGTCGTCGGGCGCCTGGGGCGGCGTCTTGATTGCGATCGCCTTGACCTGTCCGCTGATCGGCTTGGTGCCGCCATGCGGCGTGCCCTTCGGAATGATGACGAGGTCGCCCGGCTTCACCGTGACCTCCTTGTCGCCGAGCCAGATCGTGCCGGTGCCATCGAGAATGTACTGGATCTCGTTGGTGTTGGGATGCATGTGCTTGGGCACATTGCCGACCTGGATCGAGATCGTGGCGCCGTCGGCACTCGCGAACATTTTTGAGCGGTAGCCGACATTGTTGGCGGCCCCGAGCGCATCGCCTTCCATCTCTCCGGTGTGGATGATCTGCGCGGTGATGTTCTCGGCGGCGAGCGCCGGCCGGAGCAGCTGGTTCGCGCCGCATCCGGCGGCAAAGGCGGCGGCGATCGACAGCCCGATTGCAAGGCGATTCATGGATGATCCTCCCCATCACGAGTTTGTTGTTGTACCCGCATGCTATTGCGCCAAAAGGCCGATGGCCAGTGCCTTAGGCCACGCTTCTCAAGCCCGTCCCGCTGCTCTATGGTGCCGCCGGCCGAACGGAGGAAACCAATGAAGAACACGATTGCCAGGCTCGCCGCGGCACTGCTCGCACTGACGCTCACCACCGGATTTGCCGCGGCGCAAAGCAAGGTCACCATCGCGGTCGGCGGCGGCTCCTGCCTGTGCTATTTGCCGACGGTGCTGGCCAAGCAGCTCGGCGAATACGACAAGGCCGGCCTCGATGTCGAGCTGGTCGACCTCAAGGGCGGCTCGGACGCGCTCAAGGCCGTGCTCGGCGGCAGTGCCGACGTCGTGTCCGGCTATTTCGACCATTGCGTCAATCTGGCTGCCAAGAAGCAGGAGCTCCAGGCTTTCGTGGTCTATGACCGCTATCCCGGCCTCGTGCTCGTGGTGGCGCCCTCGCGCACCAACGATATCAAGTCGGTCAAGGATCTCGCCGGCAAGAAGGTCGGGGTCAGCGCGCCCGGCTCCTCCACCGACTTCTTCCTGAAGTACATGCTCAAGAAGAACGGCATCGATCCGACCAGCGCCGCCGTGATCGGCGTCGGCCTCGGCGCCACCGCGGTCGCCGCGATGGAGCAGGGCCAGATCGACGCGGCCGTGATGCTCGACCCCTCCGTCACCGTGCTCCAGGGCAGCCACAAGGATCTGCGCATCCTGTCCGACACCCGCACGCAGAAGGACACGCTCGAGACCTTCGGTGGCGAATATCCCGGCGGCGCGCTGTACTCGACCGCGGCCTGGGTTGCCAAGCACGAGAAGGAGACCCAGGCGCTCACCAACGCGATCCTCGCCACGCTCGCCTGGATCCATTCGCATTCGCCTGAGGAGATCATGGCGAAGATGCCGGAGGAGACGGTCGGCAAGAACAAGGATCTCTATCTCGCCGCACTGAAGAACACGATCCCGATGTTCTCTGAAACCGGCAAGATGGACCCGAAGGGCGCGGACGCCGTGCTCGCGGTGTTCAGCGTCGGCTCGCCCGAGGTGGCCAACGCCAAGATCGACGTCAGCAAGACCTTCACCAACAGGTACGTCGAGCAGGCCAAGAAGACCACGGGGAACGCCAAATAGCTGACGCGAAGGCGTGATAGTCGCCCCCTCATGACGTCACCGATCATTCATCGCGTCACGACGCTTGCTCTTGCCGTGCGGCCGATCGTCTGGCCGTTCGCCGAGGAGCGTCGCGACGAGATCGCAGCGCATTTCGCCGAGAAGCAGCGCGAACGGCCGAAGATCTGGAACGGCCGCGTCCTGCTCGGGTGCGATCCCGTGTTCACGGGCGGCCATTTCGCCTCGACCTATTTCGAGACCGATTTCGCAAGCTTCCTTGCCTGGCGCGACTGGGGCTTTCCCGGCGCGCCCGTGTTCAACGGGTTTGGCATGGGCGCGCTGCGCACGTCCGACGGCGCCTTCCTGATGGGCGAGATGGCGCAGCACACCGCGAACGCGGGCCGCATCTATTTCCCCTCGGGGACGCCCGATCTCGACGATGTCAGGGATGGGACGCTGGACATTTCCGGCAGCGTCGTGCGCGAAATTCAGGAAGAGACCGGCTTGACGGCGGCGGACTATGAGGCCGAGCCGGACTGGTATTGCGTCGTCAGCGGCCCCGCGATTGCGATGATGCAGGTGCTCAACCTCGATATGCCCGGCGACGAGGCTCGCGCCCGGATCGAAGCCAATCTCGCCCGTGAGGACGAGCCTGAATTGTCGGCCATTCATCTCGTGCGCGGGATGGGTGATCTCACGCCGACCATGCCGCGATTTGTCACGGCCTTTATCGAGCAGCAGTTCGCCTCGCGCTGATGCGCGAGGCTTGACATCCCTGCGCTCTGCCCATGTGATGGGGGCAACCAAAAGCAAGACGAATGCATTGCACAATCGTCCAGGGAGGTTTTGATGCGCCTGCGCATGGCTGCCCGATTGGTACGTGGGCTGGTGATCGCGATATCCGCGACGAGCCTGGCGGTGGCCGCCCAGGCTCAGGACAAGAAGATCAAGATCGGCGTCGTTTTTGATTTGACCGGACCTCTGGCCGGCGGCGGTTCCGAACTCGGCTATATCGGCGCAAAGATCATCCTCGACCATTTCGCCAGGACGGGCGTCGAAGGCTACAAGATCGAGGCGGTCTATGCCGATGCGCAGAGCAAGCCCGACATCGCCATCAATGAATCCGTCCGCCTGCTCGAGCAGGAGAAGGTCGACATGGTGCTTGGCTTCTTCTCCTCGGCGCAGTGCGTGCCGGTGGCCGCTCGCGTCGAGCAGCTCAAGAAGTTCATGTGGATGACGACCTGCATCTCGTCCGCCGTGTTCAACGAGAAGGGCTACAAATACGTTTTCCGCCCACAGGCCAGCGGCGACCAGTTCGGCATGATGACGATGGACTTCATCGCGCAGAACGCCAAGGCGAAGTTCGACAAGGAGCCAAAGGACCTGCGCGTCGCCATCATCCACGAGGACGGCGCCTATGGCGTCGACGTCTCGAAGGGCAACGAAGCAGGCGCGAAGAAAGCCGGCTTCAACGTCGTGATGAAGGAGGGCTATTCGGCGACCGCGCCCGATCTCTCCGCGCTGGTGACCAAGCTGAAGCGCGCCAAGCCCGACGTGATCTTCCACACCGGCTACAACCCTGACATCACGCTGCTGCTCCGCCAGGCCCGCGAGCAGGGCCTGAAGTTCGGCGCGCTGATGGGGCATGGCGCGGGTTACGGCGTCTATGAGAAGTTGAAGGAAGGCATGGGGGCGGATGCCACCTACATCTTCAACACCGACCCGATCTCGATCTGGCTCGCCAACCAGAAGTCCATGGATCCGAAGCTTCCGCCCGTGATCAAGATGGTCGGCGAGGAGTTCGACAAGATCAGGCCCGGGGTTGCCATCCGCTCCGCCCATGTCGGCATCGGCGCGTCCAATACTTACGTGTTCATGGCCGACGTGCTGCCGCGCGCGATCAAGAGGTACGGCGGCGTCGATCCCGAGGCGCTGCGCAAGGCGGCGCTCGACACCGACATCCCCGAAGGCGGCACCATGCTCGGCTTCGGCGTGAAGTTCTACGGCGAGGGCAGCCCCATGGCCGGGCAGAACGAGCGCTCGTTCCCCGTCGTGATCCAGTACATCGACGACAAATCCTCCGTGGTGTGGCCGAAGAGCCAGGCGCAGCGCGAAGCCGTGCTGCCGCTGCCGAAAGGCACCACCTACAGCAACCAATAGCGGCGGAGTGCTCTGGTGCTGGAGGTCAGTGGGCTGGTGAAGCGGTTCGGCGGCTTCACCGCCGTCAACAACGTGTCGTTTCGGGTTGATCAGGGCGAGATCCTCGGCCTGATCGGCCCCAACGGTTCGGGCAAGAGCACGATCTTCAACATGCTCTCCGGCACGCTGGCGCCGACATCGGGCTCGATCGTGTTCGGCGGCTCCGAGATCGCGGGCCTCGCCCCGCACCGGATCATCAACAGCGGCGTCGGCCGCACCTTCCAGATTCCGCGGCCGTTCCGCCGCCTGACCATCTTCGAGAACGTCGCGCTCGCCGGCTTTTACGGCCAGGGCCGCCACAGCCGCGTCAAGGCCGAGGAAGCGGCCGAACGGTCACTCGCGATGGTCGGCCTGCCGACCGATCGCCATGCCAGCGTCGACGGTCTCGGCGCAGCGGGGTTGAAGAAGCTCGAGCTTGCGAAAGCGCTCGCCACGGCGCCGAAGCTGCTGCTGGCCGACGAGAGCCTCGGCGGTCTCGACGAAACCGAGATGGATCAGGCCGCCGACATGTTGCGCAACATCCGCGACGAGCTCGGCATCACCATCATCTGGGTCGAGCACATCATGGGCGTGCTGATGCGCGTCGTCGATCGCGTCATGGTGCTCGATCACGGCGAGAAGATCTCGGAAGGCTTGCCGAGCGCGGTCGCGGGCGATCCGCGCGTGATCGAGGTCTATCTCGGCACCGATGCCGAGACCACGCAGGCCGCGGCCGCCGAAGCGCGCCGCCGCGCGGGAGGCTAGGCATGCTGGAGCTCCGCGCCGTCAATGCCGGCTATGGCACGTTCCAGGCGCTGTTCGATGTCAATCTCGACGTGAAGGCCGGCGAAGCCGTCGGCGTCATCGGCCCCAATGGCGCCGGCAAGACCACCCTGATGCGTGTCATCTCCGGCCTGATCCGGCCCTCGCGCGGGTCGATCCGGATGGAGGGGACCGACGTCGTGGCAACGCCGCCGCACAAGATCGTCAGCCTCGGCATTGCGCATGTGCCGGAGAACCGGCGACTGTTTCCGCAGCTCTCGGTCGACGACAATCTCAAGATGGGGGCCTTCATGAAGGAGGCGCGCAGCCACTATGCCGATCGGCTCGAAGTGGTGTTCGGCCTGTTTCCGCGCCTGAAGGAACGGCGCCACCAGATGGCGGGCACCATGTCCGGCGGCGAGCAGCAGATGTGCGCGATCGGCCGCGCGCTGATGTCCAATCCAAAGATGCTGCTGCTCGACGAGCCCTCGGCGGGGTTGGCGCCGGTCGTGGTGCAGCAGGTGTTCGAGCTGGTGAAGCGGATCCGCGCCAGCGGGCTGACCGTGCTGATCGTGGAGCAGAACGTGCAGCAGGTGCTGAAAGTGGTCGATCGCGCCTATCTGATCGAGGCGGGCACCATCCGGGCATCCGGCACGTCCGCCGAGATGCTGGCGAGCGACACGGTCAAGGAAGCGTATCTCGGGGTGTGAGGGGGCATGCAGGCATTCTTGGACATCTTCGACATCTACCTGCTGGAGGCCGTGATCAACGGCATCCTGCTCGGCGGCGTGCTGGCGCTGCTCGCGCTCGGGCTGAACCTGATCTTCGGCGTCATCGACGTGACCTGGATCTGCTATGCCGAGCTGGTGATGATCGGCATGTACGCCATGTATTTCATGGTGCAGTATTACGGCGTCAGCTATTTCGTCGCCGCCCCCTTCACCATCCTGCTGGTCGCGATCCTCGGCGCGGCCCTGCATTACCTCGTGATCGCGCCGCTGCTGACCGCGCCGCCGATCAACCAGCTGCTTGCCACCGGCGGCGTGCTGTTCGTGCTGCAGAGCTTTGCCACGGTCGCCTTCGGCATCGACTTCCGCAATCTCGGCATCCGCCTGCCGGTGCTCGCCCTCGGCGACATGAACTTTAGTTACGCGCGACTCCTGTCATTTTTGGCGGCGCTGGTCGGCATGGTCGCGGTCTATCTGTTCATGACCCGCACCTTCACCGGCACCGCGATCCGCGCCATCTCCCAGGACCGGCAGATCATGGCGCTGATGGGCGTCGACACCAAGCGGATCTATCTCATCACCTCTGCAATCGGCGGCGGGTTGGCCGGGCTCGCCGCCTGCCTCCTGGTGCTGCAATATGACGTGCATCCCTTCGTCGGCCTCTCCTTCGGGCCGATCACCTTTCTGATCTGCGTGCTCGGTGGACTCGGCAATTTCATCGGCGGCTTCATCGCAGCCTTCGTGTTCGCCGAGATCATCTCGCTCGGCGGCCTGTTCTCCGATCTGGAATGGGGCTATGTGCTCGCCTTCGCCTTCTTCATCGTCATGATGTTCATCCGGCCCGCGGGCCTGCTCGCGAGGCGCCGATGATGGGGCAAGGGATGATCGAGCAACGGCGGCTTGCAGCATGGGGGATTGGGCTGGCGGCGCTGGTCGCGCTGCCCTTCGTCTATCGCGATCCCTATCATCTGCACATCCTGGTGCTGATCCTGATCTGGTCGTTCGCTTATACGTCGTGGTCGATGATGGGGCGGTTCGGCCTCGTCTCGCTCGGCCATGGCGGCTTCATGGGGATCGGCGCCTATGTCACCGCGCTGCTCTGGAACCACCTCGGCGTGTCGCCCTGGATCGGCATTCCCGTCAGCATGGTCGCGGCCGGCGCACTGGCGCTGATCGTCGGCTACCCGTGCTTCCGCTTCCGCATCACCGGACACTATTTCGTTCTGGTGACGCTGGCGCTGTCAGGCATCGTGCTCCAGGTCATCACGGCGACGCGCGACTACACCGGCGGCTCGCTCGGATACACGCCGAATCGTACCTCGGGCAACAAGCTGCTGGCACTGCAGTTCGACGACAAGATCACCTGGTATCTGATTGCGCTCGGGGTCTGGCTGTTCGGCATCGTGGTCTGGCACTGGGTCGACCGCAGCATGAGCCGCTACGCGCTGGAGGCGATCTCGGAGGACGAGGACGCAGCGGCCGCCGCCGGCGTCGACGTCACCGCGGAGAAGCTGAAGATCACGCTGCTCAGTGCCCTGATGACGGCGCTTGCGGGCGCGATCTACTGCCAGTACCAGATGTTCATCACGCCCGACACCGTCAGCGGCATCGCGGTATCGCTCCAGATGGTGTTCGCAGCCATCGTCGGCGGCCTGTTCGTCTCGCTCGGCCCGACCTTCGGCGCCGTGATCACCATCCTGCTGGCGGAAACCCTTCGCATCGGCTTCGGCACCAAGGCGGTCGGCTGGGACAACCTCGTCTATGGCGTGCTGCTGGTCCTTTTCATCATATTCCTTCCCAAGGGCATCCTTGGTAGCGTGCTCGACCGATTGAAGCCGCAACGCAAGGTGCCCCGCGCTCATGAGCAAGAAGCCGTCCAAATCGCTCGCCCAGGAACTTGACCGCTACATCACGCCGTTCCGCTACGACGGCTCGGGCAAGTTTCATCTCAAGGCGCACAAGACCGACGAGAAAGGCGATCTCGACAAGGAGAAGGCGCTGGCGATTCTCGACGCCAACAAGAAGCGGCTGATCGGGTTTCAGGAGAAGCTCTATGCCCAGGACCGCTGGTCGCTGCTGATCGTGTTCCAGGCCATGGACGCCGGCGGCAAGGACAGCGCCATCAAGGCGATCTTCGAGGGCATCAATCCGCAGGGATGCGAGGTCCATGCCTTCAAGGCGCCGAGCAGCAAGGAGCTCGACCACGATTTCCTCTGGCGCCACGCGATCGCGCTGCCCGAGCGTGGCCATATCGGCATCTTCAACCGCTCCCATTACGAGGAATGCCTGGTGACGCGCGTGCACCCGGAGATCCTCGCCAAGGAGAAGCTGCCGCAAAAGCTCGTCACCAAGAACATCTGGAAGGAGCGGTTCGAGGACATCTCGGCGTTCGAGCGCTACCTCTGCCGTAACGGCACCGTGGTGCTGAAGTTCTTCCTCAACGTGTCCAAGGACGAGCAGCGCGAGCGCTTCCTCGATCGGCTGGAGGATCCGGCCAAGCAGTGGAAGTTCTCCATGGACGACATCAAGGAGCGCGCGCTGTGGCCGCGCTACCAGGCGGTCTATCAGGACATCGTCCGGCACACCTCGACGCCTCATGCGCCGTGGTACGTCGTGCCCGCGGACCACAAATGGTTCGCGCGCGTCGTGATCGGCTCGGTGATCAATGCCGCGCTCGAAAAGCTCGACCTGCGTTTCCCCCGCGCCGACAAGGCCTCGGTGACCGAGTTCGAGCAAGTGCGCAAGGCCTTGGAGAAAGAGGGGACGGGAGGCAAGAAGAAAGCAAAGTGACAGCCAATCGGACCGCCGACCGCAAGACCGTCAATTTCGCGCTCCAGGGCGGCGGCGCGCACGGCGCCTTCGTCTGGGGCGTGCTCGACCAGGTGCTCGAAGACGGCAGGCTCGCGATCGAGGCGGTCAGCGCGACCAGTGCCGGTGCCATGAATGCGGTGGCGATGGCTTCCGGCATGGCGCACGGGGGTGCGGAGGCCGCGCGGGAGAGCCTGCACGCATTCTGGTACGAAGTGTCTCGCATGGACATGGCGTACGATTTGATGTCGCCGCTGAACCAGTGGATCCAGGCCCTGAAGCTGCCGCCGGAATATCATCCGGTTCACGCCGTCATCCACACGTTGACGCACACGCTGCCGCCGGGTCTGCTCAATCCCTTTCATTTCAATCCGCTCCGGTCGCTCTTGCAGCGCGTCGTCGATTTCGACCGGCTCAATTCCTCGCCCGAGGCGCCGCAACTGTTCCTCAACGCGACCAACGTCCGCACCGGCAAGATCAAGGTATTTCAGAGCCCGCATCTCACCGCGGAGACCGTACTGGCCTCGGCCTGCCTGCCGCCCTATTTCCAGGCCGTCGAGATCGACGGCGAGCATTATTGGGACGGCGGCTATCTCGGCAATCCCGCGATCTATCCGCTGATCTACCGCAAGGGCAGCCACGACGTCGTCATCGTGCAGGTCACGGCGATCCGGCGCGACGAGCTGCCGACGAGCGCGGCCGACGTCCTCCATCGCATCAACGAGATCAGCTTCAATTCGTCCCTGATGCGCGAGATGCGCGCGATCGCCTTCGCCACACGGCTGATCGATGATGGCGAGCTCGACAGCGGCAAGCACAGCCGCATGTACATGCACTGGATCGGCAACGACCAGCTGATGTCGCAGCTCGGCACGGCCACGCAATTCCATCCCGAATGGGGCCTGTTGTGCCGCCTGCGCGACGAGGGCCGTTCGGCGGCGCGAAGCTGGCTGGCGCGCAACTTCGACCGGGTCGGGATGGCCTCGACGGTGGACCTGGCCGACATGTTTCTCTAGGCCGCAGACAAAAACTACGAAAACGACCCCATGCACAGTAGCCGGGCGCAGCGGAATCAATGGCTTGCCGGCGGGTGTCATATGAATGCTGCTTTTGCGAAATCGAGTTGACGCGGCGGGGCAAAACAGGGACTTGATGTCACCATGCCTATCCAGGGAACCGGCACATTCAAATGTGATCCCTCACATCATTGATCCCGCTTGACAGTGTTGTGGCACAGGAGGACCATGCCGATGGTCGCAACAAGCGACGCGCAACGTCCACCTCATGAGCAAGGGGAGGTCTATGACTCCACCTCCGCAAATCCAGCCGCGTTAAGTGCGATGGAGCTCGTTCGGACTATCGCATAGCGGCGGAAAACCGCGAACGGCACGCCGGGTCAAGGTTTAGCGGGCTGCATCAGTGAGGCATAGCCCCTACCTTCCCGGCGCTGTATTTTGCATCACATCGATCGTGTCCGGATGGCCGTGACGAGGCCGGCCGCGACAGGTGGTTTTGACATCCTGCCTTTCTCCTCCACCTTCCTCCTTGCCGTCATTCCGGGCCGCCTCCCGGAATGACGGAGGGTGTTGCTTGGCAGGTCGGCCGGCCCGAGCGCGCGCCTCAGGATGGCCGCAGCGCAATTGCCAGGCAACTGACCTGCGCCGATGTTGCGGTTCCCGATCTTCGCATTGCGGCAAATGCCAAGAGAATGTCGCCTCAAAGGCCTACTTCCGACACAGGCCCCGGGCGAATAGCTGCGATCCGACATGACGCATGTGCTTCGGCGGTGACGGTCCCGACGCCGCCGGCTCATTCATTTTTTCCAGGGAATCCTCGTGTCGCATAAGCTTGCCCCGGCGGTCCTCGCCGCTCTCTTCCTCGCGATCTTCTCTGTCTCCGGTGTCCGCGCCGACACGCCTCGGCCGGCGACGAATAACGCTGCCGCACTGTCGCCCGACGAAGCCAGGCGCGCGCTGGAGACGCTCCAGGACGACAAGAAGCGCGCGCAGATGATCGATACGCTGCGCGCGATCGCGAGTGCGTCCGGTCAGCAGCAGCCTGCGCCGCCCGCGCCCGAGCAGAAGTCGCCGATCCCGCTCTCGGCCGACGGCCTCGGGGCGCAGCTGCTGCTCTCGGTGTCGGAGGAGATCGGCGAAATTTCGAGCGAGATCGCCAGCGTGGCGCGGACGCTCACGCATTTCCCGGCCTTCTACTACTGGATCGTGCGGACCGCGAACGATCCGGCGGCCTATAATCTCCTGATCGAGATCGCCTGGAAGCTCGCGCTGGTGCTCGGTTGCGCGCTCGCGGCCGAATGGGTGATCTTCCGCCTGATCCGCCGTCCGGTTGCGTTCCTGGAGGGACGCGTGCCCCAGACCGCGCGCCTGCCGGCGCAAGCGCTGCCCATCGCCGATCCGCCGTCATCGGTGACGGATGTCATCGCCGAACCGGAGCTGCACAAGCGCCGCCACAGCCTGGCGCGGGTCTGGCAGGTCATGCTGCGACTGCCTTTCGTGCTGGGGCGCTTCGTCCTTGAACTGCTTCCCGTGGTCCTCTTTGTGGGCGTTGCCACGGCGCTGCTCGGCACCGAGATCGGCGAGCCCACGACGGTTCGCCTCGTGATCCTCGCCGTCGTCAACGCCTACGCATTCTCGCGCGGGCTCATCTGCCTGGTTCGGGCGCTGGCGGGGCCGTTCGGCCTGTTTCCGGTGCGCGCCGAGACCGCGGCCTATATCGAGATCTGGGCGCGCCGCATCGTCGGCGTCGGCGTCTCCGGCATCGCCTTTGCCAATGTGGCGCTGCTGCTCGGTCTGCATCGTGCCGGTTATGCCGCGCTGCTCCGCATGGTGATGCTGGTCGTTCACCTCTTCATCGTCGTCATCATCCTGCAATGTCGCCGGCAGGTCGCCGAGGCCATCCGTGCGCCGGCCGAGCGGCAGGGCATCGCGGCCCGCCTGCGCGACCGCATCGCCGGCGGCTGGCATTATCTCGCCATCGCACTGGATCTTGCGCTGTGGGCGGTGTGGGCGCTCAACATCCGCAACGGCTATTCGCTGCTGCTGCAATATTTCGTCGGCACCATCGTGGTCGCGGTGATCACGCGCGTCGCCATCATGCTGACGCTGAGCCTGATCGACCGCGGCTTCCGCATCAGGCCAGAGATCCTGCAGCGCTTTCCGGGCCTCGAGATCCGCGCCAACCGCTATCTGCCGCTGCTGCGCCGGATCGTCTCCAGCGTGATCGTCTTCATCGGCTTCGTGGCCGTGCTCGAGGTCTGGGGTGTGGACGCCATCGTCTGGTTCTATGGCGGCCAGATCGGCAGCCGGCTGATCTCGGCCGTGGTGACGATCGGCGTCGCCGTCCTGATCGCGGCGGCGACCTGGGAAGCCAGCAACGCACTCTTAGACCGCCAGATCAACACGCTGTCGCGGGACGGGCACTACGCCCGTGCCGCGCGGTTGCGCACCTTCCAGCCGATGCTGCGCACCGCGCTGCTGTGCCTGATCGCCACCGTCGTCGGACTCACCGCGCTGAGCGAGATCGGCGTCAACGTCGCGCCGCTTTTGGCGGGCGCCGGCATCGTCGGCATCGCCATCGGCTTCGGCTCGCAGAAGCTGGTGCAGGACCTCATCACCGGGCTGTTCCTGCTGCTGGAGAACACGGTCCAGGTCGGCGACAATGTCAGCGTGTCGGGGCTGTCTGGCGTGGTCGAGAACGTCTCGATCCGCACCATCCGTCTGCGCGCCGGCGACGGCGCCGTGCACATCGTGCCGTTCAGCGCGGTCACGACCATCACCAATGCCAGCCGCGGCGCCGGCAACGCCTCGGTCAGCGTCAACGTCGCCTACAAGGAAGACACCGACCGCGCCGGCCAGA
The DNA here is from genome assembly GCF_028128855.1 of Bradyrhizobium sp. CCBAU 11430. NCBI lineage: Bacteria > Pseudomonadati > Pseudomonadota > Alphaproteobacteria > Hyphomicrobiales > Nitrobacteraceae > Bradyrhizobium > Bradyrhizobium sp. CCBAU 11430. Next base: position 27,351 of record NZ_LBJV01000047.1, read on the forward strand.
TCCTCAAGGACATCGTCGACGAGATGCGCCGCGAACCGGAATTCCGCCCGCTGATCCGCGGCGACCTCGATCTGTGGGGCATCGACAAGGTCGACGGCGCGATGGTGTCGATCGTCGGCCAGATCCGCTGCACCGAGGCCGGGCGCTGGCCGGTCCAGCGCGAATTCAACCGCCGCATGAAGCTGCGCTTCCAGCAGAACGGCATCGACGTCGCATCCGCCACCCAGACCATCTTGATGCACGTCGTGCCGCCGCTAGATGGCGCGGCCAATCTGACGCCGCGGCGGGCGGCCGGATAGTCGCTCGGTCGAAATTTCCGGCTTGCCTCCGCGCACCCGGCAGCGTTCACTCGGCCTCCAGCCCGCTGCCGACATGCGGGCGATGAAAATGGGTGGGTGGAATGCTACGAGGGCTATGGGCCGCCTTGCGCGGTCACGTGATCGTCTTGTGCGCCGTGGTCGGATGTGGGACGTGGATTGCACCGGGCCATGCCCAGCCGTTTCCCTCACGCCCCACCACCCTCATCGTACCGTTCGCCGCGGGCGGTCCGACCGACACGCTGGCGCGGATCCTGTCCGAGCGGATCGCCGCCGAGCTACGCACCACGGTCGTGGTCGAGAACGTGGCCGGCGCTTCCGGCAGCATCGCCGGTGCGCGCGTGGCGCGTGCGGCCCCTGATGGCACCACCATCACCATCGGCCATTGGGGCACCCATGTGCTGAACGGGGCGATCTTCAAGCTGCCCTATGACGTGGTCGCCGATTTCGAGCCGGTCGCGATGATCGCGATGGGAACGCAGCTCATCGTCGGCAGGAAGTCACTCGAGGCGAACAACCTGAAAGAGATGATCGCCTGGCTGAAGGCCAACCCCGGCAAGGCCACCGCCGGGACGGCCGGGGCCGGCACGGGCGCGCATGTCGCCGGCGTCTTCTTCAAGGACAAGACCGGCACCGACTTCCAGTTCGTGCCCTATCGCGGCGCAGGACCTGCGATGATCGATCTCGTGGCCGGCCAGATCGACATCATGTTCGACCAGGCCTCGAACTCGCTGCCGCACGTCAAGAGCGGTGCGATCAAGGCCTTCGCTGTGACCTCGCCGACGCGGCTCGCATCTGCGCCCGATGTGCCGACCGTCGACGAAGCGGGCCTGCCGGGTCTCTACATCTCCTACTGGCACGGCATCTGGGCACCGAAAGCCACGCCGAAGGACATCGTCACGAAACTCAACGCGGCGATCGTCGCCGTGCTCGCCGAGCCCGCCGTCAAGCAGCGCTTTGCCGAACTGGGGCAGGAGATTCCGCTACCGGCGCAGCAGACGCCCGCAGCGCTTGCGGCGTTCCAGAAGGCCGAGACCGAGAAATGGTGGCCGATCGTGAAGGCTGCCGATATCAAGCCGGAATAGCCGCGGCGTTAACCTTTTCTCGCGTGCAACTGCCTGTCGTTATCGAGAGTCTCGCTGCGGTGCGAGATCACAATCGATGCCTCGGTCGCTACGTCCTTGATCTCGATGGAGCGCTGGCCGACAATGTCCGCGGTTCAATGTGAAGCTTTTTGGGGGAATTCGTGAATAGACCTGCCCGGGTCGTTGCCCAATCGACGTCGTCCGATTCGCCGCAAGGCATGACACTGCTGCGCGATCCCTTGCTCAACAAGGGCACCGCCTTCACGGAAGCCGAGCGCGAGGCCCTGGGCCTGCGCGGCCTGTTGCCGCCTTGCGTGCTGACGATGGAGACGCAGGCTCAGCGCGTCCTCACCAATCTGCGCACGCTGCCGACCGATCTGGAGAAATACGTCGCGCTGAACGCGCTGCATGACCGCAACGAGGCGCTGTTCTTCCGCGTCGTCGTCGACAACATCGACGAGATCCAGCCGATCATCTACACGCCGACGGTCGGGCTTGCCTGCCAGAAATTCGGCCTGATCTTCCAGCGGCCGCGCGGCATGTTCATCTCCTCGCGCGATCGCGGGCAGATCGCCGAGATTCTGAAGAACTGGCCCTATTCGGCCAAGCTGATCGTCGTCACCGACGGCGAGCGCATTTTGGGACTTGGCGATCTCGGCGCCAACGGCATGGGTATTCCTGTCGGCAAGCTCTCGCTCTATTCGGCCTGCGCCGGCGTGCATCCGGAGGCGTGCCTTCCGATCGTGCTCGACGTCGGCACCAACAACGAAGAGCTTTTGAACGATCCCTATTATCTCGGCCTGCGCGAGCGGCGGCTGACGGGCGAGGCCTATGACAGCTTCGTCGACGAATTCATGCAAGCCGCGCGAAAGACCTTCCCGGGCGTGCTGATCCAGTTCGAGGATTTCGCCAATCACTCGGCGTTCAAGCTGCTGCACAAATACCGGGATGAAGCCTGCGTCTTCAACGACGACATCCAGGGCACCGCGGCGGTCGCGCTCGCCGGCCTGTTCTCGGCGCTGCGCGTGAATGGCGGCAAGCTGAAGGATCAGAAGATCCTGTTCTTAGGGGCAGGCGAAGCGGCAACCGGCATCGCCGATCTCGTGGTGTCCGCGATGATGGCGGAGGGCGCCTCGGAAGCCGAAGCACTGCGGCGCAACTGGCTGGTGGATTCCCGCGGCCTCGTCGTCGGCGGCCGCGAAGGCCTCTCCGGCCACAAGCTGCGCTATGCGCACACCGGTCAGGCGCCGATCAGCGACTTCCTCACCGCGATCAAGACGCTGAAGCCGACGGCGATCATCGGGGTTGCCGCGGTCGGCGGCGCCTTCACGCCCGAGGTGCTCGAGGCGATGGCCGAGCTCAACGAGCAGCCGATCGTGTTCGCGCTCTCCAACCCGACCTCGAAGGCCGAATGCTCGGCGGAGGACGCCTATCGCTACACCAAGGGGCGCGCGCTGTTCGCCTGCGGCAGTCCGTATGATCCGGTGACGCTCAACGGCCGCAGCTTCGTGCCGCGCCAGGGCAACAACTCCTACATCTTCCCCGGCGTCGGCCTCGGCGTCATCGCCAGCGGCTCGAAGCTGGTGACCGACGAGATGTTCATGGCGGCGGCCCATACGCTCGCTAATTGCGTCGGCAAGGAGGATCTCGCGCAGGGCAGCCTCTATCCGGCCCTGCCGCGCATCCGCGAAGTCTCGGTCCGCATCGCCGCGGCCGTCGCGGACGTCGCCTATCAACGCGGGCTCGCCGACGGACCCGCGCCCAACGACGTCAAGGCTCTGGTGCAGTCACAGATGTACGAGCCGCATTACTGAGTGCCTCCACACCGTCATGGCCGGGCATAGCCGTCCGAAGGACGGCGTCGCTTCCGCTTGCCTATGTCCCGGGCATCCACGCCGTGCTCCGTGGCACGAAGAACGTGGATGCCCGGGCCTTCGCCTCGCCGAAGCGGCTTCGGCCGCGCAGGCGGGACAAGCCCGGGCATGACGACCTTCTGAATTCAAGCGGCTATTAGGTCAGCCCGGCGCCACCATCACAGGTGGAATCGCCGTTGCCTCGCGCGGCCGCATATGCGACAATCTGTAGCGTTACAAGAAAACTCAATCCGCAAGGTAAGCCGCCATGGACGATCGTTTGCCCGAACTGGGCGACCTCGAGCACGAGGTCATGCAATTGGTTTGGGCCCATGGTCCTGTCACGGCCGAAATCGTGCGCGAGCGGTTGTCCCGGCGTCTGAAGGAATCGACGGTGCGCACGGTGCTGCGTCGGCTCGAAGAAAAGGGCTATGCTAACCACACCGTGGACGGACGCACCTATGTCTACCACGCGGCCGAAGAGCGCTCGCGGGTTGCGGCCAAGGCGGTGCAGCGCATCGTCGACTGGTTCTGCAACGGCTCGATGGAAGAGGTCCTCGTCGGCATGGTGGACAACAAGATGCTCGACCAGCAGCAATTGCGCACGCTGGCCGACCAGGTGGCCAAGGCGAAGAAGGCGAGGGGAGTGAAGAAAGAATGATCGCAACTCTGGCGGAGGCGGCACTGCGCTCCCTTGTGCTGGGAGGCGTCGTCTGGTTCGGTCTCAATCTGTTTCGCGTGCGCAATCCGCACGTTCACATGACGGCGTGGGTCGTCGTGCTGCTGGCGTCGCTGGCGATGCCCTTCGTGATGCACTGGCCGACGCTCACGATCACCCGGCTGCCTTTGCCGGTCGTCGTGCCGAATGATTTTCTGCCGGCCGACATCTCGATGCCGGAGACGCCGCAGCCCGCGCTGCCAGTCGCGCCCGGCATTGCTATCGCGCCGCAAGCCAGAAGCGGGCTCTCGATCAATTGGTGGCTCATTGCCACCATCATCTATGCCGGCATCGCCGGCCTGTTGCTGCTGCGGCTCGCGATCGGGCTCTGCCTGACCTGGCGTCTGGCGCGCGCTGCAAAGCCGATGAATGGCCTGCAGATGATCGCCGCCGACGTGCGCGTCAGCCGCGATGTCGGCGGCCCCGTCACCTTCGGCTCGACCATTCTGGTGCCGCCGCAATTCGCCGGCTGGGACGCGAAGAAGCGCCTCGCGGTGCTCGCGCATGAAGGCGCGCATGTCGCCAATCGCGATTTCTACGTCCTCCTGCTGGCATCGCTCAACCGCGCGGTGTTCTGGTTCAGCCCGCTCTCGTGGTGGCAGCTCGCGCGCCTTGCCGAGCTCGCCGAGATCATCAGCGACGCCGAGGCGATCGAGGTGATCGACGACCGGCTGTCCTATGCGGAAATCCTGCTCGATTTTGCCAGCACAGTGAAACCACGGCCGGTCGAGCTAGCGATGGCGCGGGCCTCGACCGTGCGCGCCCGTGTCGAGCGCATCATCGCGGCTGCCGCGATGCCCGTCGCGGTCAGCTGGCGCAAGCGGCTGTGGATCGCGGCTGCGATCGTTCCGGTGGTGATCGTGTCCGCCGGCATGATCGCCTATCGCACGCCGGACGCGGTGCCACTGGCCGCGGATGCCGGCGAGGTGCCTGCCCAGCATTACCGCCCGTTCGTCAATTTCTACGCCATGGGTCCGGCCTCGGTGTTCGCCATCTTCCGCGAGGGCGACGAGGTCTATGGCCAGCTCACCGGCCAGCGCAGGCTGCGCCTGACGGTCGGCAATGACGGCACGGCCACCTACGCGGCCTCGTCCGGCGAGATCACCTTCGCGCTCGATGCGGAGCGCCGCTCGTCCGAGCTGACGCTGCGCATGAACGGCCGCGACATTCGTGCGGTTCGTGTCGCCGAGATGCCGGCGGCGGTAGCCGAGCCGGTATCGCTCGATCCGTATGTCGGTTGGTACAGGATTGCGCCAAACCGCGTGCTCACCGTGCGCCGCGACGGCGACCGTCTCTCATTGCGGGAGACCGGCCAGGACGCAACGCAGGTGCTCCCCGAGGGCACCGACGCCTTCTCCTTCCGCGGCGATCATCTCGTGATCTTCCTGCGCGACGAGCAGGCGAAAGTGTCGCGCCTGCTGGTGCAGAGCGCCATCTTCGGTGCCCGCCTGGGAGCCCGCGTCGACCCGGCGGTGGCCCAGGCGGTCGAGGCGGATTTCGCGCGCCGCCTCGCGAAGGTCTCCGACAGATTCAGGGAGCAGGTGCCGGCGGCCGGCAGTAAGGAGATGGTCTTGGCCGGCATCGAGGATCTTCGCCGCGGCACGCCGGACTATGATCGCATGAGCGCGTCGCTCGCGGCCAAGGTCCACCGCTATCTCGCCGAAATGCAAACGACTTTCGTGGCGCTCGGCGCGGTGGAATCGATCTTCTTCCGCGGCGTCGGGCCCGGCGGCTATGACATCTATGGTGTGAAGTTCGCGAACGGCAGCGCGGAATTTCGCCTGATGATCGAGCCGGACGGCAAGGCCGGCGACGTGTTCTTCCGCGCCGACGGCAATGACGAGATCGGCGGCATGGTGTCTTGCGCGGAGGAGGCGAGCGTCCGCGGCCGCGCCGGCACCTCGCCGATCAGGATCATGCTCTATAACGAGTTGGCCGACGACATCCAGGTCTTCAATCTCGATGCGGACGGCAATCGCAAGGCGCAGATCGTCAGGCCCAACATGACCTGGTTCACCACCACCACCGTGAACAATCCCTGGATGATCGCCGACAAGTCCGGACGGTGTCTGGAGATCGTGATGCCGGGGCGGCAGACCCGCTTCCACAATGTCGAAGCCTCGGCTATCGGCGCGCGTCCGGGCCGCGCCGCGCGCCGCGCCGTTCCGATCGCCAATGGCGAGGAGATGCTGCGCCGTTATATCGAGGGCGTCGGCAGGGGGCAGCCGGACTACGCGCACATGACGTCGGAAGTGGCCGACATCACGCGCCAGCAATTGCCGTTCGACCAGGCGATCCTGGCGCGGCTCGGCGCGCTGCGCGCGGTGTCCTTCCGCGGCGTCACCGCGCTCGACAGCGACATCTACATCGCCCAGTTCGCCAACGGTTCGGCGGAATGGCGCATCGGCGTCAGGAACGACACCATCACGAAGATTGCGCTCGGGCCGAATTTCTAGGGACGCCGGCGGCTCCCGATGTCGTGACGGAGGTGCTGCAATCTCCGCTTGTCGGCCAGTGCCTTGAATGCTACGGTCAGTAGCATTACAAATCGTAGCTTAGAGCCGGAACATTCGCCATGAGCAATTCCGCAAGGGCCGAAGCCGTGCTGGCTCTGCATCGTTTCGGGATGGGGCCGCGGCCGGGATCGATCGCCGCCGTCGGGAGCGACCCGCGCGGCGCGCTGATCGCCGAGCTCGACCGCCCGCTCGCGCTCACCGCGGCGAGCGCTCTGCCCCCCAGTGCGAAAGCCTATCGCACCGTGGCCGATGCCAATGCGCGGCGAGCCGCGCGGGCCAAGCAGGCGCAGCAGCAGGCCAAGAAGCAGCAGATGGCGTCGGTTGGCTCGGGCGATCAGGCCGAGGCGCGGCCCGAGGGGCAGGCACAGGGCTATGCCCAGGAAAAGGATGCGGCCGAGATGGCGGCGAAGCAGGCGGCCGACGCCATTCCCGATCCAGGGCGTCCGATCTACCTGCAGGAAGCCAAGCTCCGCACGGAAGCCGCGCTCACGGCCGATATCGGTTTTGCCGAGCGGCTGGTCTGGTTCTGGTCCAACCATTTCTGCATCTCGGCCAACAAGATCCAGAGCATGTCCGGTGCCTATGAGCGCGAGGCGGTTCGCGCCAACGCGCTCGGCCGCTTCGTCGATCTCCTGCTGGCCGTCGAAGGCCATCCGGCCATGCTGTTCTATCTCGACAATCTGGAATCGATGGGCGCCAACTCGACGGCCGGCATCAATCGCAACCGCGGCCTCAACGAGAACATCGCGCGCGAGATCATGGAGCTGCATACGCTCGGCGTGCGCACCGGCTACACCCAGGACGACGTCATCAGCTTCGCCAACGTGATGACCGGCTGGACGCTGGTGCCGCCCGGCGCCGATCCCCAACATGGCGGCGAGTTCACCTTCAATCCGCGGCTGCACGAGCCCGGCGGACAGACCGTGCTCGGTAAGCGCTACGAGCAGGAGGATGTCGAGCAGGGCCGTGCCGTGCTGCGCGATCTCGCCGCGCATCCGGCGACCGCGACCCATGTCGCGACCAAGCTCGCGCGCCACTTCGTCACCGACGCGCCGCCGCCCACTCTGGTCGAGCAGATGACGAAGAGTTTTCGTGAGACCGATGGCGATCTCAAGCAGATCGCGATCGCGATGGTGTCGTCCGACGAGGCGTGGCGCGCGCCGCCGGCAAAGCTCAAGCGTCCGAGCGAATGGGTCGTCGGCATGGTGCGTGCGACCGGCATCACGCAGGTCGATCCCGTCCTCTACACCGGCGGCCAGCAGCTGCTCGGCGAGCCGCTATGGCGTCCGTCCGCGCCCAAGGGATATCCGGATGACGAAGCGAGCTGGATCGACGGCGTCGGCCGCCGGCTCGACGTCGCCAACAATTTTGCCGAGCGCATATCCGGCATGGCCGATCCGCAAGCCATCGTCGAGGACGTCTTTGCATCCGAGATCGCGGCCGAGGTGAAGCAGGCGGTCGGCCGCGCGGAGAGCCGGCAGCAGGCGCTGGCGCTGCTGTTCATGTCGGTGGATTTTCAGAGGAGGTGAGCATGGGCGTCAATCATCTGCCCACGCGGCGCGAGCTTCTGGTCGGCTCCGGTGCGCTGTTCGCATGGAGCCAGATGCCCAGGATCGCGCGCGCCGAAGGCCGCGACCCGCGCCTGCTCGTCATCGTGCTGCGCGGCGCGCTCGACGGCCTCGGTGCCGTCGCGCCGGTCGGCGATCCCGACTGGATCTCCTTGCGCGGCGATCGCGCGCTGCTGCTGGACGGCAAGCCGCCGGCGCTGCCGCTCGACGCCTTCTTCGCGCTCAACCCGGCGATGCCGAATTTGCACCGGCTCTACAGGAGCGGCAAGGCGGCGATCGTCCATGCCGTTGCGACGCCCTATCGCGAGCGTTCGCATTTCGACGGCCAGGACGTGCTGGAGAGCGGGCTTGTCAAGCCCGGTATGACCAGCTCGGGATGGCTCAACCGCGCGCTGCTCGCGCTGGAATCGGGCGGCCGCGTCGATTCGCGCGGCAGCCGTGCGCTCGGGATCGGCTCGGTGACGCCGCTGGTGGTGCGCGGCTCCGCGCCTGTGATGACGTGGGTGCCGCAAAGGCTCTTGCCGGCGAGCGAGGACACGCAGAGCCGCCTGCTCGATCTCTACCAGCACACCGACCCGAAGCTCGCGACCGTGCTGCAGGCGCGCATGAAGCTCGCTTCGCTCAGCGGGGCGCCGGGCACGGGCGAGGCGATGTCTGACGATCCAACCCTGGCGCCGCCGGGCATCGCACGCGTGCGCGCCTACTTCTCCGACGCCGCCGGCACGGCCGCGCGCTATCTCGCCAAGCCCGACGGCCCCCGCGTCGGCGCCATGGGCTTCGTCGGCTGGGATACGCATATCGCGGAAGGCGCGGCCTCGGGCCAGCTCTACAATCTGCTCGGTGCGCTCGACGGCGCCTTCGCCGCGATCGAGAGCAACATGGGCGAAGCCTGGAAGGAGACGGTGGTGGCCGTCGTCACCGAGTTCGGCCGCACCGCCCGCATCAACGGCACGCAGGGCACCGATCACGGCACCGGCACGGTCGCCTTCCTGATCGGCGGCGGGCTCGCCGGCGGCCGCGTGATCGCGGACTGGCCGGGGCTGAAGCCGGCGCAATTGTTCGAGGATCGCGATCTCAAGCCGACCACCGATCTGCGCGCCGTGCTCAAGGGCCTGCTGAGGGATCATTTGCGCGTCGAGGAGACAGTGCTGGCGGAAACGGTCTTTCCCGGCAGCGCAGACATCAAGCCGATGGGGGGCCTTGTGGCCTGAAGCGCGATGTGCACGCTGACGCAACGAGAGCTCGATTTTCTCGCCAGCTTGAAGACGACTTGGCGACGGCTCTATTGGCGTGAGTTCGCGCGTCTTCTCGAGGAGGGGGCAGAGTCCGGCGAGACTCGTGTCGATATTTGCCCCGCCTCGCAAAGGACATGAGGAGAAGCCTGGATGAGACGCCGCCGGTTCATTTCACTTCTCGGGGCAACCGCGTTGGCGTCGCTCTCCGCTCCGCCAGTATCTGCGGAGCCATCTGGCGGCTGCGGTGTTCCGCTTGCGCGAGATGATGGCTGGCCTGCCGGCTCCGTCAACGACGATGGGCTCGTCAACCGCGACGTGCTGTGCAGGATGGGGGATCGGCTCGCATCAAGCGATGCCAACATTCATGCAGTTCTGGTCGCCCGCGACGGCAAGCTGGCGTTCGAACGTTACTTCAAGGGCGCCGACGAGATACCCGGCTACATCTACGGCCGCCGGGTCGAAACCATCGCCTTCGATGCCGATACGTTGCACAACATGAAGTCTGTTTCGAAGAGCGTTGCATCTCTCGTCGTCGGGATTGCGATCGATCGCGGGCTGATACGCGGCGTCGACGAGCCGATCTTCAGCTTCTTCCCCGAGCTGTCCGACTTGCGTTCTCCCGAAAAGGACCGCATCCGGCTGGCGCATGTGCTCACCATGTCGATGGGCCTGAAGTGGGTCGAGGCGACACCCGCGACGGGAGACGACGACAATGACGAGACGCGGATGCATATGGCATGGGATCCGTGTCGCTACGTTCTCGGTCTTCCCGTGACCGCCGCGGCGGGGCAGGAGTTCTTCTACAACACCGGCGCGCTCACGCTTGTGTCGGCCATCATCCGCAAGGCGACTGGACGTCCCCTCGACGAATTTGCGCGCGAGAATTTGTTCGAACCTCTGGGTATCACCGGCACGGCGTGGGGCCGGTACAGGGGGGATACCGATGCCGGAGGAGGATTGCGCCTGCGGCCGCGCGACATGGCCAAGATCGGCCAACTCGTGCTTGCGGGCGGTCGCTGGAACGACCGCCAGATCGTTTCCAAGGCATGGATCGAGGCTTCGACGGCGGAGAAGATCAAGGCGACGGACGATCAATCCTACGGATATCTGTGGTGGCGCGGCCAAGCGCGCCTCAATGACCGGAAGGTCGCCTGGGTCGGCGCGCTGGGGCGCGGCGGGCAGTCGATCCGCATCGTGCCGGAGCTCGATCTCGTCGTCGCAGTGACTGCGGGTTACTATCAGGACTACAGCCCGAAAGCGTTTCAACTCCAGTTCGGTATATTCAGGGACGTCCTGCGCGCGATCCCGCCTCCGGCCTGAGCTGGAGCCGGCCACCGTCAGGGCAATCGCATATGGCATTTCCGCCAGCTGAGCGCGCGCCTCGTCCTTCGAGACGACGCGCTTCGCGGTCTCCTCATCAGGATGAGGCTAAGCGGCATCGGTGCCCGTCATGACTGCTGCCGCACACTCCGTCCTCATCCTGAGGGCCCGCCAGCGGCGGGCTGTCCCGATTCAGGACGCGTCACTGTGGTCGAATCGTCACAGCTGACGCGAAACGGCGGCGGCCCCACGCCCGCTTTTGTTCCGACAAGGTTCTGCCCTCATTGCCCACCGAAATTCCGGGCAGTTCGGAGGGCGCATCATGTCTCGCATTGCACGTGCCGAAACTGCCCGGATTTCGCTGGCAACCTCGAGCCGGCTGCTGCTGGCCATCGTCGGGGCCGCCTCGCTCGCCGCCTGCGCGCAATCGCCGGTCGGCCGCCAGAAGGCCGATCTCGCGGCCACCGGCCGGCAGGCCGCGGTCGAGCGGCCGCACCGGGTGGCGGCGCTGCATCCAAGGCCGGTCAGCCGGGTGCGCATTCCCGATGGCGATGCAAAGCAAGCGACCTCGCACGGCGTTGCCAGCTTCTATTCGGATACGGAGACTGCGAGCGGCGAGAAGTTCGACAAGAACGAATTGACCGCGGCCCATCCGACCCTGCCATTCGGCACCAAGCTGCGCGTCACCGACGTTTCCTCCGGCCGCTTCGTGACCGTCAGGGTCAACGATCGCGGTCCCTATATCCGCGGACGCGTCGTCGACGTCTCGCCTTCCGCGGCCGAGGCGCTCGGCATGGTCGATAGGGGCATCACCAATGTCCGGCTCGACGTCGTGCAATGAGGCCCGGCCCGTCGAGATCGACCCGCGCACTTAACCGGCTGTTAGCTGCTCTGTCGCACCATGGGTGTCCAACAAGTCGGGGCTCCAGGTTCGGAGCCTTCTGGGGAGGCGGCGCTTGAACACGATCCAGTATCTCGAAGATCAGGCTGCGCGCGCCGAGCGGCTCGCCAAACGGATCACGGATACGCTGACGATCGAAAGGCTGCTGACCTTCGCGGGCGAGCGCCGCCGCGAGATCGAGGTCATCGCCGGCAAGCACCGCCGCGCTTAACTCCCGCATCCATGCGCTGAACGCATTCGCCCTCGCTGAGAGGCGCGGAACTTCTTCCTTTTTCCTGCGTCATGACAGTGATTGAAGAGGAGGACGTCATGGGTTTTGGACGAGGTGCTTTGCTTTGGTTGCTTGGCGTGCCGCTGCCGATCGTTCTGCTGCTGGCATTGTTCTGGCACCACTAAAGCATGATCCGGACCCGGAGGGCCGCGTTCGCGCGAAGCGCGAAGCGGTTGTCCGAAGAGATCATGCTCGACTGAAAATGTTGCCGCACGAAAAGCGCCGCGGAAGCGGCGCTTTTTTTGTTCCTGCGAGCCGAGGCAATCGATGAGGTGGATGTGTCCTCAGCTATGGCTGTCGACGAAGTCGCTGAGATAGTCGGGCAGCTCTATGCCATAGATGTCGCAGCGTGCCTTTATCGCGCCGGCGACGTCGGTCGAGATGTCCTTCATCCAATGTTCGAGCGTGTTGAACGAAATCACCTTGATGGGGTCGTTGAAGCAGCCGGCGACGAACTCGCCGATCGTGGCTTCGAGATCGCTCCGCTCGATGCGAATCTCAGTCGCCTGGTCGAGGCGGTCGATCACCACGAACAGGGTCTTGTCTGCGCCATAGGGCACGACCGGGGGTAGTACGCCAGCTGCAAGCATGTGAGGCACTCACGCCTTGACTTCCGATCTCCCCTAACGGGAAGAACCGGCAGAAAGTTCCTACGCGCCTGCATGTGAAGCGCCGTCAGAGAAATTCTCTCCAGCGCGAGAGCTCGATGACGTGTTCGGGCGAGAGGATGCCGGTCACGAGCGGCGGCTGTGCCGCTGTCCGGATCTCATAGAGATGCCGGGTCGTGGCCGGCTTCCCCATGAACGCCGAGATGCACTCGTCCAGAGTGCCTTCCGTTATCGGGTATGATTCCCGGTCCGGCCGGCGCTGGTTTGCGAGCGACGGCCATTTATGCAGGGCCGCAAGCGCACCGAAATCGACCTTTGACTCCGCAACCGCGTCCCCCATCGTCCCACCTCACGCAAAAAAAATCCCAGCACGCGGATTTGCGTACCGGGGCCCATACCTGTCGCTAAATCTCATGCCGCAAGCACCCCAACGCGATGACCCAGGAAATAGTTCCCGGCAATCCGCTACGGCGTAAGGCTCAATCGTTGGGAATTTTCGGAATTTGCAATATCCAGCTGACAAACGCCTTCACGCGGGGATCTTTGGCCATTGCCGGCGGCCAGCGCACGATTTGACCCTTGCTCAACGGCAAGTCCCACGATTGCGGAAGCACCCGTACCAGCCTCCCGTCCTTGAGCGCATCCTGGACCAGCAGCGAGCGCGCGAGCACGATCCCGTTGCCGGCGAGGGCGGCGGCTATGGCGGTAGCTATCGTTGCAAAACGTATCTCGGCGGGTGGCGGGCGGCCGAGGCCCAATCGTTCGAACCAGGTGATCCATGACCACTCGGCCCCACGGTCTTCGCCAGCCCGGCCTTTGTGCAGGAGCGGCAACGATTTGAGGCGCGTCACGTCGGTCAATGGTCGCTGGCCGGGCAGCAGGCGTGGGTGGCAGACGGGGTAAACATGCTCGCGAAATAGCAAACGCTGCGTAGACGTTGGCCTCAAGCCCGCGGCTGGTTGCCACAGCACTGCAACGTCAAGATCGGTCGACCTCGCGTGTGCATCGGCTTCACGTATGGCCAGCTCAACCGATATGCCGGGATGCGTCTGCGCAAAATCGGGCAAGCGGCGCACGAGCCAATAGTCGGCAAGCGCTGCTCCGACGCCGACTTTCAAGGCCGGAGGCGGAGCGGCGGCGCGACAAAGCGCACGAAAATCCGCCATCCTGTCCAGCAAGCCTGCCAACTCGTTCGAGAGAGCAATACCTGAGGGCGTGGCGCATAAGCCGCTCGGCTGTCGAATGAGGAGGGGCGTCCCGACGAAGTCCTCGAGTTTGCGAAGCCGATGACTGACCGCGCTCTGCGTGAGCCCGAGCTCTGCGGAGGCGCGCGTGACGCTCGCATGTCTCAAGGCGGCCTCGAACGCAATCAGCCCGTCGAAGGGAGGAAATGAGCGCATTGCATCATCATGAAGTATTTTCATGCCGATGTGAATACATCGCATTGGCGCGGGCCTCGCCCTGGGATGCATATCGGTATCAGACGCTTTCACCACGAGACAACGATGATCACGCCTGAACCCGATATGCAGCCCCGAAGCCGTTGGCACGACCTGCTGCCAGCGATGGTGCTCGGCATGGCGGCCTTTCTGACGCAATTCGACGTGACCGCCGTTGTTGTCGCGATGCCGGTTATGGCCGCCGAACTCGATTTCGGCGGCGCTGCCTATGCCTGGGTGATGGATGCCTATAGTCTGGCATTTACCGGTGGGCTGCTCGCTGCCGGCGCGCTGGCCGACAAGTATGGACGTCGACGCGCTCTGCTTGGCGGCAACGTCGTGTTCCTGGTCGGATCGATCATTTGCGGCTTTGCGGCGGGCGGTCCAATGCTGTGGGCGGCGCGTGCAATTCAAGGCCTTGGCGCGGCGTTCGTTATCACTGGAGGCATCGCGCTGCTTGCGAGTGCCTATGCTCGGCCTGACGAGCGCGCCCGCGCCTTTGCGTTCATGGGCGTGCTCTCAGGCATCGCCATGGCGCTCGGACCAACGCTCGGGGGACTTGTCTCAGCCTGGTTCGGATGGCGCTGGATCTTCCTGGCCAATATTCCGCTTTGTCTGCTCACGCTTCTCGCCGTTCCGCGGCTGGTCGCAGAGTCGCGTGATCCTGACGGCCGCCCGCTGGACTGGAGCGGCGTCGTGCTTCTCACGTTTGCGCTTGGAATTGCGATCGAGAGCCTGCTGACGGGAGGTGCAATGCCGGCCCGGATTGCAGCGGGCCTCGGGCTGAGCGGGTGTCTGCTCGCCATCTTCGTGATGCAGCAGCGGCGCCGGCCCGTGCCGATTTTCGACCCCGCTGTGTTCATTCGGCCGGTCATGGTCGGCATTTCCTCGCTGCTGATTGCTGTTTCCGTTGGATACTGGGCGGTTCTCGTCTATCTGCCTCCGTTCCTGAGCGCAGCGTTCGGCTGGGCAGGCCCGTCCGTTGGCTTCGCGATGCTCTTTGCGACGTTGCCGATGCTTCTGCTGCCGCCCTATGGTGCTCGCCTGGCAAGACGCTGGGGCTGGCGCCGGCTGTTCGCGACGGCGATGCTGGCGCTGCTGGCAGGCGATCTCATTCTGGTGCTGGCGGCGAGCGGCTGGCTCCCGAACGCGCAAGTCGTTCTCGCTGCGGCGGCAACCGGAATGCTGTTGACCGGGATTGGCGCAGTCCTCGCGCATCCGCAACTGTCGAGCGCGGTCGTTGCGTTGGTGCCTCCGGCCCAAGCGGGTATGGCCTCGGCGGTCACCGTGGTCATGAGGCAGGCCGGATTCGCACTCGGCGTCGCAACGCTCGGTGCGATGCTATCGGGCGACGGAACGGCTGCCGGTTACGCGTGGCCCTGGCTTGTTGCCGCTTTTGGATCAGCAGGCGGCCTCATCGCCGCATCGATGTTGCTGCCTGACCATCAGCCGTAGCTGTAGCTGGCCGATACAAGAGCCGGCCGCCGGGCCACACCAATCGCCACGCCGGCCGGGAAAAGGTTCCCGGCCGCGGTGTCATGATCAGCTCGCCGCCGCCGCGATTCTCTGCCCCGGGCTGGCTAGCCCGTGGCAGTGCTCGTCACCGCGGCTGACCTCCGGCGGCAGCCCGGCGAAGCGCCGCAAGGCTTCCGCCATCTGCACCCGGCCCGAGACGCCCGTGATCACCACATCGACCATGGTGAAGGACGAGTGGAAATGGCCGTGCGCCTTGAGCTGCTCGACCGGGACGCCTGCGGCCGCCATCGCCTCGGCATAAGCGATGCCTTCGTCGCGCAGCGGATCGAACTCGCAGGTCGTCACGAAGGCCGGCGGCAGCCTTTCGACCTTGCCGCGGAGTGGCGAGGCGCGCGGATCGGTGCGGTCCGCCGGCGAGCAGTAGAGGTCCCAGAACCAGTACATCAGCGAGCGCGTCAGGAAGTAGCCGGTCGCATTGTCGTTATAGGACGGGCGATCGAAGGTGCAGTCGGTGACCGGGCAGATCAGGAGCTGACCGGCGATCTCCGGCCCGCCGCGGTCGCGTGCGAGCTGGCAGGTGACGGCGGCGATGTTGCCGCCGGCGCTCCAGCCCGCAACCAGCACCGGGCCCGGCTTGCCGCCGAGCTCAGTGGCGTGCTCGGCGATCCAGCGCGTGGCCGCATAGCCGTCTTCGGCAGCGGTCGGGAAGCGATGCTCCGGCGCGTGACGATAGCCGACGCTGACGAACATCATGCCGGTCCGCCGCACCATGTCGCGGCAGAACGGCTCGTCCGACTGCTCGTCGCCGAGCACCCAGCCGCCGCCGTGGAAATAGACCACGACCGGATGCGGTCCCGGCGTTGCCGGCTTGTAGACGCGGTATGGCAGCGCGCCATCGGTGACGGGGAGGGTGCCATCGACGATATCGCCGATCGGCCGCCCGGCGGGACGGCCCTTGTTGAACTCGTTCACGAACTCGCGCGCGCCGAGCGCGCCCATCGACTCGATCTGCGGCAGGTTCAGCGATGCGAGCAGGTTCAGCACCAGCCGCACATCCGGCTGCAGCCGCACCACCTCGCCGTCATTGCATTGCTCTGCACCGCCAGGGCCGGTGAGCTTGAAACCGAGCATGCCGCGGCTGACCACCTCGTCGCAGATGCTGCGATAGGGGCCGACGCCGCCGGTATAGGGCATCAGGCCCTGCACCTTGCCGGGGACGTTGGCGCCCGTGTACCAGGTGTTGGCGAGCCGATGCAGCGTCACCATCGAGCAGTCCGCCATGTGCCGGCCCCAGCCGGCCTGCGCCGTCTCGGTCGGCTCGATCGTGGTGAAGCCGGCATCGCGCAATGCGGCGAGCCGGTCGACCACCCAGTCGACATGCTGCTCGATCGACACCGCCATGTTCGACAGCACCGACGGGCTGCCGGGCCCGGTGATCATGAAAAAGTTGGGAAAGCCTTCGACGGTGAGCCCGAGATAGGTCTGCGGCCCCTGCGCCCAGACATCTGTCAGCGACTTGCCGCCGCGCCCGGTGATCGGATGCACGGCGCGGATTGCGCCGGTCATGGCGTCGAACCCGGTCGCGAATACGATGATTTCGACGTCGACGCTGCGGCCGTTCGTGGAGATGCCACTCGCCGTGATCGCCTTGATCGGCTCCTGGCGCAGATTGACCAGCGTGACGTTCGGCCGGTTGTAAGTGGCGTAATAATTGGTGTCGAGGCAGGGACGCTTTGCGCCGAAGGGATGATCGTGCGGCGTGAGCGCCGCCGCTGTCTCGGGGTCCTTGACCGCCGCCCGGATCTTCTCGCGGATCAGGTCCTGGACGATCTTGTTGCCGTCGACGTCGACGGCCTGATCGGCCCAGAGCTGGGTCAGGATGTGGACGAGGTCGCCGGCGGCCCAGGCACGTTCGAATCGCTCGCGACGCTCGGCATCGCTCAATTGCCAGCTCACGACCGTCTGCTGCGGATAGGGCACGCCCGCCATCGACTGGCGCGCCTGCTCGCGATAGGCCGGGCGATCGGACTGCAGCAGGCTCATGCGGTCCGATGGCGCCGGCCCGTTATGCGCAGGCAGCGCGAAGTTCGGCGTGCGCTGGAACACGGTCAGATGCGCGGCCTGCTCGGCGATCAGCGGGATCGACTGGATGGCGGACGAGCCGGTGCCGATCACGGCGACGCGTTTTCCCGCGAGATTGACGCCGCCATGCGGCCAGCGTCCGGTGAAATAGACCTCGCCCTTGAAATCCTTGACGCCGTCGATCTCCGGCGGCTTCGGCGCCGAGAGGCAGCCGGTGGCCATGATGTAGTGGCGGCAGGAGACAGGTGGGCCATTGTCCGTGGTCAGCTGCCAGCGCTCGGCCTTCTCGTCCCACTTGGCTTCGGTGACCTTGGTCCTGAAGCGGATGTCGCCCCTGAGGTCGTAGCGGTCGGCGACGAAGCCGAGATAACGCAGGATTTCGGGCTGGGTCGCGTATTTCTCCGACCAGGTCCAGGCCGTCTCGAGCTCTGGATCGAAGGTGTAGCTGTAGTCGATGGTCTGGATGTCGCAGCGCGCGCCCGGATAGCGGTTCCAGTACCAGGTGCCGCCGACGTCGCCGGCCTCTTCGAGCCCGACCGCCGAGAGGCCGGCCTTGCGCAGGCGATGAAGGAGATAGAGGCCGGCAAAGCCGGCGCCGACCACGGCGACATCGACCTGCTGAGCGGTTCCGCGCTCATCGGAGGCACGTGTGGCAACCATCGCATCAGGCATGACATCCTCCCGTATGTTTTGTTTTGCCGGCAGGCTATAGCCACATGCACGGCTTGTCATCACAGCAAGTGCAATCTTCGGTAGGCGTTTGCGGCGTCACCGTGGCGCGTGAATGTTGCGGCACTACACGCACCGCGATGCACAATGGCCGTGATTGCCCGGGCTAATCATGCCCGATCCGCCTGTGTATGCTTGCGGTTACAAGCCACGCGTACCGGCCGGGCGTCATGACAGAGTTGAGTGAGCGGACCAAAGCGAACATGGACGTCGTCCTGGAGGAGACGTGTAGGCAATTGCCGCATGGCGGCGATCACGACAGCCGCAGGTTCATCGCCGAACGCCTGATCGAAGCCGCGCGGGCCGGGCACTCCACGCTCGGCGAGCTCGGCATCGTCGCGCGGCACGCACTGGCGGCGATTCTCGCAAAGCGCGGTTAGTGTGAGCCGGCAGGCTTGCTCCGCCGACGGCCGCGGACGTAACCTGCAGGAAACCGTTCCGCGCATCGAGATGCACCGAAGATGCGATCCCTGCTCGCGCTTCTTGCGGCCTCCATTGTCCTGTGTTGCGCTGGCTCGGCCGTGGCGCAGCCGGTCGGACAGTTTCCGTTCGCGCTGACGCGTGAAGGACAGATTCTCGGCGCCGTCGAGGGTGAGGTGGCCTCGTTCAAGGGACTGGCCTATGCGGCGCCGCCGGTCGGCGCACTGCGGTGGCGACCGCCGCAGCCGACGCCCGAAAGTTCGGAGATGCACACCGCCTACGATTACGGCGCGCCGTGCCTTCAGCCGTCCTTGCCTGATGCGGGCGAGGATTGCCTGACGCTGAACGTGTTCCGTCCCTTCGGGGTCGACGGCCCGCTGCCGGTGATGATGTTCATCCATGGCGGCGGCTTCATCGGCGGCACCGCGAATGAGCGGCTGTTCGACGGTGCCAGGCTGGCGCAGGCCGGCCTCATCGTGGTCACCGCAAATTATCGCCTTGGCGTGCTCGGCTGGCTCACTGATCCTGCGCTGACGGACGGCGGCTCCGGCAATTACGGCCTGATGGACCAGATCGCCGCGCTGCATTGGGTTCATGACAACATCGCCGCCTTCGGCGGTGATCCGCACAATGTCACCTTGTTCGGCAGCGATTCAGGCGCGACATCGATCGCGCTTCTGATGCTGTCCGCGCAGTCGCGCGATCTGTTCCAGAAGGCCATTCTGCAATCGGTGCCCGCTCGCGCGCCCCTGCGCTCGGCGCAGGATGCGCAGGCGATGGGCCGGCAGTTCGTGGCGGCGCTCGGACCGCAGGCGGATTTGCGTGCCGCCGGACCGCGACGCCTGCTTGCCGCCGAAAGCCGTCTGCTGGAGCAATCGCGGTACGGCTTCGCGCCGATGATGGACGGAGCTCTGGTGACCGAGGATATCGCGGCAGGCTTTGCGGCCGGACACCAAAGCCGCATTCCCCTGATCATCGGCTCGAACGACGACGAGACGGGTTTCGACGGCGAGTTCGATGTCAAGGAGGAGCTTGCAGCGTCAGGCCTCACAAGCGATGAGCTGCGCAAGCTCTATCCTGATCTCGCCAAGCCTTCTCTCGCCAAGCCTTCTCTTGTTAAGCCTTCGGATGTTGCGGCACGATTCTACACCGACAAGGTCTTTTCCGAGCCCGCAAGACTGCTGGCGCGCCTGCATGCCGCAAGCGGCGCGGCGACCTTTCGCTATCGCTTCGCCTATGTGCCCGAGGCGCGTCGCGCCAATCCTGGGCCTGGGCATGGGCGCGAGCTGCAGTTCATCTTCGGTGCAGAAGGCGTGCCGGGAGCGGGCATCTTCTCGCGGGCTGATCGCGAGGTCGCAAGCCGCATGCGGTCCTATTGGATCAACTTCGCCAGAAGCGGCGATCCCAACGGTCCCGGTCTGCCGCATTGGGATTCCGTCGCTGGCCGCGATCGCCTGCTGCTGATCGCGAACGATCACATCGCGAGCGGAGACGACCCCTGGTCGGAGCGTCTCGACCGTATCGCAGGCGAGAGCAAGAAATGAGCTGGACTTAAGCGGCGAGCTCGACGCGGGGCGCCGGCGTCAGCCGGCCTTCCTCCAGATAGTCCATCGCGCCGTCCTTCTCGACGGCATAGAACTGCTGGCCTTCGCGCGACTTGAAGGCGGCGCGAACGATGCCGCGGCGGCCCTTGTCACTGTTGACGACGTCCCCCAGCGCAAACTTCTTCATCTCACGTCTCACTTGTCTTCAGGCCGACTGCTTCGGCCACGCCGGGGATTTTGGGCGGCAAATCGTTAACGACTTGCTAACCATGCCGGTTTGCCTATGCTCGCCGCCGGACGCGCGGGCACGCGCAGAGTGCCGATGAGACGAAGCCCCATGACGCGATTTCCGACCCTGTTCCTGTCGCATGGCGGCGGCCCCTGGCCCTTCATGGAGGACCGGCGGGTGCAATATGCCAGAACCGCCGAAGAGTTCGGCCGGTTGCCGCAGCTTCTCCCGGAGAGACCAAAGGCCGTGCTCGTCATCACTGGCCATTGGGAGGCCGATGCCTTCACCGTCTCGACCTCGGCGCAGCCGCCGATGGTGTACGACTATTACGGTTTCCCCGAGCATACCTATCATCTCAAATATCCGGCGCCGGGCCGGCCCGAACTGGCGACCGAGGTGAAGGCGCTGCTCACGCGGGCCGGCCTGGAATGCCGGGAAGATCCCAACCAGGGTTTTGATCACGGCACCTTCGTGCCGCTCGGCCTGATGTATCCGAACGCCGATATGCCGATCGTGCTGCTGTCGCTGAAGTCTGCTTACGATGCGGCCGAGCACATCAGGGTCGGCGAGGCGATTGCCTCGCTCCGCGATGAAGGCATCCTGATCGTCGGCAGCGGGCTGACCTATCACAACATGCGTGGCTTCAACCGGCCCGAGTCCAAGCCGGTCTCGTATGACTTCGAGGCCTATCTGAACGAGGCGATCAGCAACCCGGATCCGGCCCGCCGCAACGCGATGCTGGTGGATTGGGAGAATGCACCGAGCGCGCGTCTGGCGCATCCGCGCGAGGACCATCTGCTGCCGCTGATGGTGGCCGCCGGCGCCGCCGGCAGCGATATCGGCAAGCGCGTCTTCGTCGACGAGGTCGCAGGCGTGGCGATGGCGTCGTATGTGTTTGGATGAATTCGTAGGGCGGATTAGCCCGCGGCTGCGCGAAGCGCAGTCCGCCGGCGTAATCCGCCGTCGTGCGGCATTAAGGTGGCGGATTACGCCTTCGGCTAATCCGCCCTACGGCATCCCGCGACCTCATCCGTATTTCAGCTTCATGAACAAAATGCCGCCGGCGAGCAGCATGGTGATGGCGTTGGCGGCGACCAGCGGCGCATCGCCCGAGAGCAGGCCGTAGATCAGCCAGAGCGCGAGGCCCAGCACCATGACCAGGAACATGCCGAGCGAGATGTCTCCGGTGGAGCGGGTCTTCCACACCTTGATGGCTTGCGGCGCGTAGGCCACGGTGGTGCAGGTTGCGGCGGCAAAGCCGATCAGCTTGATCACGAACGGGTCCATGCCGGCTCTATAGCATGGATTCGACGACGGTCATGCTTCCGGAGCGGCCATCCAGGCGGCAGTCTGCGCGCGCGCCTCGTCCTTCGAGACGGCGCTTACGCGCCTCCTCAGGATGAGGCTAAGCAGCGCCGGTGCTGCCGACTTCGTTGCCGTGTACTCCGCCCTCATCCTGAGGAGCCCGCGAAAGCGGGCGTCTCGAAGGATGCGCCGCAGGGTGGTTTTCTACATACGATAGTTTTGCGCCTCAGGCACGCTCCGCCGTGAGCCCACGATAGAGCGCGGCATAGTCGCCGGCGCGGTTGCGCCAGGAGACGTCGGTCGCAAGGCCGTGTCGTTGCAGTTGGCGCCAGGTCGGCTTGTCGTGGAAGGCGGTGTTGGCCTTGCGTAAGCTGCCGGCAAGGGCCTCCGCCGTCACGGGTGCGAACTTGAAGCCGGTGGCATCGCGGTCGGCGGCGTCGGCCTCTCCGATGTCGACGATGGTGTCCTCGAGCCCGCCGACGCGTGAGACGATCGGGACGGCGCCGTAGCGTAGCGCGCAGAGCTGGGTCAGGCCGCACGGCTCGAAGCGCGAGGGCACGATCAGCGCGTCCGAGCCGGCCTGGAGCAGGTGCGCCAGGATCTCGTCATAGCCGATCACGACGCCGATCCGTCCGGGATTGGCGCGGGCCGCGGCCTGATAGCGATCCTGGAGATCGCGGTCGCCGCTGCCGAGCAGCGCGAGCTGCATGCCTTCGGCCAGAATGGTCGGAATGGCCTCGAGCAGCAGATCGAGCCCCTTCTGCCAGGACAGCCGGCTGATGACGCCGAGCAGCGGCGCTTCGTCGGAGGAGTCGAGATTGAACTGCTGCTGAAGCACCGCCTTGTTCGCGGCCCGGAAGGTGAGGTCCTCCGCGCCGTAGCGGTAGGCGATGTGCGGATCGTCCTGCGGATTCCACACCGAGACGTCGATGCCGTTGAGGATGCCGCTCAGCACGTTTGCGCGTGCGCGCAACAGGCCACCGAATCCCATGCCGCCTTCGTCGCTCTGGATCTCCTGTGCGTAGGTCGGCGACACCGTCGTGATGCGATCGGCGAATTGCAGGCCCGCCTTCAAAAAGCTGATGCCGCCGAAATATTCGATCTCATTGACGTTGAACGCGTGCCAGGGCAGGCCGATCGCACCGATCAGCTCGGGAGCGAACTTGCCCTGATAGGCCATGTTATGGATGGTCATCACGGTGCCGGGTCGCGGGCGATTGTCATAGTGCAGATAGGCTGGCGCGAGCCCGGCCTGCCAGTCATGGGCGTGCACGACATCGGGTACGAAGGCGGGGACGAGGCCGTGGCCGATATCGGCGGCGATGCGCGACAGCGCCGCGAAGCGCACGCCATTGTCCGGCCAGTCGACACCCTCGGTGGTGACATAGGGATTGCCCGGCCGCGCATAGAGATGTGGCACGTCGAGCACGAACAAGTCGAGCCCGTCGTGAGAGCCCGCGAGCAGCCGGCCCGGTCCGCCGAAATAATCCGGCCAGCTCCGGATTTCCTCTGCGTTCGACACGATCCGCGTCACGTCGGGATAACCCGGCATCAAGGTGCGCATCTCGACGCCATGCGCCTTCAGCGCAATCGGCAGCGCGCCGGCGACATCCGCGAGGCCGCCGGTCTTGACGATGGGATAGACTTCAGAAGCGACCGCGAGGACGCGAACAGGCCTCATGTATTGAGCCTGTCGATCATCGGCTGAGTGACGAGCGAAATCCCCTGCTCGGTGGTGCGGAAGCGCTTGGCATCGAACGCCGGGTCCTCGCCGATCACGAGTCCTTCCGGAATCTCGACGCCGCGGTCGATCACGACGTTCTTCAGGCGAGCGCCGCGGCCGACACTGACATAGGGCATGATCACGGCGTTCTCGACATTGGCGTATGAGTTGATGCGCACGCCGGTGAACAGCAGCGATCGGCGCAGCGAGGCGCCGGAGATGATGCAGCCGCCCGAGACCAGCGAGCTCACGGCCTGGCCGCGCCGGCTCTCCTCGTCATGAACGAATTTCGCCGGCGGCGTGATCTCCGCATAGGACCAGATCGGCCAGGAGCTGTCGAACAGGTCGAGCTCGGGCACGACGTCAGTGAGGTCGATATTGGCGGCCCAATAGGCATCGACCGTGCCGACGTCGCGCCAATAGGCGCGGGGGTCGCTGCCGGAACGCACGCAGGAGGTGGAATATTGGTGCGCCATCGCGCGGCCGTTCTTGACGAGGTAGGGAATGATGTCCTTGCCGAAATCGTGGTTCGAGTTCGGGTCCTCGGCGTCGCGCTTGAGCTCCTCGAACAGGAACTTCGCGTCGAACACGTAGATGCCCATGCTGGCGAGCGAGACGTCCGGCTTGCCCGGCATCGGCGGCGGATCCTTCGGCTTCTCCAGGAACTCCTGAATCCAGCCGTTCTCGTCGATATGCATGATGCCGAAGCCCGAAGATTCCGTCCGCGGCATCTCCAGGCAACCGACCGTGACGTCGGCGCCGCTGTCGACGTGCTGGCGCAGCATCACCTCGTAGTCCATCTTGTAGATGTGGTCGCCGGCCAGCACCACGATGAAGCGGCAGGCGTGGGATTCGATGATGTCGATGTTCTGGTAGACCGCATCCGCCGTGCCGACGTACCACATGTTCTCGGAGACGCGCTGGCTCGCGGGGAGGATGTCGAAGCTCTCGTTTCGCTCCGGGCGAAAGAAGTTCCAGCCCATCTGAAGGTGCCGGATCAGGCTGTGCGCCTTGTATTGGGTGGCGACTGCGATGCGGCGGATGCCCGAATTGACGGCATTCGACAGCGCGAAATCGATGATGCGGGACTTGCCGCCGAAATAGACGGCTGGCTTGGCGCGGCGGTCGGTCAGTTCCAGGAGCCGGCTGCCACGTCCGCCGGCCAGGACGAACGCCAGCGCCTGACGGGCAAGCGGCTCGGGTCTCGCGGCACTCATGTCGTCCTCCCCACTCACGCCCGGCGCAGGCCGAGGCTATTTGTCGCGAGAAGCCTCGCGCCATTGGAACCGATAGTAACGGTACGAATAGTCAATCGTGAAGTAGGTTGTTGGTTGCGCAGGCGAGAAGCTTAATGCTTTGCCTTGGCCGCGGGGCTCCGGCATCGCCCCGGTGTCACGTCGGGCAGAGCGGGGCACGTTGGTCGCCTCGCATGCCGGCAGCCGGCTCGCAGCGAGGCATGGACCAGGCTTGGACGAGGCTTGGACGAGGCTTGTGCGCCGCACGCAAATCCGGGCTTGAAAATCCGGGCTTTGACTTGGCGCAAAGATGCCCGATCATGCCGCTGCGATCCTTTTCCAAGCAAGACGTCAGACAGGGAGCAAGTCGATGAGGATCTGGAAAACGGCAATTGCTTGTTCGGTCGCCGGCGTGGTCATCGCCGGCCAAATTCAACAGGCGGCAGCGGCACCGCTGCCGACAAACGTCGCGACCATGAAGGCCGCTGTCGGTGACGATGTCGCGCAGGTGCATTGGCGCGGTCGTGGCTGGGGATGGGGCGGAGGTGGCCTCCTCGCCGGCGCGATCATCGGCAGCGCCATCGCCAGCAGCGCGCCTTATGGCTACGGCTATTACGGCGGCGGTCCGTATTACGGCGGCTATGGCTATGGTTATGCGCCCGCCTATTATGGCGGCTATGGACCGGGTTACGCCTATGGTCCGGGTTACGGTTATGGATATCGTTCCTATTACCGTCCCCGTCCGTACTACGGCTACCGCTATGGCTATTACCGGCCGCGCGCGTACTACCGGCCTTATTATCGCGGATACTGGTGATCGCCCGAAGCTACAGCGAGAGCCACACGATCAGGCTCATGCAGGCGAAATGCGTGAGCACGATAGCGGCGAGATGCAGCCGGCCGGCCTTGAGGCGAGGCCGTCTCCATTCTGAGCGCGAAGGATTGAAGTCGAATTGAGTTCGGACAACAGCAGCGCTCTCTCCGCTCCCTCCCCCACAAGGGGGGAGGGAGCGCACCTTTGTTGGGGTGTCAAGTGTCATCCGCTGGAAGTTAATTCGATCCCGCCGCCGCAGCCGTGAAGCGGCGGTCGACGGCTTTGCTGACGTCGAGCTTCTTGGGCAGGATGCCGTAACGCGTCGAGCGATCGGAGGCTTCCTGCACCTCCTTCACCACGTTCTCGTCGATTACGATCGGGCTGGTACGTTGCGCTGTGTAGGCTGACAGCAGCACGTCTTCCGGCAATTTGGTCAGCTCGGCGGTGTTCCTGGCATATTCGGAAACGTGATCCAGCGACCACAGCCGCGCCTTGTTCAGCCGCTGCACCAGGTCCTGCACCGCCGCGCGCTTGGTGGCGATGGCGTTGTCGGAGGCGACAATGAAGGTGATGGTCGGCGTCAGGCCCTCGCCGTCGGCGATCACCCGCGCCTTGTCCTTCAGCGTCGCGAACGACACGTAAGGCTCCCACACCGCCCAGGCGTCGATCGAGCCGGCGACCAGCGCGATCTTGGCATCGACGGGGCCGAGCGGCGCGAAGGTCGCATCCTCGAGCTTGATCTGCGCCTTCTCCAGCGTCGCGTCGATCAGGAACTGACCCCAGCCGCCGCGCGTGCCGGCGAGGCGTTTACCCCTAAGGTCGGCGGCCGATTTGATCGGCGAGTCCTGACGCACCAGGATGGCTTGCGTCTTCGCATCCGACCTGGTGCCGCCGATCGCCTTGATCGGCGCGCCCGCGGCGTAGACCGAGAGGAAGGAGAGATCGCCGGTGTAGCCGACGTCGAGCGCGCCGGCGTTGAGCGCTTCCAGGATCGGCGCCGCGGCGGGGAATTCCGACCATTCGATTCTGTAGGGCAGGTCCTTCGCATAGCCGGAGATCTCGAGCAGCGAGCGGTTGCCGCCCTTCTGGTCGCCGACGCGCAGCACGACGGTGTCCGCGGCAAACGACGCGGCAGTCGCCGATAGCGTGATGGCGGCGGCGAATAGCGAAGCGGCGAGCCGGCGGGTGATGGAATGATCGTGGGAGTTGATGCTCATATAGCCTGTCTTGTTGCGTGCTTGTGACTTTGGCTCACGACGCGTGAGCGAGCGATGCAGCGAGACGATCGAGTCTATGACCGAGCGAAGTGCAGTCAATGAAATGGCCAACCGTATTGCGCGCGCATCGGGCAAGGACGTTTCATTGAATCCTTGCGCGCGAGAACACGATGGTCCTGCGGGAGAAAGATGCATGGGATCTAGGCAGATGCGCGCTTGTGGCGATCGCCGGGAGCAACCGCATTCACGAAAATCGTTTCATCGTTCCCGCGCGCGCTGATGGAGAGAATGACCCTGCTTCGCATCACATTCGAAATTCCATTTCATTGACGATGCGGCGAGCGCGCCGCATGATTTGCGTATCGCATCAACGCGGCGCGACAAACGCCGGCGGAATAATTTTCTCTCAACGCAGCTCCGTACGGACCATGCGCAACGTGAAGCGTTGCGCTAAGGGCGGAGTCGTGCCAGCGCAGGAGTGGGGACTGATGAACAACGACGACAAGCGCGGCGGACGGGGGCTCGACCGGCGCCATCTGCTCCAGGCGGGGCTTGCGGCAGCTTTCGCTGCGCCGCTCGGCGCGCTGGGCGCGCAGGCTTTTGCGCCGCGCGGCATCGCATCCGGCATCGATTTCTCGGAGTTTCCGCTGTGCCGGACGGCGTCCGATGCGCCCGCGCTCACCGGCGCGCCGCGCAAGCTGAAACTGTCGTGGAATGCCGGCGCCGTCTGCCTCGCGCCGGTGCCTGTTGCCATCGAGCATGGCTTCTTCCAGAAGCACAATCTCGACGTCGAGCTCGTCAACTATTCCGGCTCGACTGATCAACTGCTCGAGGCGATCGCGACGGGAAAGAGCGATGCCGGTCTCGGCATGGCGCTGCGCTGGCTGAAGCCGCTGGAGCAGGGCTTTGACGTCAAGATCGCCGCCGGCACCCATGGCGGCTGCATGCGCGTGCTGTCGCGCGCCGATTCCGGTGTTGCCAAGCTCGCCGATCTCAAGGGCAAGATCGTCGCGGTCGGCGATCTCGCCGGTCCCGACAAGAACTTCTTCTCAATCCAATTGGCAAAGCTCGGCATCGATCCGAACAAGGACGTCGACTGGCGCGCCTATCCCGGCAACCTCCTTAACGTCGCCGTCGAGAAGGGCGAGGTGCAGGCGTTCCTGTCCTCCGATCCGCTGGCCTATCTCTGGCTCAAGGACACCCAGTACAAGGAGGTCGCCTCCAATCTCGACGGTGAATTCCGTGAAAAGAGCTGCTGCATCCTCGGCCTGCGCGGCAGCCTGGTGCGGGAGGAGCCGCAGGTCGCGCGCGCCATCACACAGGCGCTGCTCGATGCCGCGATGTTCAGCTCGCAGAATGCGACGGCCGCCGCAAAATCGTTCCAGCCCTACGCGCCGAAGGCGGCCACGCTCGCCGATATCGAGGGCATGGTGCGCTACCACACCCACCATCATCATCCCGTCGGCGATGTGCTGAAGCGCGAGCTCAAGGCCTATGCCGACGATCTCAAGAGCGTGCAGGTCTTCAAGCCGAGCACCGACACGGCCAAATTCGCGGAGCGCATCTATGTCGACGTATTCGCTGTCTGACGGCCTTGCCTCCGGCGCGCCGCGCCTCTCGCGCGCGCCGTTGCTGGCGAACTGGGCGAAGGAATCCGGCGTCGGTGTGCTCGCCAGCATCGCCTGGATCGCCTTCGGCCTGTCCTGCCTGTGGTGGGCGGATGTCGGCGACTGGTCGCGCACGCATTCGCTCGGCATCGCCGCCTTCGTCATCGCGGCCATCGCGCTGTTCGGCACCATCGGTGCCGATTATCTGGGATCGGCGGGCAAGGCCCTGCACAAGCGCGCGCCCTGGCTGGTCGCGCTCGGCGCCTTCCTGACGCTGTGGGAGGTCGCGACGGCAAAGTTCGCCTGGCTGCCGCTGCCGTTCTTCCCGCCGCCGCAGTCGATCATCGAGGTCTATACCGACGATTTGCCAAAGCTGCTCGACAGCGTGTTCGCCTCGGTCAAGCTTCAGCTCGGCGGCTATCTGATCGGCGCCACGGTCGGCTTCCTGACCGGCGTCTCGATCGGCTGGTCGCGCGCGGTCGGCTATTGGGTGCATCCGGTGCTACGCTTCATCGGCCCGCTGCCGGCAACGGCCTGGCTGCCGATCGCCTTCTTCACCTTCCCGTCGAGCTGGAGCGCCTCGACCTTCCTGATCGCGCTGGCAACGGGCTTTCCCGTCACCGTGCTGACCTGGTCGGGTGTCGCGAGCGTCAGCAATGCCTATTACGACGTCGCGCGCACGCTCGGCGCCAAGCCGTCCTTCCTGGTGCTGAAGGCCGCGATCCCCGCGGCGTTGCCGCACGTCTTCGTCGGCCTGTTCATGGGGCTCGGCTCGTCCTTCGCCGTGCTCGTCGTTGCCGAGATGATCGGCGTCAAGGCCGGGCTCGGCTGGTACCTGCAAT
The DNA here is from genome assembly GCF_028128855.1 of Bradyrhizobium sp. CCBAU 11430. Taxonomy (NCBI): domain Bacteria; kingdom Pseudomonadati; phylum Pseudomonadota; class Alphaproteobacteria; order Hyphomicrobiales; family Nitrobacteraceae; genus Bradyrhizobium; species Bradyrhizobium sp. CCBAU 11430. Next base: position 56,405 of record NZ_LBJV01000047.1, read on the forward strand.
GGGCGCAGGGCTGGGCGGCCTACGCCAACATGTATGCGGCGCTGATCGTGATGTCGCTGCTCTGCTCCGGTGCGATCACGCTGCTGTTTGCGATCCGCGATCGTCTCTTGGTCTGGCAGAAGGGGACTGTGAAATGGTAGCCGCAGCTTTGGCTGAAGCGGTCACGCATCCGGCCGCCGGCGCCGCGCTCGACATTGAGCAGGTCAGCCACGCCTTCGACATCGACGGCGCAGAGTTGCCGGTGCTCAGCGACGTCAGCCTCTCGGTCGAGCCAGGCGAGTTCGTCGCGCTGCTCGGCCCCTCCGGCTGCGGCAAGTCGACCTTGCTGCGCCTCGTCGCCGGCCTCGACAAACCCAGGGCTGGACGATTGCGCGAGGACGAGGAGCGCATCAGGAGTCCACATCCCTCGCGCGTGGTCGTGTTCCAGGATCCGACGCTGTTTCCCTGGCGGTCGGTCTGGGACAACGTCGCCCTGGGCCTCGAGGCCCAGGGCATTCTCAAGAGCCAGCGTCATCGTGTCGATGCCGCGCTCGATCTGGTTGGACTGGCGTCGTTCCGCAACGCCTATCCGCACCAGCTCTCCGGCGGCATGGCGCAGCGTGTCGCGCTGGCGCGTGCATTGGTCAACGATCCCAAGATCCTGATTCTCGACGAGCCGCTCGGAAAGCTCGACTCGCTGACCCGCATCACCATGCAGGCCGAGCTCGTCTCGCTCTGGCAGCGCAAGGGTTTTACCACGCTGCTCGTGACCCATGACGCCGAGGAAGCCCTCGTGCTCGCCAACCGCGTCATCGTCTTCAGCGATCGTCCCGCACGCGTGAAGGCCGACATCCGCGTCGACCGGCCCTATCCGCGTCATCGCGGCGATCCTTATCTCGCCGATCTGCGCCGCCAGATCCTCGGCCTGCTGGGATTGGACGCAACATGGTGACATCCGTAGCCAGGGGGCGCGCGGCCCATAGCGAGCCCGACTACATCGCGCGTGCCGAAGCGCTGGCCGAAGGTTTCGCGGCACGCGCGGCCGAGCATGACCGCACCGGCAGCTTCCCCTTCGAGAATTTTCGCGAGCTGTCCGAAGCGGGCTTGCTGTCGCTGACGGTGCCGGCGGTCCATGGCGGTGCCGGCGCCGGTGCGCGCTACACTGCGCGCGTCATCGGCATCATCGGCAAGGCCGACCCGTCGACCGCGCTGGTGCTGTCGATGCATTACATCAATCATCTCGTGATGGCGCGCAGCCCGACCTGGCCGGTGCGGCACTCGCGCAAGCTTGCGCGCGAGAGCGTCGAGGGCCTTGCGCTCGTCAACGCGCTGCGGGTCGAGCCCGAGCTCGGCTCGCCCGCGCGCGGCGGCCTGCCGGCGACGGTCGCGCGGCGCACCGAGACCGGCTGGCGCCTCTCCGGCCACAAGATCTATTCGACGGGCTCGCCGATCCTGAAATGGTACCTGGTCTGGGCGCGGACGGATGAGGCCGAGCCGCGCGTCGGGCAATTCCTGGTGCCGGCGGGCCTGCCGGGCACCCGCATCGTCGAGACCTGGGATCATCACGGCCTGCGCGCGAGCGGCAGCCATGACGTCATCTTCGACGACGTCGTGATCCCCCTCGATGCCGAGGTCGACGTGCGCAAGCCGGCGGACTGGCGTGCGCCCGACGTTGCACAGGCCGCCATCCACACGGTCTTCGTCGCGGCGATCTACGACGGTGTTGCCCGCGCGGCGCGCGACTGGTTGATCAGGTTCCTGAAGCAGCGCGTGCCCGCCAGCCTCGGCGCGCCGCTCGCGACCTTGGCTCGCGCACAGGAGATCCTCGGTGCCATCGAAGCCAGGCTCGCGGTCAACGCGCGGCTGATCGCCTCCTTTGCAGGCGATTTCGACGACGGCGTTGGACTCTCTGCCGGCGAATCCAACGTCATCAAGCTCACCGTCACCAACAACGCGATCGCCGTGGTCGAGGATGCACTGTCCCTCACCGGCAATCACGGCCTGTCCCGCGCCAATCCGCTGGAGCGGCACTATCGCGACGTGCTGTGCGGTCGGGTGCACACGCCGCAGGATGATTCCACGCGCATCGGCCTCGGCCGCGCCGCACTGGGCCTCTAGGACATCAACAGGGAGACGATCATGTCGATCGAGTTCATCGGCTTCATCAGCAACAACAATTCGTCGGAGACCGTTGTCCGTGAGGGACCGGTGCTCAACCCCACCCACATCGAGACGGTGGCGAAGGCGCATGAGAATGCCGGCTTCGATCGCGCGCTGCTGGCGTTTCATTCGACCTCGCCCGACGCGCTCCAGGTGGCGCAGCACGTTCTTGGCGCGACCTCCCGCCTCAACGTGCTGATCGCGCAGCGGCCGGGATTCACCGCCCCGACGCTGCTGGCGCGGCAGTTTGCCGTGCTCGATCAGTTTTCCCGCGGCAGGGTTGCGCTCCACGTCATCACTGGCGGCAATGTCACCGAGCTCAGGCAGGACGGCAACACGCTCGACGACAAGGACGAGCGCTACGCCCGCACCTCCGAGTTTCTCGATATCCTCAAGCTGGAATGGACCAGCGACAAGCCGTTCACCTACAAGGGCAGGTACTATCAGGTCGAGAACGCCTTCTCGCAGGTGAAGCCGTATCGGCCCGAGGGCATCCGCGTCTATTTCGGTGGCGCCTCGGATGCGGCCATCGACGTTGCCGGCAAGCACGCCGACACGTTTGCGCTGTGGGGCGAGTCCTACGCGCAGGTGCGCGATGTGACCTCGCGCGTCCACAACGCCGCTGTCAGGCAGGGCCGGCCGACGCCGCGCTTCAGCCTGTCGGTGCGTCCGATCATTGCCCCCACCGAGAAGCAGGCCTGGGAAAAGGCCGAGGAAATCCTGGCGCGCGCCACCGCGCTGCAGGACAGGACCGGCTATCGCAAGCCCGCCGACGGCCACGCCACTGCCGGCGCGCGGCGCCTGCTCGCGCTGGCCGACCAGGGCAGCCGCATCGACAAGCGGCTGTGGACCGAGATCGCAAAGCTCACCGGCGCCAACAGCAACACCACCGCGCTGGTCGGCACGCCCGAGCAGGTCGCCGAAGTCTTCGGCGATTATTACGATCTCGGCATCAGCCATTTCCTGATCCGCGGCTTCGATCCCTTGATCGACGCGATCGAGTATGGTCGTGAGCTGATCCCGCTGACGCGAGAGCTGGTCGCCAGGCGCCAGGCCGTTCGTGGCGAGGCCGCGGAATGATCCGTCTCATGCTGGCCGGCGCGCTGCTGTTCGGCTCGTTCGAGCTGACGCCAGCGCAAACCACTTTGCGCGTCGGCGACCAGAAGGGCAATTCGCAGGCCGTGATGGAAGCGGCCGGCGTGCTCAAGGACGTTCCTTACAAGATCGAGTGGAAGGAGTTTCCGGCGGCGGCCCCGCTGCTGGAGGCGCTCAGCGCGGGCGCGATCGAGACCGGGCTCGTTGGCGACGCGCCCTTCACCTTCGCCGCCGCCTCGGGCGCGCCGGTGAAGGCGATCGCCGCCATCCGGCAGACGCGCGAGGGGCTCGCGATCCTCGTGCCGGAGAATTCGCCGATCAGGAGCTTTGCCGATTTGCGCGGGAAGAAGATCGCAACCGGCCGCGGCTCGATCGGCCATCAATTGATCCTCGCGGCGCTGGAGAAGAACGGCTGGAGCGCGAGCGACGTGCAGATCGCGTTCCTCGCGCCGTCCGATGCCAAGATCGCCTACACGCAAGGTTCGGTCGATGCGTGGTCGACCTGGGAGCCCTATGTCAGCCAGGAGGAGGTGCTGTTCAGATCGCGGCGCATCATCAGCTCGGAAGGCCTGACGCCGGGCCTCAGCTTCCAGGTGGCGCGGCCTGACGCGATCAGGGACAAGCGCGCCGAGCTGACCGACTTCATCCGCCGCCTCACCGCGGCGCGCGCATGGTCGCTGAACAATGTCGACAGCTATGCCGAGACCTGGGGCAGGCTGATGAACATCCCGGTCGCCGTGCCGCAGAACTGGCTCTCGCGCGCAAAAATCCGCATCGCGCCGATCGACGACGGCGTCGTCGCGGACGAGCAGGGCACGATCGACCTCTATTTCCGCTGGGGCCTGATCAAGCAGAAGCTCGATGCCGCCGAGATCGTCGATCGCTCCTTTGCGGATGCGATTGCGAAGGCGGGGTTGTAGCGAAGTCCTCGTGTCCCGGACGCGGTGCAAGCTGCTCCGCAGAGCCGGGGCACGATATATCACCAACACTCAAGCATCCGTGAAGTAGGAAGAACCCGTTCCAGCGCAATCGTCTTGCGCGACACGTTCCTTCTGCATTCTTCGCTCCCGACAACATCCTCATTGCTATTTGCATCGCACCTCTTGTGCCACGTCGCGCGCCCTCAAAAATCAATCCGACGACCACATCGGGAGACCGGCCATGGGCCTGCAAGAAACAAAAATCGAATCGCTTCCCTTCGTCACTGCCGAGCTCAACTATCTCGCGCCGACATCCGCCAAGCCGCGTACCTACGCCTTCGATCCGCCGCCCGGTGAGCCCAGGAGTACGTCGCTGCCGGAGCCGCATCAGGTTCCGATCTTCGATGCGCGTCTGATCGCGAACAATTTCTCGCTCGATCGCGAAGGCTTTGCGCTGGTGCGCCATCCGACCCGGGTGAAGGATTTCTACGACGACGCAGAGGTGAGGGCGGTCTACTATCCCGCCGTCGAGGCGTTCCTGCGCGCGACGCTGAAGGCCGACCGCGTCGTCATCTTCGACCATACCGTGCGCAAGCGCGTCGAGGGCGCGGCCGACATCCGCGGCGGTGGCCCGCGCCAGCCGGCGACACGCGTCCATGTCGACCAGACCGCCATCTCCGGCGCCAACCGGGTGCGCGAGCATCTGCCTGACGAAGCCGAAGAGCTGCTGAAGGGCCGCGTCCAGGTGATCAACCTCTGGCGTCCGATCCGGGGTCCGTTGCGCGATTCGCCGCTCGCGATGGCCGACGGCACCACGGTTGCGCCCGGTGATCTCGTGGCGTCAGACCTGATCTATCCCAACCGCCGCGGCGAGACCTATTCGGTGAAATACAATCCTGATCATCGCTGGTTCTATTTTCCGGAGATGACACCGGACGAGGCGCTGCTGCTCAAATGCTATGATTCCGCAACCGACGGCCGCACCCGCTTCGGGCCGCACACCGCTTTCGTCGATCCGACCACGCCTGATGATGCCGCGCCGCGCGAAAGCATCGAGGTGCGCACGCTGGTTTTTCACAGACAGTAACAATGTGTGATGGCGCTGCCGGGATTCGTTCCGGCAGTTCCAGGAACTGAAGGGAACAAACTGACGTTTGCGGGACGGGTCTGGGCCAACCCGGAGCGGTGCCGTGCGCGCGCAGCCGACGCTATTGTTTTGTCTCGCTACTTTCTCGTTTTCATCATTTTCTGTTGCCCATGCCGAAAACGGGCTCGCCTCCTACTACAGCTACGGAAAAGCCGGCAAGGGCGAGCTCACCTGCGCGCATCGGACGCGTCCGTTCGGCAGCGTGCTGAGGGTCTCCTATGGCAGCCGCACGATCCAGTGTCGCGTCAACGATCGCGGCCCGTTCATCCGCGGCCGTATCGTCGATCTCTCGGTGCCGGCCGCCCGCGCGCTCGGCATGATGAGTGCCGGCGTGGTGCGAGTCTCCGTGGAATAGGCCGGCCGGCGCGCTATAGTGCCGCCCAAAGCAAGGGGGCACTATGGCCGGGATCAGGATCGGACTCGTCGGCTGCGGCTTCGTGTCGGAGCTGCACATGTATGCGTTCCGGCGCGTCTATGGCGTGGACGTCGAAGTCGCGGCGGTGGCCGCGCGCGGCGACCACGTCGTCGAATTCGCTGGCCGTCACAACATCCCGCGGGTCCATCGCAGCTTTGCCGATCTGATCGCCGACCGCGAGATCGACGTGGTCGACATCTGCACCCCGCCCAACCTTCATGCCGAAATGATCGTCGCGGCGATGCAGGCCGGCAAGCACGTGATCTGCGAAAAGCCGTTCGCCGGCTATTTCGGCCGCGACGGCGACCAGCCGCCGATCGGCAAGCACGTGCCGAAGGCGCTGATGTATGAGCGCGTGCTGGAGGAGATGGACAAGACGCGCGCCGCGATCGAGCGCACCGGAAAGCTCTTCATGTACGCCGAGGACTGGATCTACGCGCCCGCGGTGACCAAGACCGCGGAGATCATCAGGGCGACCAAGGACAAGATCCTGTTCATGAAGGGCGAGGAGAGCCATTCCGGCTCGCACGCGGCCCACGCCGCGCAATGGGCGATGACCGGCGGCGGCTCGCTGATCCGCATGGGCTGCCATCCGCTCTCCGCCGTGCTCTACCTCAAGCAGGTCGAAGCGAAGGCGCGCGGCGAGAGTATCCGCGTGGCCAGCGTCACCGGCGATGTCGGCAACGTCACAGCCGGCCTCAAGCCGGAGGAGCGCACCTACATCAAGGCCAATCCCGTCGATGTCGAGGACTGGGGCACGCTGACCGCGACCTTCTCGGACGGCACCAAGGCCACCGTGTTCTCCGGCGACATGATCATGGGCGGCGTGCGCAATCTGGTCGAGACCTATACGTCGGGCGGCTCGCTGTTCGCCAACATTACCCCGAACAACCATCTGATGAGCTACCAAACCTCCGAGGAGAAGCTCGCCAGCGTCTACATCACCGAGAAGGTCGACCGCAAAACCGGCTGGCAATATGTCTGCCTCGAGGAGGAATGGACGCGCGGCTATCTGCAGGAGATCCAGGACTTCATGGAATGCGTCGCGACCGGGCGGCAGCCGCTGTCCGACCTTGCGCTCGCCTATGAGACGATCAAGGTGAACTACGCCGGCTATTGGGCCGCGGAGGAGGGGCGACGGGTGGTGTTGTAGGGTACGCTTCTCTTACCCTCCCCTGGAGGGGGAGGGTCGATCGCGCGCAGCGCGAGCGGGGCGGGGTGATCTCTCCACACGGGCAGTGTTCATGTGGAGAGATCACCCCACCCCGCCACGCATTCCGCTTCGCTGCATGCGTAGCGACCCTCCCCCTCCAGGGGAGGGTGGGAGCAAGCCGCCTCTACGCCCCGTAGGTCGAGCCCTTCGGCAGCGGGAATACCGGGTCTTGCGTCCTGATGTTCGTCGGCCACACCACCGAGATGTGCTCGCCCGCGTTCTGCATCACCACCGGCGTCGAGCGTTCGTTCTGGCCGGACAGCGGCGTGCCCGGCGGGAAGAATTTGACGCCATAGCCCTGGATGGTGCCGCCGGCGGGGATGTCGACGTCGAGCGCGGCCTTGCGGATCGCCTCCGGCTCGAAGCTGCCGTACTTCTCCTTGGCGACAGGCAGCACGTTGTTGAGCAGCACCCAGGTCTGGTTGAAACCCATCGAGCAGTGCGGCGGCACGTCGGTGGCACCGGTCTTGGTCTGGTAGCGCGAGACCATGGTCTTGATCAGCTCGCCCATGCCCGGCGCGAGTTTCGCCGCATCGAGCAGCTGCGCCGGCACCGGGTCGATGTTGCAGAAATTGTCGATGTCGGGGCCGAAGGTGGCGCGCAGCTTGTCGAGCTGGCTGTAGCCGGCGCCGGCGCCGAACAGCATCTTGAAGCGCAATCCGCTCTCGCGGGCCTGGCGCAGGAACAGGGTGATGTCGGGGTTGTAGCCGGCATGCGAGATCACATCGACCTTGGCCCGCTTGAGCTTGGTCACGAGCACCGAGAGGTCGGGCGCGGACGCCGAATAGCCCTCGCGCATCACCACCTGGATGCCGGCCTGCTTGGCATAGGCCTCGTCGGCGGCGGCGACGCCGACGCCATAGGGGCCGTCCTCGTGGATCAGCGCGACCTTGACGTCCTTTGCCTCCATGCCGAGCTTGGCTTGCGCATGCTCGGCGATGAAGCCGGCAAAGGCCTGGCCGTACTGGTCGGAATGGATCTGCGCGCGAAACACGTATTGCAGATTCTTGTCCTTGAACACGGCGGTCGAGACCGCGGTCGTGATCCAGAGGATCTTCTTCTGCTGCTCGACCTTCGCCGCCATCGGCACCGCATGCGCGCTGGAATAGACGCCGTTGATGATGTCGATCTTTTCCTGGCTGATCAGCCGCTCGGCCTCGTTGATGGCGACGTCGGCCTTGCTCTGGGAATCCGCCGCGACCGGCACGATCTTGGTCTTGCCGCCGATGCCGCCCTTCTCGTTGACGAGGTCGATGGCGATCTGCGCGCCGACCGAGGAGGCGACCGAGCCGCCTGCGGCGAAGGGACCGGTGAGGTCGTAGATCAGGCCGATGCGCAAATTCTCGGCCTGCGCCTGGGCCCTGGTCCAATCGAGGCTGAGTGTGGCGGCGGCAGCCGCCGTACCCTTCAGCAGCTGCCTGCGTGAAGTCGGCATCCTATCCTCCCTCAAAAACCGTCTTATGATTGGTTGTTATCTTTTTGCGAAGTATGGGGAGCGGGATGGCGGAAAGTCAACATCGCGAAAGTCGGGTCTGTCAGCTGCGCCATGGAACGCAATTGCGAAATGACCGCGAGGCGACCGCATCCGACAATCGTCGCGCGCTACTGCTTCAAGCGCCGTGCCAGATAATGCGCGGTCTTTCCGCCGGCCTTGGCAACCTGGTCCGGCGTTCCCGATGCGACGATGCGGCCGCCCTCGTCGCCGGCACCGGGGCCGAGATCGATGATCCAGTCGCTGTGCGAGACGACGTCCATGTCGTGCTCGACCACGACCACGCTGTTGCCGGTGTCCACGATCCGTTCGAGCTGGGCGATCAGCCGCTCGACGTCCCGTGGATGCAGCCCGGTGGTCGGCTCGTCCAGCACATAGAGCGTATGGCCGCGTTGCGGACGCATCAGCTCGGTCGCCAGCTTGATCCGCTGGGCTTCGCCACCGGACAGTTCGGTGGCGGACTGGCCGAGGCGGATATAGCCGAGGCCGACCTCGCGCACGACCGACAGCGACCGGTTCAGCGCGGCATCGCCCTCGAAGAACTCGAAGGCCTCGTCGACGCGCATCGCCAGCACATCCGCGATGGATTTGCCGCGGATTGTCACCTCGAGCGTCTTGTCGTTGTAGCGGGCGCCCTTGCAGGTCGGGCAGGGCGCGTAGACGCTGGGCAGGAACAAGAGCTCGACGCAGACGAAGCCTTCGCCCTCGCAGGTCGCACATCGTCCTTTCGCGACATTGAACGAGAAGCGTCCGGCATCGTAGCGGCGGGACTTTGCCTGCGGCGTTGCCGCGAACAGTTTTCGGACATGGTCGAACAGGCCGGTATAGGTCGCAAGATTGGACCGCGGGGTGCGGCCGATCGGCTTCTGGTCGACGACGACGAGGCGGTTGATTTGGTCAAGGCCGGCAACGATCCTGCCGCCCAACGTCTCGACCGTCGGGGCCAAGCTGTCGTCATCGGCGTCAGCGGCCAGCGTATGGCCGAGATGCGCGGCAACGGTATCGACGAGGAATTGGCTGATCAGGCTCGATTTGCCGGAGCCCGACACGCCGGTGATGCTGGTGAGGATGCCGAGCGGAATATCGACGTCGCGACCACGAAGGTTGTTGCGGGATACGCCCCTGAGCTTCAGATGGCCCTTCGGCTCGCGGCGCGCCGTCGGCAGCTTCTTGCGCGGACGTCCGAGGTAATGCGCGGTTCGCGATTGCTCGATGTCACCGAGCCCTTCCGGCGGCCCGCTGTAGAGGATGAGCCCGCCGCCGTCGCCGGCGTCGGGGCCGACATCCACCAGCCAGTCGGCGTGGCTGATCACCTCGATCTCGTGCTCGACCACGAAGATCGAGTTGCCGGCGTGCTTCAGCCGGTCCAGCGCCCGCAGCAGCGCCTCGGTGTCGGCGGGATGCAGGCCTGCTGACGGCTCGTCGAGCACGTAGACGACGCCGAACAGATTCGAACGAACCTGCGTCGCAAGGCGCAGCCGTTGCAATTCGCCCGGTGACAGCGTCGGCGTGCTGCGCTCGCAGGCGAGATAGCCGAGGCCGAGGTCGAGCAGGACGGCGAGCCGCGCCGACAGATCCTCGCAGATGCGCCTGGCGACGACGGTCTTCTCCGTCTTGTCTGTCGAGGCCTTTGCGAACGGCTCGACCAATTCCTGCAATTGCTTGAGCGGCAGGTGCGACATCTCGGCGATGTTGAGGCCGGCGAACCTGACCTTGAGTGCCTCGGGCTTGAGCCGGGTGCCGTGGCAGGTCGGGCAATCCCGCGTGATCATGAATTGCGCGACGCGGCGCTTCATCATCGCGCTCTCGGACTTGGCGTAGGTTTGCATCACGTAGCGCTTGGCGCCGGTGAACGTGCCCTGATAGCTCGGCTCTTCCTTGCGGCGCAGGGCGCGTTTGACCTCAGTGGCGTCGTAACCGGCATAGACAGGCACGGTGGGCTGTTCATCCGTAAACAGGATCCAGTCGCGGTCATTTTTGGGAAGTTCGCGCCAGGGCTTGTCGACGTCGTAGCCGAGCGTCGTCAGGATGTCCCGGAGGTTCTGCCCTTGCCAGGCGCTCGGCCAGGCCGCGACGGCGCGCTCTCGGATCGTCCTGGTGTCGTCGGGCACCATCGACTTCTCGGTCACGTCGAGCATCCGGCCGATGCCGTGGCAGGTCGGGCACGCCCCCTCGGGCGTGTTCGGCGAGAACGCTTCCGCATAGAGCATCGGCTGTCCCCGCGGGTAATCGCCGGCGCGGGAATAGAGCATCCTCAGAAGGTTCGAGATGGTGGTCACGCTGCCCACGGATGACCTTGTCGTCGGCGCCCCGCGTTGCTGCTGGAGCGCGACGGCGGGCGGCAGGCCCTCGATGTCGTCGACTTCAGGGACTTGCATCTGGTGGAACAGTCGCCGGGCGTAAGGCGACACCGACTCCAGATAGCGCCGCTGCGCCTCGGCGTAGATCGTTCCAAAGGCGAGCGAGGATTTCCCGGAGCCCGACACGCCCGTGAACACGACGAGGGCGTTGCGGGGAATGCGAACGTCGACGTTCCTCAGGTTGTGCTCGCGCGCGCCCCGGACGTGAACGAAGCCGTCGTCCTGGGTCAGGCTCTCAGTCTGCTTTGGTCGATCATCCATCTCGCGCCTCTAACCCAGACGGGGGGTAACGACAAGATCGCAGGATGGGTCCTCCGGTGCCAGCGTGGGCTTTGGTTTCTGCACAAAGCGAAGGCCCGCCGCGGTAAATGCGACGGGCCCTGCTGGATGTGTTGGCTTGCCGGTGCCGACCGGACTCTCGCCGCACCTCAGACGATGAAATCCCTGGCGTTGAGATCGGCGGCGTGGATGCCGTCCAGCGTGATCGTGTCGTTGGCGGTCAGGTGGATCACCGCATTTCCGGCGTTGTCGTCGCTGATCAGGCTTTTCAGCTCGGCCCAGCCTGCAAAGTCGTAAGCGTGGACGTCGATCACATCGTGCTCCCGCGCCGTGCTGCCGGCCGCCTTGTTGCCCTGGTTGAAATCGTTGATCACGTCCTGGCCCGAGCCGGCGTTGAACACGAACAGATCGTTGTTCGGCCCGCCCCAGAGCTGATCATTGCCGCCTCCGCCGTTCAGGAGGTCGCGGCCGCCGGTGATCGAGCCGGCCGCGGCGGGAGTGTAGATGCGTGCATCGCCATACATCCAATCGCCGCGATCGCTCCCGTAGAGGGTATCATTGCCACACTGTGCGTTGCCGGACATCTGCGAGGCATCGCCGACGAGCGCGATGGAGGTCGAATCGGGATTGCCGGCGACGGCTGCGATCAGGATGTCGTCCCCGCCGCGGGCATTGTCGCTCATGTAGCCGCTGTCGCCGAGGAGCGATGCGCCGCCGGACCGCGCAGCGGCGCCGACGGTATAGATGAGGATGTCATTGCCGCCGCGTGCATCGCCGCTCATGGTCACCAAGGCATCACCGGATATCGACGCGTTGCCAGAGAATCCGGCCTGGACCACGCTGACGATGTCGTTGCCGCCTTCAGCGTTGCCGCTCATGAGCGATCCGGAATCGCCGCTGAACGCGCCATACGATCTGTCGCCCATCTCTGCCGTGATGAGGTCATTGCCGCCCTTGGCATCCCCGGTCATGGCGATCTCGGCGTCGCCCGAGAGATAAACGTTTGCATAGGTCGCGTTCGACGCCTCAACATGCAGCATGTCGTTGCCGCCATGGGCTTGATCTGACATGATCTGCGCGTCGCCATCAAAAGACACATAGGGCAAGCGACCCTCGACCGTCGCAACCAGAAGGTCGTTGCCGCCATGCGATCGGCCGTTCAGGATCGCCTCGTCACCGACAAACAGCAGGCTGCTGGGCCCGTCATCGACCGTTGCGATCATGATGTCGTTACCGCCGTGGCCGCCGACCGGCAGGCCGGGGTCTCCGAACGCGATCACGAGTTCCTGGCTTCCAACGCTGACGATGATCGTATCGTTTGGCATACGGCGCATCGCGTAGGCTCCCGGTCCATGTCAGGCGCGGATCGCGGCGGACATCATGTCCGCGCACCGCGCTGCGGCCATGCCGCGTCACGTATCTTCTTTGGTTTGATGGCGGAGATTGGCCCGCGGCGCAGCTTGATTGCGGCCGAGGAGCCGCATCGGAGGATGCGCGTCCGCAGTGCCGTAGGGTGGGCAAAGCGAAGCGTGCCCACGATCCCTTTGATACGGAACGAGATGGTGGGCACGGCGCTTTGCGCCTTTGCCCACCCTACGATAGCGGTGCACTCTCGCCTCAGCCGGGCCCTGCGCCTTGCGTCGCCGTGAACACCGCGTAGAGCGACTGGCTCGCGGCCATGAACAGGCGGTTGCGCTTGGGACCGCCGAAGGTGATGTTGCCGCACACCTCCGGCAGGCGGATGCGGCCGAGCAGCTTGCCCTCCGGCGACCACACCGTCACACCGCTGTAGCCGACGGCGCGGCCGGCATTGCTGGAAGCCCAGACATTGCCGTTGACGTCGCAGCGCACGCCGTCCGGCCCGCACTTCACGCCGTCGACCACGCAATCGCTGAACTTCTTGAGGTTGGAGAGCTTGTTGTCCCCGCCGACATCGAACACGAAGATCTCGCCCTTGCCGCCGGGGCCGGTATCGCCTGGCCCTTTGCCGGTCGAGGCGACGTAAAGCTTCTTGTAATCAGGCGAGAAGCACAGTCCGTTCGGATCGGGGACCTGCTCCTCGGTGACGACGAGATCGACGCGGCCGGAGGGGTCGATGCGATAGCAATTGGTCGGCAGCTCGCGCTTGCCTGGCTGGAAACCGGCCGGCTGTCCGATCCGCGGATTGAGCTTGCCGCCCGCATTGCTCGGACCGCCCGCCGCATCCGGCTCGCCTTCGTAGAGCTGACCGCCATAGGGTGGATCGGTGAACCAGTAACTGCCGTCGGGATGCGCGACGACGTCGTTCGGCGAGTTCAGCTTCTTGCCGTTGTAATTGTCGCAGAGCACGGTGGCGGTGCCGTCGTGCTCATAGCGCGTCACCCGGCGAGTCAGGTGCTCGCAGGAGAGCTGGCGGCCCTGGAAGTCGAAGGAGTTGCCGTTGGAATTGTTGGACGGCGTGCGAAACACGCTGACGCGGCCGTCGTCCTCGCTCCAGCGCATCTGGCGGTTGTTGGGAATGTCGCTCCAGAGCAGATACCTTCCTTGCGCGCTCCACGCCGGGCCCTCCGCCCACAGCACGCCGGTATAAAGACGCTTGATCGCGGTGTTGGGCTGCGCGAGATCGTTGAAGGAGGGATCGACCGCGATGATGTCGGGGTCCCAGAAATAAGTGGTCGGCGCGCCGTGGGGGCCGAAATCGCGCGGCGGGGTGGTGATGGTGGTCGGCGGTGCGGCGGGTCCGGTCTGGGCCAGCGCGGGGCCGGCGACCGTGGCTGCGGCGCCAAGCGCAAGCCCCCGGACAAGCGTTCGTCGTGAAAGCGCAGCATCCTGGTCATGCTGCTCGTGGTCACGAGCCGTGTGGTCACGAGCCTCTTGGCGTGTCATCGCGTCCTCCCAATGATGTTCGCTGGCCGGTTGATCCGGCCGAGCAACCGGAGGTTAATGCGGTCCGGCGCCGGTTGCGAGGGGTGGAATCGGATTCGCGCCGGTCTCAATCCTGTCATATTCGGATGCACTCCGCGTCCGCCTTGTGCCGTTTGCAAGGCGCGAAAATGTTCCGCGGATCGAAGCAAAAATTTGCTTGCGGCAAAGCGCGGCAAGCCGCCCATTCGGCGAAGTTCAAGCCTTGATTTTGCGCTGATTGCCACGCAGAACCCCTCCGGGGGCGATGGACGGAGTTGATTGTGGCTGGCGTCATCGTATTGATCGTGTTGCTGGGAATCGCGTTCGCGGCCGGCTATTTCACGCGTGAATTCATCTCCAACAAAAGACGCGCCGAAGCGCGTCGCTGGCGCGAATATACCGAGCCGGATTGGCTTCCCGCCAACGCGCCCGCCAACACCAACGAGATCCCCAGCGCCATCACGGCCATCCCCGTGGTCACCGGCGAGCTCGGCCAGATGCTGAACCGCTGGGAAAGCAGGGCCCGCGCCCGCCGCGCGGGATAGGGCGAAGTTCGGAAGTGCCAGTAGCCCCGATGAAGCGAAAGCGTAATCCGGGGCCGCTCGCCCGGCATTCGCACCGTCCCGGATTACGCTGGCGCTCCATCCGGGCTTCGCGACCGAGCCTGTGTCGCCCTCTGTCAATGCGCCTCGCCAAAAATATTCCACTTTACCGAAATTCGGTTTCGGCGTATGTGTTGC
>NZ_LBJV01000048.1:0-75086 GCF_028128855.1 Bradyrhizobium sp. CCBAU 11430
GAACCCCCAGGACGAACCCGAGTCAATCCGCCGCACCAGATATGTGCATGCCCTAGTGCGTTCGCAGGGACGACAGCGGTGGTCTGGTCCGACAGCCTTCCCTACGGCCCGTACAATACCAGTTCCGTATCGGTGAGATCGCCGAGCTGCGGCCGGTGCGGGCCCTTGAAGTATTTGCGACCGCGCCGCTCGGTATAAATACCGACAAGGCCGGGAATCGGGCCATTGGAATCGATCGCCACCGCGATCTTGCCGAGCCGAAGCAGCAGCCGGCCGATGCGGCCTGCGCAGGCGGCGTATTCCGAGGCGCTGCGGCAATAGATCAGCTTCATCGCAGGAGGCGCAATGAAGCCGCGACGGATGCGCACCGGTTGCAGGATGAAGGGGAATGTTCCCTTCGGCGTGCGGCAGACGAGGCTGAGGCAATTGTAGCGCGCATGCCGCGTCAGCAGCTCGGTTTCGCCTTCGGAAAGTCCCTCGATCGTCTTGGCGTGAGGCGAGATGACCTCGATCTCGCTCCAACGCGGGGGCCGCGCCAGGGCAGGAACCGAGAAGAATATGCCACGGCAGTAGGCGCGAAAGCCCTGCGTCTCGATGATCGGCCAGGTCCACGGCGCCGGGCTGATGTTGAAATAGGTCACGTCCTTGTGCCGCTGCGCGATCTTGGTCAGCAGTGGGGCATAGTTGCGGTAGGCCGGATCGACATACCAGCTCGATAGATTGCACTGGATGGCGGTCTCTTCGCCGCTCTTCCGCGCCGTGTAGATCAGCAGCAGCACGCCGACCGGCGTGCCGTCACTCTCGAGCATGTAGCCGAAGCGCGGATAGCCCTCCGGGACAGACCGGAAGGCCTGCCGGCGCAGACCCTGAATCCAATAGTTCCGCGAGCGGCCGACGAAGCCGCGCGTCAGCAGGTCCGCGACCGCTTCGGCGTCGGACTCGGTGATCTCGCGGCATCGCACCTTGGTGTGAATCACGCTCGTCTTACCCGTGGAAATGGCAGGCCTCGTTTCGTCTATTGTTTCAGCATGATCTTTTCGGAAGACCGCTTCGCACTTCTTGCTGACGCGGTCCCTCGGATCTGGATCATGCTGCTAGCGCCAGCCTTCGACATGGGCGTCGGCCGTGACCCGCGGCTGCAGGCCCAGGACGTCCCGCACCTTGGCGGGCCAGGCGGAAAGGTCGGTGCCGTGGGTGTGGAACATGGCGACAGCCAGCCGGTCCATGCCGAAGGCGACGCAGCCGGTGTGGGCCGGCTCGCCGCCGGCATCCTGGATTCCCCAGGTCGTGCCGAAATGCTCGCGGTGATAGTTGAAGCTCATGCAGGCGGTCGGCTGCTCTTCCGAGCGCAGCGGAATGAGCAGCTCGAACTTGAGCTGCTGCTGCTTCTGGCTCACCGCCTTCATCTGGCCGACGCGACCGAAGAAAGGATCGCTGGCATAGTCGACACGGAAGGTGAGGCCGAGGTCGGTCGCGATCGCCTGCGCGCGCACCATCCAGCGCTCACGGAAATCGGCGACGTCATCGGGGCTGCCGATGCAGACATATTCGCGCATCCGGAACGATTGCAGCCGGTCGAGATGCTTCGACGGCTCGCGGCGGAAGCAATCCGCGGCAACGTCGAAGCGCAGACCGCCCTTCGGCAAGGGGCCGCGGCTCGCCGCGATCGGATAGACCGGATAGCAGGCGGCGGGCGACAGCACGAGATCGGCCGGAGACAGCGAGGTGGTCCAGTCGCCGCCGGCGTCGAAGCGGCTCACCGCGGCGTTGATCTCGCGCTCGGTCCCGTGCAGACCGCAAACGCAGCCGAGCAGATTCGGAAAGCTCTTGAGGTAGCCGGATTTCTCCAGCTGAGCCCGGCTCATCACCGGCGGGAAGCGCATCACCTCCGTGCCGCTCTCGCGATGGCTGGTGATCAGCGCCGCGAGCTTCTCGACGACGCCTTCATAGAGCGCAGTGCGGGCGTAGACGCCGTCGGCGCCCATGCGGTGGAACAGCTTGTCGGCGAGATGATCGAGCGGATCGATCATCTGCGGCGCGGTCGCGGGCGAGTCGGGAAGGATGGCAATGTTCATGGGGCGATGTCCTGCTATCTCAAAATTGTTATTGTTGATTCAGTCGTGAAGGCTTGTCGGCACGCCGCTCATCAGCGTCGATGTCGCGGCATTGGCCAGAATGCGGTCGTTGTTGATCATGATCGGGGACGACAGCACGTCGCGGAGGTGCCGGCCCATGGTGAACTCGCCGTCGTTGCGGTAGCCGGAGAGGCCGGCTGTGCGCATCGCATGCATCACGGTCTCGACCGCGAGTTCGGAAGCCTGCACCTTCAGCAGCGTGATCGAGGACTGGAAGTCGAGCGAGCCGAGGGCGCGCTCGTCATGTTCGGCGCGGGCAAAGGCATCGATATTGGTCGACAGCAGCGCACGCAGCTTTGCCAGCGACATCTTGGCGGCGGTGAAATGTGCCGCGGCCGGCGGCATCTGGCCGCCGGAGGTGCGGGCCGCCTTGCGGATGAAGGCCTGCGCGCGGGTCACGGCTGCGGCGGCGATGCCGGCCCAGGCCGACGACCAGCACAGATGCGCGAACGGCGTCATGGTCTGGGCGTGGATCTTGTCATAGGATTCCGGGAAAACGCGATCGGCGGGGCAATCGACCTTCAGCTCGAAACCGGTCGAGCAGGTGCCGCGCATGCCGAGCGTTTCCCAGCCCAGCGTCCGCTTCAGCGAATAATCGTCCTTGGCGAGCGCCAGCAGCACCTGGTCGGAGGCGGCGGCCTCGGTAGCGCGGCGGGCGATGGTGACGAGGCCGTCGGCTTCCGCGCCGTAGGAGATCACGGTGGCGTCGCGCACCAGCGAGACGGTGTCGCCGGCGTGATCGACCGCAGCGGCGCTGGCGCGGATGTTGCCACCGTTCTGGCCTTCGGTGGTGGAGGAGGCGAGCAGCCACTGGTCGCGGGCGACCCGGCGCATCATGGTCACCATCCAGGGGATGCCGTGGCCGTGCCTGACGACGCAGGCGACCTTGGTCTGGTGCATCGCGTAGATCATCGCGGTCGAGGCGCAGGCGCGTCCGAGCGTGTAGCAGATGTCGGTGACGTCGTAGATGGAGGCACCGAAGCCGCCGAACTCGACCGGGATCATGACGCCGAGCAGCTTCTGCTCGCGCGCGATCTCGAAAGCCTTGTGCGGGAAACGGGCGTCGCGATCGACCCCGTCGGCGTCGGACGCGGCAGCTGCGGCGGTCCGGGCGGCGCGCTCGATCAGGGAGGGACCCTGCTCGAGGAAGCCCGTCTGCGTTTCGTCGACAGTGAGGACTGCTTCACGCACGTTCATACTCGTCCGCCTCCGGTTTGCCGTTCGAGATCGCCGGCATCATTCGCGATGCGCGTAAGCGATCCTCCGGCCATCTTTGCTTGTGAGATGAGGCTACGGATTTAATTCAAATTCGTCGATGAAATAGAGGGTAAACAAAGCCCAATTCCGAACGAACAGTTAAGGTCCGGTTGTTTGCATCACCCGTTTTTCCAGCATCGCGTTAGGACTCTGGAAGAAGCCTGAATTTCAGACAATCTGAGTCATCGTTTACTAAGAAACGCGAAGTATTGGTATCGCCCATTGCGGGACCGGCAGGCCGTGCCCATCGTAGCGGCAAGCCGGTCCGACCTTTGACAGACAGACGGGAATTTGCCGATGCAATCCTTTGATACCGACGTACGCAATCGCATCACCAAGCTGGTGAAGGGCATCCTCGAGCAGAATTCGCTCGCCGCTAACGTCACGCCGTCCGCCAAGCTCGTCGATGTCGGCCTGACCTCGATGGACATGGTCAATCTGATGCTCGGCGTCGAAGCCGAGTTCGACTTCACCATCCCGCAAGCCGAGATCACGCCGGAGAATTTCCAGTCCGTCGAGACGCTGGAGCGGATGGTGGCGACCCAGCTGCAGCTGGCGGCGGCGGCTTAGTCAGGCGCAGCAAATCTTCCCCGGGTCGCCCCTGCGAACGCAGGGGCCCATAACCCCAGGCCGTAGTTGTGCGAAGACTGGTCGTTCGGGATTGCGACCGACCATCCTAGATAGATTCCGCGGTATGGGTCCCGGCGTTCGCCGGGACGACGTCGAGTGTGAGTTGAGCATTTTGCGCTCCTCACAGCACCGGCATCCCCACCACCCGGTTCCAAAACCGCCGCAAAACTGGCATAGCTTAACCATGTCGCACGTGGCGAACAGGGTGGAGCAGGCATGACGCAGGCGGTATTGGGCATCATCGGCGGCTCGGGCATTTATGATTTGCCGGGCCTCGAGGGTGCGCGCGAAGAGGTGATCAGGAGCCCCTGGGGCGAGCCGTCGGCGCCCGTGCGCCGCGGCACCATCGCAGGGTTGCCGATCGTATTCCTGCCGCGGCACGACAAGGGGCACCGGCTGTCGCCCTCCGACATCAACTACCGCGCCAATATCGACGTTTTGAAGCGGGCCGGCGTCACCGATTTGATCTCGCTATCGGCCTGCGGCTCCTTCAGGGAGGAACTGCCGCCGGGCACCTTCGTTCTCGTCGATCAGTTCGTCGACCGCACCCACAAGCGCGAGAACTCGTTCTTCGGTCGGGGCTGCGTCGCCCATGTGTCGATGGCGCATCCGGTCTCTCCACGTTTGCGCATCCATCTTGCCGCGGCCGCTGAAGCCGAGAGCATCGCGATCGCGCGTGGCGGCACTTATGTCTGCATGGAAGGGCCGCAATTCTCCACCTATGCGGAGAGCATGACCTACAAGACGCTGGGCTATTCCGTGATCGGCATGACCAACATGCCGGAGGCGAAGCTCGCGCGCGAGGCGGAGATCTGTTACGCCACGGTGGCGATGGTGACGGATTTCGACTGTTGGCATCCCGATCACGATGCCGTCACCGTGCAGGATATCATCCGCGTGCTGACCTCGAACGCCGACAAGGCCAAGGCCTTGGTGGCGCGGCTGGCAAAGGACTTTCCGCGCGAGCATGAGCCCTGTCCGATCGGGTCGGATCGCGCGCTCGATACCGCGCTGATCACGGCGCCCGAGGCGCGCGATCCCGAGCTTCTGAAGAAGCTCGACGCGGTGGCCGGGCGCATCCTGCGCGCGAAGTGAAAGGCAGAATGCCATGAAGGTCGACGGCAAGCATTTCCGCAGCATCTGGCGCGAGCATGACGGCTGGTCAATCGGTGCGATCGACCAGCGCCGGCTGCCGCATGAGTTCGTCGTCGCGAAGCTGACATCGTCTGAAGACGCGGCCGTCGCAATCCGCGACATGCTGGTGCGGGGCGCGCCGCTGATCGGTGCCACCGCGGCCTACGGCATGGCACTCGCCATGCGCGAGGACGCCTCCGACGCCGGCCTGAAGCGCGCTTACGACACGCTCATCGTGGCGCGGCCGACCGCGATCAATCTGAAATGGGCGCTGGACGAGATGCGCATGGCGCTCGAGCCGATCGATCCGCTGGAGCGCGCCGAGGCAGCCTATGCGCGTGCCGACGAGATCGTCGAGCAGGACGTCGAGATCAACCGCGGCATCGCCGGCAACGGCTTGAAGCTGATCGAGGCGATCGCGTCGAAGAAGCGGGGCGAGATTGTCAACGTGTTGACCCACTGCAACGCCGGCTGGCTCGCCACCGTCGACTGGGGCACGGCGACGGCGCCGATCTATCTTGCGCACGAACGCGGCATCAAGATCCATGTCTGGGTCGACGAGACGCGTCCGCGCAACCAGGGCGCCTCGCTCACGGCCTGGGAGCTCGGTCATCACGGCGTGTCGCATACGGTGATCCCCGACAACACCGGTGGGCACCTGATGCAGCACGGCATGGTTGATCTCGCCATCGTCGGCACCGACCGCGTCGCCGCGAATGGCGATGTCTGCAACAAGATCGGCACCTACCTGAAGGCGCTCGCCGCTCACGACAACGGCGTGCCGTTCTATGTCGCGCTGCCGTCGCCGACGATCGATTTTACCGTCCATGACGGCATCCGCGATATTCCGATCGAGCAGCGCAGCGGCGTCGAGGTCACCGACATGACCGGCCGCACCGCGGATGGAAGGCTGGAGACGGTGCGCATCGTGCCCGAGGGATCGCCGGTCGCAAATTACGCTTTCGACGTGACGCCGGCACGGCTCGTGACGGGCCTCATCACCGAGCGCGGCGTGCTGAAGCCGGATCGCGACGAGCTGGCGGCGGCGTTTCCGGACCGGATCGTGGCGGCGGCGGAGTAGCTCTCGTAGGGTGGGCACGCTTCGCTTTGCCCACCCTACGGCTTCGTGCCTCGCAACGACGAGGTGCCTACTCCAGCTTCAGCCCCGTCGCCGCCTCAAGCTCCGCAATCGCCTGCGCGCCGCTCGTCACCTTGATCGTGGTCATGCCCATCTCGCGCGCGGGTTTCAGATTGACGCCGAGATCGTCGAGATAGACGCAATTGTTCGGATCGACCTTCAGTGTCTCGACCATCAGCCTGTAGATTCGCGGATCGGGCTTGCGCAGGCCGATCTTGGCGGATTCGATCACGTGGTCGAACAGCACCATGACTTCGGCGATGTAGAGGGAGCGCCCGGTCATGCTGCCGATGGTATTGGCAGGCAGATTGTTGGTGATGCAGCCGGTCTTGAATTGCGCCTTGATGCGCTTCAGCGCCTCGACCATCTCGGGGCGCAGATCGCCCTGCAGCAGCGGCAGCACGTCGCGACCGCGCACCTCCGCGCCGAGTGCGAGCGATTCCGTCGCGAACAATTCGTCGAAGGTATCGATATCGACCTCGGCCCGCTCGAACTTGGCCCAGGCGTTTTCCAGGTGGTTGGCGGCGTTGGTCCGCCGGATGATGTCGACGGGCAGGCCGCGCTCGGTCTCGAACCGCGCGAATGCTTCGAACGGTGAACTCGTCAGCACGCCGCCAAAGTCAAAGATCACCGCCTCGATCGCCACTATCCTGCCCTCGCCAATTCCTTTCCAAGAGGGCTAGCATGCGCTATCGGCAAGGGCCAGTCCGAAGCAATCTGCCGCCGCCAATACCGAAGCGTGTTCCCATGAAGAAGCTTGCCACGTTCATCACGACTTCGCTGCTGCTCGCCACACCCGCCCATGCCATCGTCGGCGGCGGCACGCCGCAGGCCGACGGCGTCGCGCGCGCCGTCGTCACCATCGTCGGCTCGCGCGGCAATTCCTGCACCGGCACTCTGATCGCGCCGAGGATCGTATTGACCGGCGCTCACTGCGTGCCGCCGGGCGCGGACTACAAGATCGTCGATCGCAGCGGTGGCGCGCCGCAATTGCTGAACGTGCGCACCATCGCGATCCATCCCAGCTACAAGGCGCAGGTGCATCGCGCCGGCGCAGACGTGGCGCTGCTGCAACTGGAAATTCCACCCAAGGGAAAATCGACGGTGCCGGTCGGCGCGCCGAATATTCCAATCCAGGCCGGTAGCCGTTTCGTCATTGCCGGTACCGGTGTCACCGTGCGCGGTGATGGCAGGAGCGGCGGGGCCACGCGCGTCGCGGGCCTTGTCGTCACGGGCCAGCCCGGCACGCTTCAGATCCGCCTGGTCGATCCCGTAACCAACGGTGTTCGCGACGGAATTGGCGCTTGTACCGGCGATTCCGGCGGTCCCGTGTTCGAGGACAAGCCGAGCGGTGCCGTGCTTGTCGGTGTCATCAGCTGGGCGACGGGACCGAACGCCGGCGACGGCTGCGGCGGATTGACCGGCGTCACGCCGCTCACGCTCTACCGCGACTGGATCTTGCAGACCGCGCGGAGCTGGGGTGCGGCACTGTGATTTGACCGCAACTTGATCTATGTCATTTTGAAGCGGAAGCGCGGCGGGCGATCATGCCGGCCGCGGAGGAAACGCGTCGTTCGTCAAGGACGGCCACAAAAACAAGCAAGGCATAGAAGCAACAATGAATGTCGCTGTTCGCAGTCACGCCACGGCCAAACAGGCTTCTGAACATTTCGACGTGCTGATCGTCGGCGCCGGCATCTCCGGCATCGGCAGCGCCTATCACATCGAGAAGCAACTTCCGGGCACGAGCTATGTCATCCTGGAGACGCAGGCGACGTTCGGCGGCACCTGGAGCACGCATCGTTATCCCGGCATCCGCTCGGACAGCGATCTCCATACGTTCGGCTATAGCTTCAAGCCCTGGGTAGGCCCGCCGATCGCGACCGCCGAAGAAATCCTCGCCTACATGAACGAGGTGATCGACGACAACGATATCGCACGGCACATCCGCTACAAGCATAAGATCAATTCCGCCAGCTGGTCGAGCGAGCAGAATCTCTGGACCATCGAGGCGATTACGACCGATACCGGTGAAGCAAAGACTTTCACCGCGAACTTCCTCTGGATGTGCCAGGGCTATTACCGCCATTCGGAAGGCTACACGCCGGAATGGAAGGGCGCCGATCGCTTCAAAGGCCGCGTCGTCCATCCGCAGACCTGGCCTGACGATCTCGACCTCACGAACAAGAAGGTCGTTGTGATCGGCTCGGGCGCGACCGCGGCAACGCTGGTGCCGAACATCGCGGACAGTTGCGCGCATGTCACCATGCTGCAGCGTTCGCCGACCTATTTTCGCCTCGGCCGCAACGCCATCGAGATCGCCGAGGAGCTGCGCCGGCTTCAGGTCGACGAGGCCTGGATCCACGAGATCGTTCGGCGCAAGATCCTGTTCGAGCAGGACGCCTTCACAAAACTCTGCCTATCCAAGCCGGAGCAGGTCAAGAAGGACCTGATCGGCCAGATCAGCGCGGTGCTCGGCCCAGACTACGACGTCGAGACGCACTTCACGCCGACTTACCGGCCGTGGCGGCAGCGCATCGCCTTCGTGCCCGATGCCGATCTGTTCAAGGGCATCGCCAGCGGCAAGGCCTCCGTCGTCACCGACGAGATCGAATGCTTCGTCGAGAACGGCATTCAGCTCAAATCCGGCAAGCTGCTGGAGGCCGATGTCATCGTCACCGCGACCGGCTTCAATCTCGCGGCGCTCGGCGACATCGCCTTCGAGATCGACGGCAAGCCGCTCGCCTTTGGCGACACCGTCACCTATCGCGGCATGATGTTCACGGGCGTTCCGAACATGGTCTGGGTGTTCGGCTATTTCCGCGCCAGCTGGACGCTGCGAGTCGATCTCGTCGCCGACTTCGTCTGCCGGCTGCTCGGCCACATGAAGGCCAAAGGCAAGAAGAAGGTCGAGGTCAAGCTGCGACCCGAAGACCACAACATGCCGATCCTGCCCTGGATCGATCCGGAAAACTTCAATCCCGGCTACATGATGCGAAACATGAACCTGCTGCCCAAGCGCGGCGACAAGCCGGAATGGCAGCACAGCCAGGATTACTGGACCGAAAAGGACGAGATCCCGAAGACGGACCTGGATGACAAGGCGTTTGTGTACGGGTGAGGAAGTTCGTGGGTGCGGGTTCGTGTGAGGGGGCGGCGACGCTCACACCACACTCCGCCGTCGTCCCGGGGCGCGAAGCGAACCCGGGATCCATAACCACAGGGAGTGGTTATGGAGCGAGCAGGTAACTGCGAGTCTACGCCAAACATCTTCCTGTGGTTATGGGTCCCGGATCGGCGCTCCGCTTGTCCGGGACGACGTCGGTTGCTGGATCAGAGGCGCGCCAACTCATCCACACCGCAGCTCACGAATTCCTTCGCGTCGCGTTCGCCGCAATCGCCGCCGCCGCCGTCCGATTCTCCACGCCGAGCTTGGCGTAGATCTGCTCGAGATGCTTGTCGACCGTGCGCGGGCTCAATCCCAAAATCTGGGCGATGTCGCGGTTGGTCTTGCCCTTGCTGAGCCAGGCCAGCACCTCGCCCTCGCGGGTGGTGAGGCCGAGCTCGCTGGTGAATTCCGGAGGCAGTGCGGTGCCGGACTCCCTGGAGAGCCGCAGCAAAAACTCGTTCGGCGCGGTCTCGCCCATGTAATAGAGCCGCAGCTGCGGGTTGTCGGGCAAGGAAGCCGCCTGGGACTTCGAGCTGCCCTTGGCTCTGGCCTGCTCCAGCCATTGCAGCAGCGATGGCGGGAGGACGAAGTCGTCGGCCTGTGCGCCGTGATGATCGGACAGCAGCTTCTGCGCCTGCGGCGTCGCCCACAGCACATGGCCCTGGCGATCGACCGCGAACAGGAAGCGGCCGGAGACGTCGAGCGCTGCGCGCGCGCTCTGGGTCAGGCGGGCATTGCCGAGATGGACGCGGATGCGCGCCAGCATCTCCTCGATCACGATCGGCTTGGTCACGTAATCGACGCCGCCGGCCTCGAGCCCGCGAACGATATGCTCGGTTTCAGCGAGCCCCGTCATGAAGATCACGGGGACATTGGCAAGACCGGCATCGCGCTTGAGCCGGCGGCAGGTCTCGAAGCCGTCGATGCCGGGCATCACGGCATCGAGCAGAACGATGTCGGGCGTGATCTGGTCGATGATACGTATCGCTGCCGCGCCGTCGAGCGCCACCATCACCGTCATGCCGGCGCCGTCGAGCGCGTCGGTAAGCAGCCGCAGCGTCTCGGGAGAGTCGTCCACGACGAGCGCGACGTCGCGCTTTTTCGACTCAATGTTCATGCGCATGCAACGTCTTCAATGTGGACATGTACTGCTCGAGATCGAAGCGGTCGACCAGCGACCGCATCTGCGCGACGAAATCGGCATGTTCCGGATGCTCGCTGCCGATCTCGTCCAGCTTCAACTGGATGCCCTTGACGTAGCCGATCCGGCCGAGCCCGATCAGGGCCTCGATGTGCCGCGCCGGCGGCCTCGATCCGCTTTCGGGGCGCCAGAATGACACGGGAATCTCGTCCGAGCCATATTGCCATTCGATCCTGAGGAGCTGGCGGATCGTCTCCAGAATCCGCGGGATGTCGATCGGCTTCATCAGATAGCCGTCGTGGAAGGGCTGCGCCAGCGGCGCGCCGTGGGCCTCGATCGCGCTGGCAGATACCATCAGGATGCGCGCCTGGTGATGGCCGCTCGCGCGCAAGGCCTCCGCGACGGCCCAGCCGTCCATGGCGGGCATCGAGATGTCGAGCAGGAACAGATCGGGCCGGCAATGCTGCGCCAATGCGAGGCAGCCGGGGCCGTCGGGGGCGCTCAGCAGGATGAAGCCGAGCGGCGTCAGCACCTCGCGCAGGAGGTCGCGATGGACGGGATCATCGTCGGTGATGAGGATGGTCTTGCGCGCGCCGTGATAGCCGGAGATGGGAGCCTCCACCGGCGCGATGCGCTGCGGATTGGTGACCTCCGAGAGCAGGATCTTGACCTTGAACGTCGAGCCGGCGCCGACCGTGCTCATGACCTTGATATCGCCGCCCATCACGCCGGCGAGCAGCCGGCTGATGGTCAGGCCGAGTCCCGTGCCGGTTTGCGGCTGCGAAACGCCGAGCGCACCACGCTCGAACGGCGCGAAGATGCGTTCGAGATCGTCGCCTTGGATGCCGGGACCGGTGTCGATCACCTCGAACTCGGCAACGGGGCTGCGATAGTGCACGACGAACTGCACGCTGCCGGTCTGGGTGAACTTGATGGCGTTGGAGAGCAAATTGATCAACACCTGGCGCAGCCGTTTCTCATCGGCATAGACCACCAGCGGCAAATACGCCGGCCGGCGGAACACGAAGTCGATGCCCTTGGCGGCAGCCTGCAGGCGGAACATGCCGACCAGCTGGTCGAGGAATTCGCTGAGGCGCACCTCGTCGCGCGACAGATACAGCCGTCCCGCCTCGATCTTTGAGATGTCCAGAATGCCGTCGATCAGGCCGGAGAGGTGGTCGGCGCTGCGGCGGACGACGCGAACCTGGTCGCGCGGCTTCGTGCTCAGCGTCGTATCTTGCTCCAGCAGCTGGGCATAGCCGCTGATCGCGTTCAGCGGTGAGCGCAGCTCGTGGCTCAGGCCGACGACATAACGGCTCTTGGCGAGGTTGGCGGATTCGGCGACCTCCTTGGCGCGCTGCAACTCGGCGTCGGTGCGCTTGTGCGCGTCGATCTCCTGGATCAGAAGCGCTGTCTGCCGCCGCGTCTCTTCCTCGGCGGCGCGGCGGCTCTGCTGCGCCAGCACGAACAGCCACGCCACCACGCCGATGATGATGCTGAGCGAGAAGAACACCTTCCAGAGCACGTCGGAGACGAGCGCGTTCTCGCCATGCACGCTCGCCGAGGTCTGCAGATAGATCAGGCCCAGCACCAGCGCGACGAGGCCGGCGGAGACTGCGAAAACGCCGATATAGTGGCCGAGCTGCGAGTTGATGCGCGCGTAGATCGGCTGCGGCATCAGCTTGCCCAGCGTCTCCGACACCTGCGCCTGAATCCGCGCGTGCGGCTTGCAGAGATCGTGGCAGCGGGCATCCAGCGAACAGCACAAGGAGCAGATCGGTCCGGCGTAAGCGGGGCAGGAAGCCATGTCCTCCGGCTCGAACGCGTGCTCGCAGATGCAACACTGGATCGCCTCGATGTCCTGCCAGCTCCGCTTCGGCTTTCGCGCGATGTAGTACTTGCCGTCCGTGGCCCAGGCAATCAACGGTGCGGCAATGAAGGCGACGGCCAGCGCTATGAAGGCCGACAGCGCCTTCGCGGTCGGCCCGAACAGGCCGTAAAAGGCGCTGATGGAGACAATGGTCGCGATCGTCATCGCCCCCACGCCGACCGGATTGACGTCGTAGAGATGCGCGCGCTTGAATTCGATCTGCTGCGGCCGCAATCCAAGCGGCTTGTTGACGACGAGATCCGCGACCAGCGCGCCGACCCAGGCGATCGCGACGTTCGAATAGAGCGCCAGGGTCTGCTCCAGGGCCTTGTAGACGCCGATCTCCATCAACAGGAGCGCCACGATGACGTTGAAAACCAGCCAGATGACGCGGCCGGGATGGCTGTGGGTCAGGCGCGAGAAGAAGTTCGACCAGGCGATCGATCCGGCATAGGCGTTGGTGACGTTGATCTTCACCTGGGACAGGATCACGAACGTGCCGGTCAACGCCAGCGCGAGGTCGGGCTGCGACAGCACATAGCGGAACGCTTCGAGATACATATGCGCGGGCTCGGCGGCCTCCTCGGGCGGCACCCCGTGGCTGAGCGCGAAGAAGGCGAGGAAGGAACCCGCGAGGAGCTTCAAGGCGCCAAGCACGATCCAGCCCGGTCCCGCGCTCATCATCGCCACCCACCACGACGCCCTGGAGGCGCGGCGATCGCGCGGCAAAAATCGCAGGAAGTCGACCTGCTCGCCGATCTGCGCCACCAGCGAAAACACCACCGAGGCCGCAACCCCGAACAGCAGCAGGTCGAAATGCCCGGTGAGGTCGCCGTGCTCGCCCGAAAACTTGCGCCACTCCGTGAAGGAGTGCGGGTTGTGCCAGGCGATCGCCGCGAACGGAATGATGTGGAGCACGATCCACAGCGGCTGCGTCCACAATTGGAAGCGGCTGATCAGCGTGATGCCGTAGGCCACCAGCGGGATGATGACGACCGCGCTGATGAGGTAGCCGATCGGCCGCGGAATCCCGAAGCACATCTCGAGCGCGGACGCGAGGATCACGGCTTCGATCGCAAAGAAGATGAAGGTGAAGGACGCATAGATCAGCGAGGTGACGGTGGAGCCGATGTAGCCGAAGCCGGCGCCGCGCGTGAGCAGGTCGATGTCGATGCCGCATTTGGCGGCATAGTAGGCGATTGGCACGCCACAGCAGAAGATGATGGTCGAGACCACGAGGATGGCGGCGGCCGCGTTGGTGACGCCATAGTTCAGCGTGATGGTGCCGCCGATCGCCTCCATCGCCAGGAACGAGATCGCGCCCAGCGCCGTGTTGGCGACCCGGGCGGCGGACCAGCGGCGCGCGCTCTTGGCCGTGAAGCGCAGCGCATAGTCCTCCAGCGTCTGGTTGGCGACCCATTGGTTGTACTGTCGCCTGACGCGGTCTATTCGCTGCCGCCCTGCCACGCTTTACCCCACTCCTGATACGGACCCGGAGCCCTCGCAAATTCCGTACCAAAAGCCTACGTCGGCATTTTGCGGTGCAGTATACGCGATCTTGCGTATGCTTCCGCCGCCCAGATCCGAGCCATCCTCACCGGCACCAATCGCGTGTCCTCGAAAAAAAGTGGGGTGCTCATGTCAGACGAACCAAACAAGGGCCTTTTGTCGCCGCTCCGGCGCAAACTATTGATGGGAATGGCCGCCGTGCCGGCCATCACGATGCTGCCGCGGGCGTCCTTTGCACAGGCTCCCGCGACCTCGGCGGTCAACACCACCGGCCTTGCGGTCACCGACACCGAGGTGACGGTCGGCATCCTGCACTCGGCGACCGGCACCATGGCCATCTCCGAGACCGGGTCGATCGAGGCCGAAAAGCTCGCCATCGAGCAGATCAATGCCGCCGGCGGCGTGCTCGGGCGCAAGATCAAGTTCATCCAGGAAGACGGCGCCAGTGATTGGCCGACCTTTGCGGAAAAGGCAAAGAAGCTGCTGGTCAACGACAAGGTCGCGGCGATCATGGGCTGCTGGACCTCGGCCTCACGCAAGGCGGTGCTGCCGGTCATGGAGCAGTATAACGGCATGCTCTACTACCCGACCTTCTACGAAGGCCTCGAGCAGTCCAAGAATGTCATCTATACCGGTCAGGAAGCGACCCAGCAGATTCTCGCGGGTCTGAATTGGATCGCCAAGGAGAAGGGTGCGAAGTCGTTCTTCTTCATCGGTTCCGACTACATCTGGCCGCGCACCTCGAACAAGATCGCGCGCAAGCACGTCGAGAACGTGCTGAAGGGCAAGGTGGTCGGCGAGGAGTATTATCCGCTCGGCAACACCCAGTTCAATTCGGTCATCAACAAGATCAAGCTGACCAAGCCCGACGTCATCTTCACCGACGTCGTGGGCGGCTCGAACGTCGCCTTCTACAAGCAGCTCAAGGCCGCCGGCATCGACCTCTCCAAGCAGGCGCTGCTGACGATCTCGGTGACCGAAGACGAGATCGACGGCATCGGCGGCGAGAACATCGCGGGCGCCTATGCCTGCATGAAGTACTTCCAGTCGCTCGACAATCCGAACAACAAGGCCTTCGTGCCGGCGTTCAAGAAGGCGTGGGGCGAGAAGACCGTGATTGGAGACGTCACCCAGGCTGCCTATCTCGGCCCGTGGCTGTGGAAGTTGACGGTGGAGAAGGCGGGTTCGTTCGACGTCGACAAGATCGCGGCGGCTTCGCCCGGCGTCGAGTTCAAGGGCGCTCCGGAAGGCTATGTGCGCATCCACGAAAATCATCACCTCTGGTCGAAGACCCGGGTGGGACGCGCCAAGCTCGATGGCCAGTTCGAGCTGATCTACGAGACCGCCGATCTCGTCGAGCCGGATCCGTTCCCCAAGGGCTACCAGTAAGAAGCGCTCTCAGGCGCTTTCTTCCAAACACCAAGCCTCTCCCTGGCGTGGACAGCAAATCCACGCCCAAGACCCCCGCGTCGCGAACCTGCTCGCGACGCGGGACCCTTATCCCCGACGGAGGACATCGATGTTCGGCGACTACTCGCTTGGTGATCTCGGCTCCATCTTCGTCATGCAGGGCTTTGCCGGACTGATCCTGTTCTCGGTCTACGTCCTGATGGCGCTTGGGCTTGCCATCATCTTCGGCCAGATGGGCGTCATCAACATGGCCCATGGCGAGTTCATGATCCTGGGGGCCTACGTCACCTGGATGACCTCCAATGTCTTCCAGTCCTATTTGCCCGGCTTGTTCAGCGGTTACTTCTTCCTTGCGATGATCCTGGCCTTTGTCGCGTCCGGCGCATTGGGGATGCTGGTGGAATGGGTGCTGATACGGCATCTCTACAAGCGCCCGCTCGATACGCTGCTTGCCACCTGGGGCCTCAGCCTGATGCTGCAGCAGGCCTATCGCTCCGTGTTCGGCGCGCGTGAGGTCGGCGTCGAGCTGCCGCAATGGATGCTGGGCTCGTTGCACGTCACCGACAGCATCGAAGTGCCGATCAACGGTGTCTTCGTGATGTGTCTCACCGTGCTGATCACCCTCTCGGTCGCCTACGTCATGTACATGTCGCGCTGGGGCCGTCAGGTCCGTGCGGTGGTGCAGAACCGCATCATGGCCGGAGCGGTCGGCATCAACACCGAGAAGGTCGACCGCTACACGTTCGGGCTCGGTTGCGGCATCGCCGGAATTGCCGGAAGCGCCTTCACCATGATCGGCTCGACCGGGCCGACCTCCGGACAGCTCTACATCGTCGACACGTTCCTGGTCGTCGTATTCGGCGGCGCCGCGAGCCTGCTCGGCACCATCGCCTCCGCGTTCTCGATCTCGCAGACGCAATCGACGCTCGAATTCTTCATGTCGGGCTCGATGGCCAAGGTCCTGACGCTGCTCGCTGTCGTGGGCATCCTGATGCTGCGGCCGCAGGGTCTCTTCGCCCTCAAAGTCCGCAAGTAACGAGAAGCAGGCAGATCATGATCATCAACTCACGCTTCTTCAACCGGTCCGAGCTCATCGGCTTTATTGTCCTGGCCGCCGTGCTGTTCGTGATCCTGCCGCTGTCGCAGGATGTGTTCCGCCTCAACCTTGTCGCGAAATACCTCACCTACGCCTTTGTCGCGCTCGGCCTCGTGCTGTGCTGGGGATATGGCGGCATCTTGAGCCTGGGGCAGGGCGTGTTCTTCGGTCTCGGCGGCTACTGCATGGCGATGTTTCTCAAGCTCGAGGCGTCCAGCGTCGAGAACACGAAGATCCAGTCGACGCCCGGCATCCCCGATTTCATGGACTGGAATCAGATCACGTCGCTGCCGTTGTTCTGGCAACCATTCCACAGCCTCACCTTCACCATCCTCGCCATCATCCTGGTCCCCGGCCTGTTCGCCCTGATCATCGGCACCGCGATGTTCAAGCGCCGCGTCGGCGGTACCTATTTCGCGATCATCACCCAGGCCGTCGCCGCCATCCTGACCATCCTGATCGTCGGGCAGCAGGGCTATACCGGCGGCATCAACGGCATGACGGATCTGCGCACGCTCAAGGGCTGGGACATCCGGCCCGACCACGCCAAGGTCATCCTGTACTTCGTCGAGGTGGTGCTGCTGTTCGCCTGCATCGGCATCGCGCAGTTCATCCGCCTGACCAAGCTCGGCCGCATCCTGGTGGCGATGCGCGAACAGGAGGACCGCGTCCGCTTCTCCGGCTACAGCGTCGCCAACTTCAAGATCTTCGCCTTCTGCATGGCGGCGGTGTTCGCCGCGATCGGCGGCGCCATGTTCGCGCTCAATGTCGGTTTCATGTCGCCATCCTTCGTCGGCATCGTGCCGTCGATCGAGATGGTGATCTACACCGCGGTCGGCGGCCGCATGTCGATCTTCGGCGCGATCTGGGGCGCCATCCTGGTGAATTTCGCCAAGACCAGCCTGTCGGAATCCTTCCCGCAACTCTGGCTGTTCGGCCTCGGCGCGCTGTTCATCGCGGTCGTGCTCGCCTTCCCGAACGGTCTGTCCGGGCTCTGGGCCGATTACGTGCAGCCGCGCATCGATCGGTTGTTCGCCTCGCGCAAGCGGAAGCCGGGCTGGAACGACAATTCGGTCGCCGACGGCGCACCGGCAGAGTGAGGAAATAGATCATGCTCGTCGGTCATCACGATGCCGATGCCACGCTGGCAGTGAGGAGGTAGATCATGCTCGTCGGTCATCAGCCCAAGGACTTCCTGCTCGCTGTCTCCGGATTGACCGTCTCGTTCGACGGGTTCAAGGCGGTCAACGATCTCTCATTCTACGTCGAGGAGAACGAGATTCGCGTCATCATCGGTCCCAACGGTGCCGGCAAGACCACGGTGCTCGACCTGATCTGCGGCAAGACCAAGGCGACCTCGGGCTCGATCCAGTTTCGCGGCAAGGAACTCACGAAACTGAAGGAGAACGAGATCGTGCAGACCGGCGTCGGGCGCAAATTCCAGACGCCGTCGGTGTTTGAGGACCTCACCGTGTTCGAGAACCTCGAGATCTCGTTCCCGCGCGGCCGCACCGTGTTCGGCTCATTGACCTTTCAGCGCGACCAACTCGTGAAGGATCGGGTCGAGGAGGTCGCGGAGATGATCTTCCTCAAGGACAAGCTCAACACCTATGCCGACGAGCTCAGCCATGGCCAGAAGCAATGGCTCGAGATCGGCATGCTGCTGATCCAGGATCCCGATCTGTTGATGCTGGACGAGCCCGTCGCCGGCATGAGCGTGTCCGAGCGCGCCAAGACCGCCGAACTGCTCAACCGCATCATCAAGAACCGCTCGGTGCTGGTGATCGAGCACGACATGAAGTTCGTCGAGGACATCGCCCACAAGGTGACCGTGCTGCATCAGGGCCAGATCCTCTCCGAAGGGACCATGGAGAAGGTCAAGAACGATCCCAAGGTCATCGAAGTCTATCTGGGGCATTAGCGCATGATCCCGGAAAGTGGCGTCCGGTTTCCGGACAAGATCATGCGCAAGAAATAGGGAGCGCGACGATGCTGGCAATTTCCGATCTTCACGTCGCCTACGGCCAGAGCGAGGTGCTGCACGGGCTCAACGTCAAGGTCGCACCCAACGAGATCGTGGCGATCATGGGCCGCAACGGCATGGGCAAGACCACCTTGATGAAGTCGCTGATGGGCATCCTGCCGGCCAAAAGCGGCTCGGTGACGATGGACGGCGCCGAGCTCGGTAACCTCAAGAGCTACGAGCGCGTCGCCAAAGGTCTCGCCTATGTGCCGCAGGGCCGCATGATCTTCTCCACCATGACGGTGAAGGAAAACATCGAGACCGGCCTCGTTGTCGCGGGCGAATCCGAGGTGCCCGGTGACATCTATGAATTGTTCCCGGTCCTGCTCGAGATGAAGGGCCGCCGCGGCGGCAATCTGTCGGGAGGCCAGCAGCAACAGCTCGCGATTGCGCGTGCGCTCGCGACCAAGCCGAAGGTCCTGCTGCTGGATGAGCCGACGGAAGGCATCCAGCCCTCCATCATCAAGGAGATGGCGCGAACCCTGAAGCGCATCCGCGACGAGAAGGGGCTCTCGATCGTCGTGTCCGAGCAGGTCCTGAGCTTCGCGCTCGACATCGCCGACCGCGTGCTGGTGATCGAGAACGGTGAGATCGTGCGCGACGACCCGCGCGACGCCGTCGATGCCGCGCAGGTCTCGAAATATCTGTCCGTCTAACCAACCGTAGTAAAAGGGGAGCATCTCGATGCCAGAGACACTGATCAAGGTCGATCTCACCAAGTCGGCCTACGAAAATGACATGGTGCACAACCGCTGGCACCCCGACATCCCGATCGTGGCCTGGGTCAATCCCGGCGACGATTTCATCATCGAGACCTATGACTGGACCGGCGGTTTCATCAAGAACAACGATTCCGCCGACGACGTGCGCGACATCGACCTGTCGATCGTGCACTTCCTGTCTGGTCCGATCGGCGTCAAGGGCGCCGAGCCCGGCGATCTCCTCGTGGTTGACCTGCTCGACGTCGGCCCGATGAAGGAAAGCCTGTGGGGCTTCAACGGCTTCTTCTCCAAGCAGAATGGCGGCGGCTTCCTCACCGACCACTTCCCGCTGGCGCAGAAATCGATCTGGGACATCAAGGGTCTCTACACTTCGTCGCGCCATGTGCCTGGCGTCAACTTCGCCGGCCTGATCCATCCCGGCCTGATCGGCTGTCTTCCGGATCCGAAGATGCTGGAGATCTGGAACAAGCGCGAGGCCGAGCTGATCTCGACCAACCCGACCCGCGTCCCAGGCCTTGCCAATCCGCCGTTCGCGGCGACCGCCCATGGCGGCCGCGCCAAGGGCGACGTCAAGGCCAAGATCGGCGCGGAGGGTGCGCGCACGGTGCCGCCGCGCGAGCATGGCGGCAATTGCGATATCAAGGATCTCTCGCGCGGCTCGAAGATCTACTTCCCGGTCTATGTGCCGGGCGCAGGTCTTTCGATGGGCGATCTGCACTTCAGCCAGGGTGACGGCGAGATCACCTTCTGCGGCGCCATCGAGATGGCCGGCTGGCTGCATCTGAAGGTCGAAGTGATCAAGGACGGCATGTCGAAATACGGCATCAAGAACCCGATCTTCAAGCCGTCGCCGATCACGCCGAACTACAAGGACTACCTGATCTTCGAGGGCATCTCGGTCGACGAGCAAGGCAAGCAGCACTATCTCGACGTCCACATCGCCTATCGCCAGGCCTGTTTGAATGCGATCGAGTACCTGAAGAAGTTCGGCTATTCCGGCGCCCAGGCCTATTCGATCCTCGGCACCGCGCCGTGCCAGGGCCACATCTCCGGCGTGGTCGATGTGCCCAACGCCTGCGCCACGTTGTGGCTGCCGACCGAGATCTTCGACTTCGACGTGATGCCGTCGGCGGCAGGGCCCATCAAGCACATCACCGGCGATATCCAGATGCCGATTTCGCCCGACAAGTAGCCGGTGCGCTCCCTCTCCCCGTTCTTACGGGGAGAGGGTTGGGGTGAGGGGCTGTCTCCACACGAATGGTGGCAGCGAGTTGTATGAACAGGCAAGAACTTAGGTGATGCGATGCCGGTCTACGAATATCTCTGTGACGATTGCGGACCTTTTACGGATCTGCGCCCGATGGCCGAGTGCGACGATCCGCAAAGCTGCCCGCACTGCGAGACGTCGGCGCCGCGCGTGATCCTGACGGCGCCGAATTTCTTCTGCATGCCGGCCGAGAAGCGCAAGGCACATGCCGTCAACGAGCGCAGCACCCACGCGCCGCAGACGCTCGCGCAATACAAGGCCTCGCACGGGCCCGGCTGCGGTTGCTGCTCCACAGGCAAAACCGTGAAGGACAAGAACGCGTCAGACAAGAAAAAACCGGCGCGGCTGATGACCAAGACCGGGAGCGGTGCCAAGGGTTTCCCAACAGCGCGGCCCTGGATGATCAGCCACTAACGCCCGCGATGACCTCGAACGAATAAAAGACAGGAGCGCTCAAATGCTTCACGGCGACATTTCCAGCAGCAACGACACCGTCGGCGTCGCGGTGGTGAACTACAAGATGCCCCGCCTGCACACCAAGGCCGAGGTGCTCGACAATGCCCGCAAGATCGCCGACATGGTGGTGGGCATGAAGGCCGGCCTGCCCGGCATGGACCTCGTGATCTTCCCCGAATATTCCACGCAAGGCATCATGTACGACTCCAAGGAGATGTACGAGACGGCATGCGCGGTGCCGGGTGAAGAGACCGCGATCTTCGCCGAGGCCTGTCGCAAGGCCAAGGTGTGGGGCGTGTTCTCGCTGACCGGTGAACGCCATGAGGAGCACCCGAACAAGGCGCCCTACAACACCCTGATCCTGATGAACGACAAGGGCGAGATCGTGCAGAAGTACCGCAAGATCATGCCATGGGTGCCGATCGAGGGCTGGTATCCCGGCAATTGCACCTATGTCTCCGACGGCCCGAAGGGGATGAAGGTCAGCCTGATCATCTGCGACGATGGCAATTTCCCGGAGATCTGGCGCGACTGCGCCATGAAGGGTGCCGAGCTGATTGTGCGCTGCCAGGGTTACATGTATCCGGCCAAGGAGCAGCAGGTTCTGATCTCGAAGGCCATGGCGTGGGCCAACAACGTCTATGTCGCCGTCGCCAATGCCGCCGGTTTCGACGGCGTCTATTCCTATTTCGGCCACTCCGCGATCATCGGCTTCGACGGTCGTACGCTCGGCGAGTGCGGCGAGGAGGATTACGGCATCCAGTACGCCCAGCTGTCGAAACATCTGATCCGCGATGCGCGCCGCAACGGCCAGTCGCAGAACCATCTCTACAAGCTGGTCCACCGCGGCTACACCGGCATGATCAACTCCGGCGAAAGCCCGCGCGGCGTCGCAGCTTGCCCGTATGATTTCTACAAGAATTGGATCAAAGACCCCGAGGGCACGCGCGACATGGTCGAGGCCATGACCCGCGCGACCCCGGGGACCGATGAGTGTCCGATCGACGGCATCCCGAACGGGTCCTCTCCGAGCAACTATTGAGCCCCGGCCGGTGCCACGCGTTGGACGACAAGCCAGGGATGTGAATGGCCGTCCATAATGGCGGACGTTCTGGCGCGTCCGCCTATGGGCGGGACGGGGCGCGCTCGGTAAAATCGTGGCGCGGCTGCAACATGGGCTGTTGAATCTGCCCGAGTTGCGGTCGCGTTGGCGGATTCTCATGCCTCCGTAGTTCTACCGCCCGCCTTCATCGCCTAAGTTCCCGCGGCGCCATTGGGGAGCGCCGCAGGTTGGGGGACGAGCTTTGGGGGCTTGGTTGCGAGCAAGCGGGCGGGGTTGCCTGCTTCGGAGTGCCGCGGTCATGCGCGCGGCATCCGGGGCGGGCCTCGTCTTGAGCGCGATCGCTCTGATCGATCCCGTCCAGGCACAACAGGTCTTCAACGGATCACAGACCACGCCGAACGGCATCGTCAACGGCGGGGGCGGCGTCTGGGACAACACTACGACCAACTGGACCGACGTCTTTGGCGGGACCAGCACGGCCTACGATCCTGCGTCAGCCGGCACGCTGTTCGGAAGCAGCGCTCCCTCGACGCCGGCGACGGGCGGCACGGTGACGGTGACGCCGGGCGGCGTGCAACTCACCAGCCTCGTGGGCTTCGACCTCACCGCCGACGGCTCGATCTATACCATTCAGGGCGGCGACCTCAGGCTGGCTGCGGGCGGCACCACGTTCGTCACCAACGATGTGACCGGCACTGCGGATCCCTCGGCCGTGATCGCCTCCCGCATCGTCGGCAGCGACGGCATCAATGTTCAGGGACCAGGTATCCTGGCGCTGCTCGGCGCGAACTCCTATACCGGCGGCACTTTCATCTGCAATTGCGGATCCCTGCAGCTCGGTGACGCGACCCATACCGCGAGCATGGTCGGCGCCGTCACCAACGAGGGCCTCTTCAGCGTCGTCAATGCCGACACGTCGGGAATCACGTCGATCCTGAACGCCTTCTCCGGCACGACGATGTTCCTCAACGCAAGCTCCGCCGGCTCGATCGTGATCACCAACAACGGCCAGGTGTATTTCGGCGATCCGCTCGGAGGTGGAGCCGACACCGCGACGGCCGGTCGGGCCACCATCATCAATGACAGCGGCCTGATCGGCTTCTTCGGACGGACTAATGCAGGCACGGCCAACATCACCAACCAGAATGGCGGCGGCACGATATTCATCGAGCAATCTTCGGCGGGCTCGGCGACGATCGTGAACAAGGATTTTGGCGGGACCGTGTTCGGGACGTTCGCCGGCTCCGACACGGCGACCGCCGGCAATGCAACCATCATCAATGAAGCGGATGGTCTCACCGATTTCGGCGCGTTCACCACGGCCGGCAATGCCACGATCATCACCAAGGACGGCGGCAGGACCGAATTCTTCGACAACTCCACCGGCGGCAACGCACGCTTCATCACCACCGGGACCGGCGTCGTCGATTTCGGTGGAGGCACCGGTCCGGCCGGCGATGGTCGCATCACCGCAGGATCGATCGAAGGCAGCGGCTTCTACTACATCGGCGGCGGCAATACCCTCGTCGTCGGCGGTAACAACCTCTCGACCGAGGTCAGTGGCGTCATCGGTGATACCTGCGGTTGCGGTCCCGCCGGCCCCGGCTCGCTGGAAAAGGTCGGCAGCGGCACGCTGATCCTCTCGGGCGCGAATACCTACACCGGCACGACCACGGTGAACGGCGGCATCCTGCGGGTCGATGGTGACATCTCACAATCGAGCCTGACCACCGTGAATGCAGGCGGTGCGTTGTTCGGCGCCGGAATCGTCGGCAATACCCTCATCGCCAACGGCGGCATCTATGCGCCCGGCGACGGCGGCCCGGGCTCGAGCATGCAGGTTCAGGGCGATCTCGCGCTTCAATCCGGCTCGGTCTATGCGGTGCAGGTCGGCAGCGGATCCAGCACGAGCCACGCGCTCGTCACCGGCAATGTCGCGCTGGACGGCACCGTCGGCGTCGCGCTGTATCCGGGCGCTGCGGTGATGAAGCGCTATTCGATCATGAACTTCTTCGGCACCTCCGTCGGGAATTTTTCGGGCGTTGCCGCGCCGGGTGGCCTCATCGGCACGACGAGCGTCGGGTCGAACGAGGTCTTCCTCGATTTCACGCTGAACTACGGCGCGAAATACACGCTCAACGTCAACCAGCAGAACGTCGCGACGACCCTTCAGAACTTCTTCAACACCAACGGCTTCCTGCAGGCCGAACTCGCGGGACTTGGTCCCGGGGGCCTGACGCAGGCCTCGGGTGAATCCGCAACGGGATCGCAGCAGACGACGTTCAATGCGATGAACCTGTTCATGAGTCTGTTGACCGACGTCTTCAGCTCCGGACGCAGCGGCACGCCTGGCGCGTCGCCATTTGCCGCGGACGCGAATGCGCGCGACAAGAGCGCGCGCGACGCCTTCGCCTCGATCTACCGCAAGGCACCGGCGGCAACGTTCGAGCAGCGCTGGGATGTGTGGACGGCCGGCTATGGCGGCTCGCAGACCACGGACGGCAATGCCGGCCTCGGCTCGAACAACACGACCAGCAGCGTCTACGGCACTGCCGTGGGCCTCGATTACCGCTTCTCGCCGTCGACGATTGCGGGCTTTGCACTCGCAGGCGGCGGGACCGCCTTCAACGTCAACGGGCTCGGTTGGGGGCGCTCCGACCTGTTCCAGGCCGGCGCCTTCGTGCGTCATACGGCGGGACCTGCCTACATCACGGCGGCGCTCGCCTATGGTTGGCAGGACGTCACGACCAACCGCGTCGTGACGGCTGCCGGTTATGACCAGCTGCGTGCGCAGTTCGACGCCAATGCCGTGTCGGGCCGCATCGAGGGCGGCTATCGCTATGCCATGCGGTGGGCCGGCCTCACGCCGTATGCGGCGCTCCAGGCCACCTTGTTCAGCCTTCCCAGCTATGCAGAGGCAGCCGTGGTCGGCAGCAACGTCTTCGCGCTCAACTATGCCGCCAAGGACGTGACCAGCACCCGCACCGAACTCGGCCTGCGCGCGGACAGGTCGTTTGCCGCGGCCGGTGGCCTCATGACCCTGCGCGGCCGCCTCGCCTGGGCGCATGACTACAATCCGGACCGCACTGTGGGCGCGGTGTTCCAGACCCTGCCGGGATCGGCTTTCGTCGTGAACGGTGCCGCCCAGGCGCGCGATTCGGCTCTGACCACGGCATCAGCGCAGATGAACTGGATGAACGGCTGGTCTGCATCGGCGACGTTCGAGGGAGAGTTCTCGAACCTCACCCGCTCCT
Organism: Bradyrhizobium sp. CCBAU 11430; assembly: GCF_028128855.1. Taxonomy (NCBI): domain Bacteria; kingdom Pseudomonadati; phylum Pseudomonadota; class Alphaproteobacteria; order Hyphomicrobiales; family Nitrobacteraceae; genus Bradyrhizobium; species Bradyrhizobium sp. CCBAU 11430. The sequence continues at coordinate 25,275 of NZ_LBJV01000048.1, forward strand.
ACGCCGGCAAGGGCGTCGTGCGCTACGCGTGGTGAGGCATGGTCGCCTCCCTTGAGAGGGAGGATAGGGGAGGCGTCACTGCTTCTTCTGCGGCGGCTTGCGCGGCGGGCGCGGGGCGGCAGTGGGGGCCGGCGTCCCACTCATCTTGTTGGCGGCCTCGCTGACGTCGAGCAGCGAGCGACGGATGTCCTCGAGGTAGCCGGCCGATTTCTTTCTCATGGTGTCGGCGAGCTCGTGCAGCCCCTGTATCTTCTCGAACAGCTCGTCGGCCTTGCCGTCGACGAAGCCGGGCACCACGCCCTCGATCTTCGTGACTGCCTTATCAAAGCCCGCGAAGGCGGTGTCGACCTTGGCCATGACGGAGTCGATTTCGCCACCCTTGCTCCGGAGGTCGGCGGTGTAGTCCTCGAACGTGCGCAGGCCCTCCTTGATCGCAGGGGCGTTGCTGACGATGGTGCGGTCGACACTGTGCAGGGTGTCGACGATGGATTCGGCGTCGCTGAGATCGGCGGTCAGCACGGGGACGCCGTCCGAGTCCAGCGGCACCGGCGGCGCAGAGGGCGCGCCCCCGATCAGCGAGATCGCGGCAACACCGGTGAGGCCCTGGAACTCGATGCCGGCCACGGTGTCCTTGCGGATCGGCGCGGTGTTGTCGAGCATCACCAGCGCCACGATCCTGCGCGGATTGTCCAGCTTGATCGACAGGATCTGGCCCGCGGGCACGCCGTCGAAATTGACCGGCCCGCCGCGGCGCAGGCCGCTGGCCGAGCCGCCCTCGAACACCACGCGCAACTGGCTGCGGCTCTGGATGGTGCGCCATTTCTGCACGCCGAGCAGGCCGCCGAACGCCACGGCGATCACCGCCAGCGTTGCCGTTCCGATCACCAGATTGCTCGCGCGTGCCATGCGGGGAAGGTTTTACGGCCAAAGCAGGCAAGTTGGAAGGAGCCCGGATGGTACGTAGGGCGGGTTAGCGAAGCGTAACCCGCCGTTTTCGCCTCAGTAGTCGTGCAAATTGGCGGATTACGCTGGCGCTAATCCGCCCTACGGCATCAATGTCCGGCAACCCGCCTAGCCGCGGCGTTGTTGAGGACGATGAGGGCATCGACCGCTACGCCCGTCCTGGTGTTGATCAGGAACGGGTTGATGTCGATCGAGGCGATCCGGTCGCCGGCATCCGCGATCAAATTGGACAGGCCGACCAGCGCTTTCACCGCGGAGGCCTCGTGCAGGGACGGCTTGCCGCGATAGCCGCGCAGCTTGATGCCGGCCTTGGTGCGGCCGATCAGGAGCCGCGCCTCGGCCTCGTCCAGCGGCGCGCCGGCGAGCGCGACGTCTTTCATCAGCTCGATGTCGATGCCGCCGGTGCCGAACAGCACGACCGGTCCCATCTCGGCATCGAGCGAGGCGCCGACGACGAGCTCGAGCTCGGCCTTGACCTGCTGCGCGATCAGGATGCCGTCCAGCTTGGGCTTGCCTTTCAACTTGCTCACCCGGGCGGTGATGGCGGCAAACGCCTTCTTCACGTCAGCTGCGCTGTTGAGGTTCAATACCACGCCGCCGATGTCGGATTTGTGCAGGATCTCGGCGCTGACGAGTTTTGCCACGACCGGAAAGCCGATCTGCTTGGCGATCTTCACCGCCTCGGCTGCCGTCTGCGCGATGGCTTCCCTCGAGATCGGAATGCCATAGGCCTTCAGGAGCTTCTTCGAGGCGACCTCGTCGAGTGCGGCGCCGCTCGCCGATTTCAGCGCCTTCTCCAGCACGGCGCGCGCGGCGGGTTTCGAGCTCGAGACGATGTCGGGCACCTCCTTGCGCAGCTTGGCGTAGTCGAGCAGCGACTTGATCGCGGTCACCGCCCGGTCCATGCCCTGCATGACCGCGAGATGAGGCAGCGATTTGCGCAAGGTCTTGGTGAAGTCGGTGAAGCCGATCGACATCGCGCTGATATAGATCACGGGCTTGCCGCCCTGGCGCGCCATGTCATCGACGATGCGCAAGTTGCGCTCGCGCAGCTCGTGCGGCGTCTTCGGCAGCTCGGCATCGACGATGACGATGTCGATATCAGGATCGTCGATCATCAGCTTGATCGACTTCATGTAGACGGAGGGATCGACCACCGCGGCAAAGCCGGCGTCGAGCGGGTTGCCGACGATAGACCCCGGCCCGAGCATCTTCGCCAGTTCGGAGCCGACGTGCGGGCTGAGCGGCGCAAAGTTCAGGCCCTCGGCATAGAAGGCGTCCAGCAGCATGCCGCGCTTGCCGCCCGACAGCGTGACCGCCGCGAGCCGGTCGCCCTTGGGCACGGCGGAGTGAACGAAACACTCGGTGGTCTCGATCAGCTCGTCGAGGCCGCCGACCCGGATCACGCCTTCGCGCGTTGCAACGGCGTCGAACGTCTCGATCGAGCCCGCGAGCGCGCCGGTATGCGCCATCGCCGCGGCGCGGCCGCCCTCGGAGGCGCCGAGCTTGAGTGCGATCACGGGCTTGCTGGCAGCGCGCGCCGCCTTGCAGGCATCGCGAAAGGCCTTGGTGTTGCGCACGCCTTCGAGGTAGACGACGATCACCTTGATGCTTGGGTCCTCGGCGAAATAGCGCATCAGGTCCGGCGTCTCGAGCCCGGCCTCATTGCCTGATGTGACCATGTAGCCGACACCGACACCGCGGTCTTCCAGCGCCTGGCGGATCGCCATGACGATCGCGCCGGACTGCCCGGCGATCGCCACCGCGCCCTGTTCCATGGTGACGATGCGATCATCGATGTTGGTGAAGAGCTTTTCGCCGGCGCTTAGGTTGCCGAGGCAATTCGGGCCGGTGACGGCAAGTCCGGTCTCACGTATCGCCGCTTGCAATTCGGCCGCGAGCTTCTGGCTTTCCTCGTCCTGCAACTCGCTGAAGCCCGAGGTGACGATGGTGGCCGACCGTGCACCGGCTGCCGCGGCATCGCGGATCACCTGGACCGCAAAGCGCGCCGGCACCAGCACCAGAACGTGATCCGGCTTTTCCGGGAGGCTCGCAAAGTCCTTGTAGCAGGGGACGCCCCAGATCGTCTCCCGCTTGGCGTTGACCGGATAGAGGCCGCCCTCGTAACCGTACTTGATCAGATTGTTCCAGATGCGTTCGGCATAATTGCCAGGCTTGTCGGTCGCGCCCACGAGCACGATGTTGTGCGGGTGCAGCATGGCATGGATGCCCTTGACGATCTCTCCGGCGTCGGGCGGTGGAGACCATGGGCGCGGAGAGACCGATGCGGCGGGCACTTGAGCTTCCATGCGCTTCCTCACTTCTTGTTCTTGTTGCAACGCGCGCCCCGCGGCGGCTTCGGGGGCTGATCCTGGCCGCTCCATGCCGCGAGACGGAATGGGCAAGACTTGACGACAAAGATTTGGCGATGAGGCTAGCATCACGAGACTTTTGGCGAAAGTGCGAACGGTCCGGCAAGATGCTAGGAAACCGTGACCCTCATTCTCTCAAATGGTGATCATGCCGCTGCTGTCCATCGTGGTGCCGACCCTCGATCGTCCCGACACGCTTCGCCACGCGCTTGCGACCATGGCGTGCCAGCCTGCGCATGCAGATTGCGAGTTCATCGTTCAGAACAATGGCGGTAATCCCGAGATTGCGAAGATCGTTGCAGACCTCAAGGACGAGCGCTTCAGGCATTTTGCCAGCGAGACCGTTCTGACCATGACCGACAATTGGGAGGCGGCGCTCGGCCACACCTCGGGCGAGTACGTCGCCTTCATCGGCGACGATGACGGGCTGATGCCCTACGCTTGTGCCACGGCATCGGAGATGCTCTCCGACCGAAACATCGATCTCCTGAGCTGGAGCGCCTACACCTATCACTGGCCGAGCTATTACCATCCGGCCTTCCGCAACCGGCTGCTCGCCGAGATCGACCTGACCTCGTCCGTGAAGCGAGTGTCGTCACGCGACGAGCTGGCGCGCATCTTCGGCTTCCAGGCGCACTATGCGCATCTGCCGATGATCTACAATTCGTTCGTCCGCCGCAGCATCATCGATCGGATGCGCGCGATCGGTGGGCGCTACTTCATCGGTCTATCACCCGACGTGGCGTCCGGTATCGCCAACGCCGCACTGACCGACAGTTTCATCCGACTGTCGCGGCCTCTGAGCATGGCCGGGTTCTCGCAGCACAGCACCGGTCACGCGCTGTTCTTCGAGACCACTGATCTGCTCGAGACGCCGCGAGGGGCGCGCGATTTCGGACCCATTGACGAGGATCCCCAACTCCCCGATCTCAACGCCCTCCAGCTCTTCATCGCCAAGGACATGCTTGTCCTCAAGCGTCTGCTGCTGGCGGATCACGGCGATGTGCGGCTCGACTTCAAGGCGCTGGCACAGGCGCTCGCGACCGACATCAACCATCGGCCGCCCCTGTATGATCGGACCGTGCAGACCATCGGCGAACTCGCCCGCACGCATGGGTTCGACGTCGCCGACATCATCATTCCTGCCCGCCTTGCGGATCGGCCGCCACCCCGCGGGGGTGTTCGCGTGACCGGACCGAACCGTGTGGTTTACGAGCTGGATGGTTCTGCGCTTGGGCTCAATTCGATTGCGGACGCAGTGCGCGTGATCGCGCAGTTCGTTCCGGATCAGGGGCCGCTCGATCCTGCCGCTCTGAAGGCTCCCGTGTCCTCGCCGGTCCTCGGCGTGAAGGAGCTCGAATTCGCGCATGGCGGAGCGGGCGTCGCGGCGTTGATCGAGGGATGGAGCGAGCCGGAGCAATGGGGCACCTGGTCCATTGCCAGGAATTGCGTGCTCCGGTTCGAGGTCCATCCCATTCCGTCACGACCGGTCGAGCTTGTGCTGGCGTGCCGGGCCTTCGTTTCCGACAGGAATCCGCAATTGCGGGCGGCCTGCCGCGTCGGCAACGGAGCGCCGCAGCAACTGACATTCTCGAGAGAGGCGTTCGCGGGCTTGCGCAGGTTGATGCTCGATCCCGCCGCGATTGCCGCCGACGGGACGTTGACCATCAGCCTGTCGCTATCCGATCCACGCTCTCCCGCGGATCTCGGACTGAGCTCCGACGCGCGACCTCTCGGCATCGGGCTCGAGCGGATCTGGCTCGATCACGACGTCCGCATGGCACGAGGTGGGTGATCGCCACCGCTCAGTACCCCAGCAGGCTCAGCTTGTGGGCGTAGTGAAAGACGACCTGCCTCGCGAGATAGGGGGCGATGGCGCGGCGAATCTGGATCTGTGTCGGATCGAAGCCGAGAGCGCGGCGCCGCAAGATGCCCATCTCCCGGACGCCGATCGCGTAGGTCGACGCCGTCTTCTGGGCATCATGGATTCGGAAGCAGGCGAGAAATCGCGGCAGGCGCACGAATTTGAATCCCGCGGCCTGTGCCCGCAGGATGAAGTCCCAATCCATCGCGTAGTGGAAGCTCTCGTCGATCGGGCCGACCCTGTCCCACACGCGCCTGCGCCAGAACATCGTCTCCTGCGGGATATAGTCGGCATATTGCAGCGCGCGCCCGTCATGGGGCGGCAGCACGGCACGGCCGACCTCGAGTCCCTCGCGATCGACGAAGACGCGATGGCCATAGACGATGTCGACATGCGGATGCGATGTGAAGTAGTTGGCGACATAGGCCAGCGTCCCCGGCAGCAGCATGTCGTCGCTGTTGAGATAGGCCATGATCTCGCTGTCGACGCCGGCGAAGCCGAGATTGATGGCGTTCGATTGTCCGCTGTCAGGTTCGCTCTTCCAGCTGATGCTCTCGCCGCGGCTCTTCAGGAGATCAGCCGTGCCGTCGATCGAGGCGCCGTCCTGCACGTGGTAATACAGGTTCGGATAGTTCTGGCTCACGATGCTGTCGATCGTGGCGCCGAGATATTGCGCCTGGTTGTAGCTCGGCGTGACCATCGCGATCCGCGGTGCATTTTCGTGGATCGAGGGTGCCGGCGGGAAGGCCGTCAGGTTGAGCAGACGCGGAGGATATTGCTCGAAAGTCCACATCGGCGGACGCCGCCAGAGGCTCCGGAGCGAGGATCGCCTTTGCCCGGCGGCGATGAGATCCTGATTCCTTTCGAGCAGCGCGACGCGATTTTCGAGCTGCTCCATTCGCTGTTCGAGGCGCTGCCTGAACTCGTCGTCCATCTATCGAGCTTTCGCAAATTACAACGTACAATAATCAATGGGACCTTCTTACAGGTCTCTGGTCGACGGCGCCAGTTCACGGTCGCGTCAAACGCGATGGACCGGCGTGTCCGGCGCGATTTGAGAGGGCTCGATCGTTCCCGGACGGGCCGATTGCGAACCGCTATTCACGCGCTTCGATCAAGGTGGCATGCATGACATAGCGCTCCGGCCCGGACGTAACGGCGTCGAACGGCCAGCAGGTCGTGAGCACGAGTTCCACACCCTGCGTCGAGGGATCGATGCCCGACGCGTCGAAACGGACAACGGCCGAAGAATCCGCCCGATAGCGAAAATGCCTGCCGTCGCGGCGGGTGATCTCAACGATGTCTCCGACGGCAACATTCCGCAAGAAACGGAAATGTGTGTCACGATGCGCTGCGTATACGGCAACACCGCGCTCGCCCGCATCAGCCGTTCGGCTGATATGGCCCGGCCCGAAGGCAAGCGCCTGGCCGCTCGTACCTTCCAGCACGATCGCGCTGGCGCCTATCCGCTTCACCTCGATCCGCGCGACCGGCCAGGTATCGGCCCATGCCCATGGTTTGATCACCTCGCCAGTCGCAAGGCTCTTGTCGAACGCGCGCTCCAGCAGCACCTGCGCCAGCCACGCCTTGGCATGGATGTAGGCGCCGTCGCCGAACAGGGTGAGGCCGATCAGTGCCAGAACCAGGAGAGATGAGAGGCGGGGCATGACATCTACTCTCGTCATTGCGAAGCAATCCAGATTGTCTGAACGGCGGCAGTCTGATTGCTTCGTGGCTTCGCTCCTCGCAATGACAGAAGAAAAGACGCGCGCGGCCGTTGGTATGGGACGGGCAGCCGCGCGCGCTAACAGAGGAGTTCGGGGAGGCTCCTCTCTCAAGCGGCGTCGGTGAGCAAGAGCCGACGCCGGTTGAACACGAACAGGATCAGGGCGAGCACGATCAGGACCAGGCCTGCGATCATCTTCAGCTCGGCTGAAGTTGCTGTCTTGGGCAGACGGATCGCGTCAGGCGCTGCGGGTGTCGGACGCCGCGCGGCGGGTGAGGTGCTCGCATCGGCATGGCGTTCACGCAAGTGTGCCGGGACCTGCGGCCGTTCGCCGAACACCTTCTCGAAATCCCAGCCGGCGGGCAGGTTGATCGGCAATTCGCTGAGCTTGAGCGGCGCGCCTTCGGGCCGGCTCGGCGTCTTGTCGACGGCGACAAGGCTGGTCAGGCGCGTGACGATCTGATGGTCGAGCGCCAGCGCCAGGATCGCCTTGTCGGCCTCCTCGGGCGCGAGCTCCCGCATGGCGCGCGCCACTTCGGCATCGCCGATCTTGCGCTTGGCCCAGAGCTTTGACAGGCCATTGCCTTCGGCGGCATTTTGCAGCGGCAGCGTCACTGACCATGGACGGTCGCCGACGCGGCCCCTGATCTCGAGCGAGCCTGCGAGCCTGTCGAGCTTTGCTGCCAGCACCAGCGGCTCGTCGCGATAGACGTCGGGGATGATCGCCGGGGTCACGTCGGCGTTGGCCTCGGAGAATTTCGCGGTGAGGCCGGTGACGGCCGGATTTTCCAGCTTGGCGAACAAGCCGCGCATGCGCTCCTCCACCTGCTCGACGGAACCGATATGGGTGAAGGCACCACGGCCGAGCTCGGCGGCGCGGGTCATCAGATAGGTGTTCGGCGCCGAGCCGATGCCGACCATGAAGACGCGCGAGCGGCCGCGCATCGCCGTGATCGTTTCGAACAATTGCTGTTCGTTGCCGATTGCGCCGTCGGTCAGGAAAACGACCTGGCGAACCATGCCGGTGTCGCCGAGCTTGTCTGCCAGCGCGGCGCGCATTGCCGGCACCATCTCGGTGCCGCCGCGCGCCTGCAACGCGCTCACGAACGAGGTTGCCTCGCCGACATGGGTAGCGTCTGCCGTCACGGAGGTTGGAAACAGCATGTCCATGGTATCGTCGAAGCGAATGACGTTGAAACTGTCGGTCGGCTGGAGCCGGGACAGAGCGTAGGCGAGGCTCGCCTTGGCCTGGACGATCGACGTGCCGCCCATCGAGCCCGAATTGTCGATCACGAACACGACCTCACGCGGCAATGGCTTTTGTGTCGTCTGTTCGGCGCTGGGCGGAGTGACGAAGGCGAGCAGGTAGTCGGCGTCGCCGACATGTTCGCGGAACAGGCCGACCGATGGCGCCTTCTCGGCGGCGGCCTTCCAGGTCAGCTCGAAATCGCGGTCAGCCGGGACGGCGCCGTCGGCGAGCGTGATGACACGCGCCATGTTGTCCGGACTTTCGATCTTGACCTTATGGTGGTGGCTCTTGACCTCGCCGAGCGCGAAGCCGGCCTTCAGGCGCACCGTGATGCTGGTCGGATTGACCGGTGCATTCCTGGCGGGATCGAGCACAGGCGGCGAGAGGCGGTCGCGGTCCGGTACCGGGTCCGAGGTCGCCGCGCCCCAACCCGATCCGTCCTTGCGGAAGTCGACGCTCTGCACGATCGGCGCCGGATTGTAGCGCGGTCCGACCACCAGCGGCAGACGCAGTGAATATTCGTTGCCGGAGTGATGCACCGGCTCCTGATATTCGATCTGCACCAGCACGGTTTCGCCGGGGCCGATATTGGCGACCGAGTTGGTGAAGATGTTCGGCCGCTCCTGCTCCGTGAGCGCGGCCCTCTGACCGGTGCGGCGTGCCTCTTCGTAGATCACGCGGGCCTGCTGGCGCTCCTTGATGTCGCCGACGATGACGCGGTCGCCGACGACCATCTTCAGCGTATCGACGGCGCCGCCGGTCGCGAGCGGATACACATAGGTTGCTTCGACCCGGTCCTTGGTCGGATTGCGGAAGATTTGGGTGACGCGCGCGCGCAGCGTCGGGCCCGAGACCGTGATGTCGACGTCGGTGCCGAGGCGGATCGCTTCGGTGGTGGCGCCATCCTCCTTCAGGAGAAGGGAGCCGGACTTGGCGTCGCCGGGCTGGAGCAGGCTGGCCTGCTCGGTCGTTGCCGACCAACTGGTTCCGAAGCTGACGAGCAGGGCCACGAAGGCCATCAGCATCACCGCGATGCCCTGCGCGAGAAGAAACAATCCGAGCTTGATCAGCCCCGTCAACATGGGGTGCTCGTCGTTGTCGGCTGTGTCGTAGGTGTCCATTGGCCTGCTCCCGGAAGGACGTTTGCTGGCTCTGAGCATTCGCTGGGAGGGGCCGATTTCGCGAGCAGAATGATCGGTCATGTTCCGCCGCGGCCGGCCCGGGCAGGCCGCCGTGGGGCGCCCATGTGCGGTTTTGTGCTGGTTTGTCCGCCCTGCTAGAATGGCCGTGCTGGAGCAGGGTTAGCGATGCAGATGCAGGATAAACTCACCGACAAGCAGCTTTCGGACGAGCAGAGCCGCGAGATCGCCGAGACCATTCGCGAGGAGCTCGCCAGACGCCGGATCTCCCGGCAGACGCTGGCCGAGCAGGCCAAGCTCAGCCTGTCGACGCTGGAGAAGGTGCTCGGCGGCCGGCGGCCGTTTACGCTGGCGACGACGGTCCGGCTGGAGCAGGCGCTGGGCGTCTCCTTGCGCAAGAGCCCCGTCGTGGCGGCGCCTCAGGCCGCCAACGATGTCGCTCCCGACAGTCTTGGCTCCTATGCGCATCGCGCCGTGACCTGGCTCGAGGACGTCTACATCACGCTGCGGCCGTCGTTCGGCGACAAGGACGCGATCTTCGCGTATCGCACCGAGATCGTCTGGGAGCCGAAGGTGTCTTCACTGGTCTTTCGGGAGGGCGATCGCACCGATACCGCCTACGAGCATACCGGCGAGGTCGCCGTCCCGCATCAGTCAGGCTTCATCTACCTCGTCATCATCAAGCACGGCCAGCACCGCGTGATCACGGTGTCGCGGCCGACGGTCGCCGGCGAGATGTACGGCATCATCTCGACGCTCCGCGCCGGGCCTGGTTCACAGCTCACGCCGATCGCAGCGCCGATCGCCTACGTACCGCTCCGGAACGTCCCGAGGCCGTCGCTGGGCAGGGTCGGGCCCGGCGACGCCAACCATGCGTTGTACGGAAAGCATCTGCGCCGCACGGTGGAAGAATCCTTCGCACTGTTTCTGTCGGTATAGTCCGCAAGAAAGAATCCGGAATGGCGTTGCCTGCGTCTATAAGGGGGTATGCAGAACGCGCGCGCCCCATGCATCGGCGAATCTCCGCTGTTCTCCATCATCATCCCGCTCGAATATCACCGCGGGCAATGGGAGCTGTCCTGGCTCGGTTGGACGTCGCAGACCGCAGATAGATCGCTTTACGAAATCATCCTGGTGGTGCCGCCGGACTTCGCCGCGCGCGAGGAGCTGAAGGTGCTGGCTGGCGACCAGGCGCGCCTGGAATTCACCGCTTCGGATCACGACATCGGGCTCTGCGCATTTGGCGCCGCCAAGGCCCGCGGCAGTTATCTGTTCTTCACGGAGTCGCATTGCTGGCCCGAGCCCGAAGTAATCGAGCTGTGCATCCGCGCGATCGATGCGCATCCCGACTGGGCCGCCTTCTCCTGCCGCTCGGTGCCGATTTGCCATAACAGGCTCTCGGAAGCCGAGGCCACAATGTACCAGGCCGACATCGAATTCGGCATGAAGCAGCATCCCTGGCGCAAGGTGCTCGATCAGTGCTTCGTGACGCGGCGTGACGTCTATTGGGAATGCGGAGGCCTGCGCGAGGAGCTCGGCCATTTTGCCGAATGGGTGCTGGCCGCGGCCTATCACGCGAGAGGTCACGCCATCGGTTATCTGGAGGAGGCGCGCTTCCATCATTATTACATCGGCGAAATCGGCGAGCTCAAGACCTTCACGCTCGATTTCGTCGAGGGCGAGATCCGATATCTCAGCGAGGCGCGCCGCGAGCCCGGCAGCGAGCTGCTCGAAGTTCCAGTCGAATGGGTCGAATGGGCCGGATTCGACGTATCGCTCGCCCGCGCTGCGTCGAATGCGCTCCTGCATTACTGCTTTGCAGGCCGCGGCTGGAGGCCGCCTGGGGAAAAACTGCGCGCCTTCTGGCATTGGGGTGCACTGACTCTGTGCGGCGATCTTCCGGCGCGCTTCGCCGCGCGCCTGGCCGTCCTGCAATCGCATTTCGGTCTGCGCGCGCTGACGATGATCGGATCGAGCGAAGCGATCGGGCGATGGATGAGACGCTACATCGCCTCGCTGATCCATCTGCAGCGGCTCGAATGCATTCGTCGCATTCGCGGCCATGCCGGGCCGGCGGTGAAATTCCTGGGAGATCGCGTTCTCGGGCAAGTCGGATTCCATGCCCTCGAATCGTCAGCGGGGCACACCTTCCGCTGGAGCGAGCCCCAGGCCGCCGTTCGCATCCAGGGGGGCGCGGGCCGCAACACCGTTCGGATCCGAAGTCCCGCCTTGCGCGCGCCGCTGCGCGAGATCGGTGTGCATTTCTATCTCGACGGCGTGCACGTTGATGCCTCCGCGATCGCAATCGGCCCTGATAGCTATACGATGGACCTCGATCTGCCGCCCTCGGGCATCGCCATCCTGGCATGGTCCTGCCCCGAGTTGAGGGGGATTGGCGATTCCCGCCGCCTTGGTCTTTCCGTGGCATCCATCGAGGTGAGCCAGGATGCCGGAGCTTCAATTTCAGCCTAGAGCCTGATCCGGAAAAGTGCCTGGCGGGTTTTCCGAGAAGACCATGCTCAAACCACGACCTGAAGCGCGATGACGATCCATCCTGATCGCATCGCGCTTCAGTCACGCAAGGTTGGCCGGCGTCGAGCTAGCCTCCGGTTTCGGCGCTGATGATATCGCCAAACAGTTCCCACTGGCCCTTCTTGAAACGCCACATCTTGAGCTGCTCGATCGGCGCGAAGTCCGTGGCGGAGGTGTTGATCTTGATCCCCGGGATCAGCGTGTCGGGGACGAAGTCCTTGAGACTGGCGGCCTGCTTCATCACGTTCTCTCGGGTCAGGTTGTCGCCCGACTGCTTCAGCACCTGCACCATCGTCTGGGCCGCGGCGTAGGCGTAAACCAGATTGGCGTCCGAAATGTTCGCGCCGGGCATGTACTTGTCGATGAAGGTCATGAACTTCTTCATGCCCTCGTCGTCCTTCCACTGCGGATCGGAGGCGTCCTTCAGATAGCCGGCCGACAGCACGCCTTCAGATGCCTCGAGGCCGGCTGGCTTCATTACCGCGCCGATCGACACCGAGACGTCGGTCATCAAATGCATCGGCTTCCATTCCAGCTCCGCGATCTTCTTGATGGCCTGCGCCGCGAATTTGGGGGTGGCGATGTTCACGAAAACATCGGCGCCGGTGCCCTTGAGCTTGACGATATGGGCGTCGATCGACGGTTCCGACGTCTCGTAGCTCTCTTCGGCCACGATCAGCTTCGATGCCTTGTCACCGAACACGTCCTTGATGCCGGCGACGTAGTCCTTGCCGAAATCGTCGTTGGCATAGAAGATCGCGACCTTCGCGTCCGGCTTCTCCTTCAGAATGTACTTGGCGAAGATCTGGGCCTCGACCCGGTAGCTGGGCTGGAAGCCCATGGTCCAGGGAAAATTCTTCGGGTCGTTCCACTTGCTGGCGCCGGTGGCGAGGAACAGCTGCGGCACCTTCTTGGCATTGTGATATTTCTGCACAGCGGTCTGGGTCGGGGTGCCCAGCGCGTTGAAGATCAGGAACACCTCGTCGCTCTCGATCAACTTGCGGACCTGCTCCACGGTCTTGGGCGGCGAATAGCCGTCATCGTAGGAGATCCAGTTGATCTTGCGGCCGTTGATGCCGCCCTGATCGTTGACCATCTTGAAGTAGGCCTCCTCGGTCTTGCCGATGATGCCGTAGGCGGAAGCGGGACCGGAATAGGCCTCGACATTGCCGATCTTGATCTCGGTGTCGCTGGCGCCGGTGTCGTATTTCTTCTGCGCGAAAGCACCCTGGGTGGAGAGCAATGTCAGGGCAGTTGCCGCGGCGAGCAGGACGAGTTTCTTGTTCTTCATGGAAATTCCTTGGGGTTTCTTGTTGGGTAGGGCAGGCACTTCAAAAAGAAAAAGCGCCCGCGAGGGGCGCTTGGGTCAGGCGTTGGCGACTTTCCTGTCGACTTCGGAGGCCACCGAGAACTCCTTGCGCAAGGTCGGCTTGTGGATCTTGCCCGTGGCGTTGCGGGGCAGCGCGTCGACGAAGCGGATCTGGCGTGGACATTTGAAGCGCGCCAGATTGGCCGCGCAATGCGCGAAGACATCGGCGTCGGTCAGCTTTTGGCCCGACTTGACCGCGACGATGGCCAGGCCCACTTCGCCCCATTGCGGATCGGAAATGCCGATCACGGCGGCCTCGGCGACGGCCGCGAGCTGGTGCAGGACGTTCTCGACCTCGGCCGGATAGACGTTCTCGCCGCCGGAGATGTACATGTCCTTCCAGCGGTCGACGATGTAGTAGAAGCCCTCTTCGTCGACGCGCGTCGCGTCACCGGTGTGCAGCCAGCCGTCGGTGAAGGAGGTCTTGTTCGCCTCCGGCCTGTTCCAGTAGCCCGGGGTGATGTTCGGCCCCTTGACCCAGAGCTCACCGAGCTCGCCGACATCTGCATCGCTGCCGTCGGGGCGCACGATGCGCACTTCGGTGTGCAGCACGGGCTTGCCGGCGGAGCCGGCCTTGCGCGCCGCATCCTCGCGGTCGAGCACCAGCACGGCCGGCGAGGTCTCGGTCATGCCGTAACCCTGCTGGAGCGCGACGCCGCGCGCTTCCCAGACTTTCAAGAGCGGTACCGGCATCGGCGCGCCGCCGACGCCTCCGACGATCAGCCGGCCGAGATCGGTCGTTGGGAAAGCGGGGTGTTGCGCCATGAACTGGTAGATCGCGGGCACGCCGAAGAACACGTTGATGCCCTGTGCGGGATCGTTGATCAGGCCGAGCGCGGTACCGGGATCGAACGCGCGCATGATCATCACGGTGCCGCCGGCATGCAGCACGGGATTGGTGTAGCAATTCAGCCCGCCGGTGTGGAACAGCGGCAGCACGGTGAGCAGAACCGAGGACGGTCCGATACAGGCGGGACCGCCGAGATTGACGCAATTCCAGAAGGTCATGCCATGGGTGATGGTCGCGCCCTTCGGATGTCCTGTCGTGCCCGACGTGTACATGATGGTCGAGACGTCATCGAGCGTGACCTGCTCGATCGCCTCGAGCGGCTTTGCGCCGGCGATGCCGGCCTCATAGGACCCGCCGGGTCCGAGCAGCAGGCTGGTCGCGATGCCGCACAGCTTTGCGACGGCAAGCCCGGTCTCGGCGAGATCGGTGTCGTGGATCATCACCTTCGGCGCGCAATCGCCGGTGATGAACTGAAGCTCGGGAACGGTGAGGCGGGTGTTCAGCGGCACGAAGATCGCGCCGAGGCGGCCGCAGGCGAACTGGACCTCCAGCGTATCGGTCGTGTTCAGCGCCAGCACCGCGACACGGTCGCCGCGTGCGACGTTCAGCGTGTGGCGCAGGAAAGAGGCGAGGCGCGAGACTCGGGCGTCAAGCTGCGCATAGGTCAAGCGGCGCTCGCTCGCGAGGTCGATCACCGCAACCTTGTCAGGCGTGCGGCGGCCATGATGAACGATCCAGTCGTAGTAACGAACGGCCAAGAATTCCTCCCTCGGCGGTCTTGTGCCGCCTGCATCCTTATTGCCGTGCACCATGCCCGGCATGGCCTTGGGGCCAGCCGGAGTTGGTGCATCGACGTCTTTTTTTATTTGGAGTTGGCGCGCGAGGGGGCAAAATCGTCTTGCGTTGAGTTGCTAGGCCGGGGCCTGCGCCAGAGTGGTTCGCCGGTCAGCCACTCTGCGCAAGTGAGCCGCCGATGTTCCGGCCATGGTGAACGAGACGAATCCGTCCGCGAGGCGAGACTGCGATGAAGAGCCCGTTCTATACCGCCGAGCACGATGCCTTCCGCGACATGATGCGCCGCTTCGTCGAGAAGGAGATCTCCCCGTTCGCCCATGAGTGGGACGAGGCCGGCGAATTCCCCCGCGCGCTCTATCGCAAGGCGGCCGGGATCGGTCTGTTGGGGCTGGGATTCCCTGAGGAATATGGCGGGATCGCCGCCGACCAGTTCATGAAGATCGTGGCGAGCCAGGAATTGGCGCGGGCGGGCGCCGGAGGCGTCAGCGCCAGCCTGATGAGTCACACCATCGGCTCGCCGCCGATTGCGCGGGCGGCACGGCCGGAGGTTAAAGCACGCGTGCTGCCGCAGGTGCTGTCAGGCGACAAGATCTCCGCGCTCGCGATCACCGAGCCGGGCGGCGGCTCCGATGTCGCGAACCTCGCCACAAGGGCGCGGCGTGACGGCGATCACTACGTCGTGACCGGCGAGAAGACCTTCATCACCTCAGGGATGCGCGCCGACTATCTGACCGTTGCCGTGCGCACGGGCGGCGAGGGCGCCGGCGGCGTCAGCCTGCTCCTGATCGAGGGCGCCACGCCCGGTCTGTCCAGGACGAAACTGAAGAAGATGGGCTGGTGGGCCTCCGACACGGCGACGCTGCATTTCGACGAATGCCGCGTGCCGGCCGAAAACCTGATCGGCGAGGAGGGCCAGGGCTTCAAGATCATCATGCAGAATTTCAACAGCGAGCGCATGGGCATGGCGGCGAGCTGCACCGCCTTTGCGCGGGTCTGCCTCGACGAGGCCGTCGCCTACGCCAGGGAGCGCAAGACTTTCGGCAAGCCGCTGGCCCAGCATCAGGTGATCCGTCACAAGATCGTGGACATGGCGCAGAAGGTCGCCGCAAGTCAGGCGATGCTGGAAATGCTGGCGTGGCGGCTCGAGCAGGGCGAGAGCCCGGTCGCGGAAATCTGCATGATGAAGAACCAGGCGACGCAGACAATGGCGTTCTGCGCCTCGGAAGCCGTACAGATTTTCGGCGGCGCCGGCTTCATGCGCGGCATCAAGGCCGAACGCATCTACCGCGAGGTCAAGGTCAACGCCATCGGCGGCGGCACCGAGGAGATCATGAAGGATCTGGCCAGCCGGCAGATGGGATTGTGACGGACGCCGTCATTCCGGGGCGACGCGAAGCGTCGAGCTATGGTGCGCAATTGCGCACCTGAGAATCCATCGGGCTCCAAACTCCGTAGAGAAATGGATTCCGGGTTCATCGCTGCGCGACGCCCCGGAATGACGAGAGGACAAAATGCTATTCACCGCCGACCACGACGACATCCGCCGCTCCCTGCAAAAGTTCATCGCCAATGAGATCAACCCTCATGTCGATGACTGGGAGAAGGCCGACATCTTCCCGGCGCACGAGCTGTTCAAGAAGATGGGCAGCCTCGGCTTCCTCGGCCTGAACAAGCCCGTGGAGTTCGGCGGCTCCGGCCTCGACTACTCCTATGCGCTGATGATGGCGGAGGAGCTGGGCGCCATCACCTGCGGCGGCGTGCCTATGGCGATCGGGGTGCAGACCGACATGGCGACGCCGGCGCTGGCGCGGTTCGGCTCGGACGAGGTGCGCCGCGAGTTTCTCGCGCCCTCGGTCTCGGGAGACTTCGTCGCCTGCATCGGGGTCTCCGAGCCGGGCGCAGGCTCCGACGTCGCCTCGATCAAGACCCAGGCACGCTCCGACGGCGATGACTACGTGATCACCGGCGGCAAGATGTGGATCACCAACGGCACCCAGGCCGACTGGATCTGCCTGCTCGCCAACACCGGCGATGGGCCCGTTCATCGCAACAAGTCGCTGATCTGCGTGCCCATGAAGGCCAAGGGTGTCACTGTCGCGCGAAAACTCGACAAGATGGGCATGCGCTCATCCGACACCGCACAGATCTTCTTCGACAATGTCCGTGTGCCCAAGCGCAACCGGATCGGCGAGGAGGGCAAGGGCTTTACCTACCAGATGATCCAATTCCAGGAGGAGCGGCTCTGGGGCGCGGCGGCTTGTCTTAAGGCGCATGAATACATTATCGATCAGACCATCGAATATACCCGCAACCGCAAGGCCTTCGGCCAGAGCATCCTCGACAACCAGGTCGTGCACTTCAAGCTGGCGGAGATGCAGACCGAGGTCGAGCTGCTGCGCGCGCTGATCTATCGCGCCGCCGAGCAGCTGGTCGCAGGCGAGGACGTGACCAAGCTTGCGACCATGGCCAAGCTGAAGGCCGGCCGGCTCGGCCGCGAGCTCACCGACGCCTGCTTGCAATATTGGGGCGGAATGGGCTTTACCAACGAGACGCCGGTCAGCCGCGCCTATCGCGACAGCCGCCTGACCTCGATCGGCGGCGGTGCCGACGAGGTCATGCTGATGGTCTTGTGCAAGATGATGGGCACGCTGCCCGGCAGCAAAGGAAGTTCCTGATGATCACGCTCTATCATTGCGACGCCGCGCGCTCGTTCCGTCCGCTCTGGATGCTGGAAGAGATGGGGCTGCCGTATGAGCTGAAGATGCTGCCGTTCCCACCGCGGGTCTTCGCCAAGGAATATCTGGCGCTCAATCCGCTCGGCACGATTCCCTTCATGGTCGACGGCGAGACGAAGATGACCGAATCCTCCGGCATCTGCCACTATCTCGGCATCAAGCACGGCCCGACGCCCCTGATGGTCGGCCCGGAAGATCCCGCCTATGGCGCGTTCCTGAACTGGATGTATTTCAGCGACGCCACGTTAACCTTCCCGCAGACGCTGGTGCTCCGATACACCCAGCTCGAGCCGGAGGAGCGGCGCAATCCGCAGGTCGCCGGCGACTATGCAAAATGGTTCCTGGGCCGGTTGCGCGCCGTCGAGGCAGCGACGGCCAATGCCGAAACATTGTGCGCCGGCCGCTTCACCGCCGCTGACATTGTCATCGGTTATGCGCTTCGGCTGGCCGACAATATCGGGCTCGCCAAGGATTTTGGGCCAAATGTCGCAGCCTATTGGGCGCGCCTGCAGCAGCGGGACGGTTTCAAGCGTGCGGTTGCTGCGGAACAGAAGGCTGGCGCCGAGCAGAATGTTGCACCGCGCGTGAGGGCGTAAGGACGCGTCATTCCGGGCGATGCGGAGCATCGACTATGGTGCGCCGTTGCGCACCTGAGAATCTCGAGGTTCCCCGGTGCGCAATTGCGCACCTGAGGTTCGGTCCTATCGACCGCCCCGGAACGACTCGCTGTGTCTTTTGACAGCGCTATCCCGTCGTGACAGCGCCCAAATTTCCGCTAAGGTGACCTCCGTCCGCAGCGGCCAGAGAGCCGCGCGAGGAGGATCCCAATGGAAGATAAAGGTCGCGAATCCGACCATCTGATGCTGATCACGCCGGAGCGGGTATTCTATGCCGGCCTGCTCGGCCGCCCTCGCAAGCGGACCCCCGGCTGCTGCCATATCTACGTCGCGGTGAAAGGCAGCCTGCATCTGACGATCGACGACGTCCACACGTCGGACGAGTTGATCGTGACCCTGCCGAACCAGCGCCACACCATCGCCAGCGACTATCGCACCGTGATCAGCGTGACGCTGGAGCCGGAAAGCATGCCGGATGGCGTGATCGAGGCTTTGGCCGAGCGGCTGCGAGGGCCGGACAAGGCTCTCTATGCCCGCAAGATCCTCGCCGCTTACGCGTTGCTGCGCCAGCGCCGCTATGGCGACATCACCACCGCCGAATTCGACGAGATGTGCTTTGGCGAGGCGCTCGCCCGCCGCGTGCTCGATCCGCGCGTGACCCGGGCGGTCGCCCGCATCGAGCGTTTCTCGGGCGAGCCGGTGACGGCCGATACCTGCGCGGCGGAGGCGGGGCTCTCGGCCTCGCGCTTCCTGCATCTGTTCAAGGAGGAGACCGGCATCTCCTTCCGCTCCTTCCGCGCCTGGAAGCGCGCGCGGCATTTGCTGCACTTCGCCAACCAGGACCTCAACCTCGCCCATCTCGCGCAGGACATCGGCTATCCCGACTCCACGCATTTCAGCCATTCAATCCGCCGCTTCTACGGATTGAAGCCGCGCGCGATCTTCGTCGGCTCGCGCGACCTTGCGATCTATCGCAGCACGGAGACGGTGCGGCTCGCGGAGGCGAGGTAGGCTCGCTCTCGTAGGGTGGGCAAAGGCGCTCTTGCGCTCGCCTCTCGGCAAAGATGGTGGGCACGCTTCGCTTTGCCCACCCTGCGAATTCGTCGTGTTTTCCAGCTTCTCCGCGCAAGAAGCCGCATGCCGCCCATCCCATGATCGCAAGCGTTGAATTCTCAACGTGCGAGACATCCAAGGCATGAGCGACAAGGCCGTCATCACCTGCGCGCTGAACGGCGTGCTCACCGACCCGAAGCAGCACAATGTCCCCGTGACGCCCGAGCAGATGGCGCGCGAAGCCAGGGCTGCGTTCGATGCCGGCGCGTCCGTCATGCACATCCACCTGCGCCAGCAGGCGCCGGGCAAGGGACATCTGCCGTCCTGGGAGGTGAGCGTCAGCAGGGAGATCCAGCAGGCGATCCGCGAAGCCTGTCCCGGCGTGATCATCAATCACACCTCGGGCGTGTCAGGACCGAACTACTCCGGCGCGCTCGACTGCATCCGCGAGACCAAGCCGGAGATCGCCGCCTGCAATGCCGGCTCGCTGAATTATCTGAAGGTCAAGGCCGACAACACCTGGGCCTGGCCACCGATGATGTTCGACAACGCGGTCGAGAAGGTGAAGGACTATCTCGACGTCATGAATGCGGTCGGCACCATCCCCGAGTTCGAATGCTTCGACGTCGGCATCGTCCGCTGCGTCGGCATGTACACCCAGGTCGGCATGTACAGGGGACCGCTCGAATATAATTTTGTGATGGGCGTCGCTTCGGGAATGCCTTCGGACCCGGAGCTGCTGCCGATCCTGATCAAGCTGAAGCGTCCCGAGGCGCATTTTCAGGTCACCGCGATCGGCCGCGAGGAAATCTGGCCGCTGCACCAGCGCTGCGCCGAGCTCGGCGGCCATCTGCGCACCGGTCTCGAGGACACCTTCTATCTCGCCGACGGCAAGAAGGTGACGTCGAACGGCCAGCTGATCGAAGCCGTCGCTGCCTGCGCCCGCCGTGCCGGCCGCGAGATCGCGAGCCCCGCCGAGGCGCGGAAGATCTTTGGGACGAACAGGTAAGCCACACTCCGTCATTCCGGGATGGCCGAAGGCCAGGCCCGGAATCCATAGCCACGATCGGGAGTATGGATTCCGGGCTCGCGCTCCGCGCGCCCCGGAATGACGGGCAGGAGCACTAATGTCTACCATCGAAAACACCATTTCCCCCGGCAGCGCCGCCTACCACGCCAACCGCGACGGCATGCTCGGCCTCATCGACCGCATGCGCGCGCTGGAAGAGCGCACCCGCGCGGCGTCGGCCGCAGCCAAGGATCGCTTTCACAAGCGCGGGCAGTTGTTGCCGCGCGAGCGCGTCGCGCTGGTGCTCGATCCCGGTGCGCCTTTCATCGAGCTGTCGACGCTCGCCGGCTACATGTTCGATGTACCGGACGCGACCAAGAGCGTGCCCGGCGGCGGCGTCATCGGCGGCATCGGCTTCGTCTCGGGCATCCGCTGCATGGTGAGCGCCAGCGATTCCGGCATCGATGCCGGCGCGCTGCAGCCTTACGGCCTCGACAAGACGCTGCGGGTGCAGGAGCTCGCGCTGGAGAACAAGCTGCCCTATGTGCAACTCGTCGAAAGCGCCGGCGCCAACCTCTTGCGCTACCGCGTCGAGGATTTTGTCCGCGGCGGCAACATCTTTCGCAATCTCGCGCGGCTCTCCGCGGCAGGACTGCCCGTCGTCACCGTCACGCACGGCTCATCCACCGCTGGCGGCGCCTATCAGACCGGCCTGTCCGACTACATCGTCATGGTGCGCGGCCGTACCCGCGCCTTCCTCGCCGGGCCGCCGCTGCTGAAGGCCGCGACCGGTGAGATCGCGACCGAGGAAGAGCTCGGCGGTGCCGAGATGCACACGCAGGTCTCCGGTCTCGGCGACTATCTCGCCGAAGACGATCGCGACGCGTTGCGTATCGCGCGCGAGATCATGGCGGCGCTGCAATGGGAACGCCCGGGCAGGACAGCATCGGAATTCAAGCCGCCGCGCTACGACCAGGACGAGCTGCTCGGCATCATGCCGATGGACCATAAGCGCTCCGTCGACATGAAGCAGGTGATCGCACGCATCGTCGACGATTCCGATTTCACCGAGATGGCGCCGAATTACGGTCCGGCCACCGTCTGCGGCCACGCCCGCATCGAAGGACAGGCGATCGGCATCATCACCAACAACGGGCCGCTCGATCCCGCCGGCGCCAACAAGGCGACGCATTTCATCCAGGCGTGCTGCCAGACCCGCACGCCGATCCTCTATCTCAACAATACCACCGGCTACATGGTCGGCAAAGCCTACGAAGAAGCCGGCATGATCAAGCACGGCTCGAAGATGATCCAGGCAGTGACCTCGGCGACGGTGCCGCAGATCACCATCTATTGCGGCGCCTCGTTCGGCGCCGGCAATTACGGCATGTGCGGCCGCGGCTTCCATCCGCGTTTCTGCTTCTCCTGGCCCAACGCCAAGACCGCCGTGATGGGCGGCGAGCAGGCGGCCGAGACAATGGCTATCGTGACGGAAGCGGCTGCCGCGAGGCGCGGAAAGCCGGTCGAAAAGGAAAAACTCGACGCGATGAAGGCGCAAATCATCGGTGTGTTCGACGGCCAGATGGACGTGTTCTCCACCAGCGCCCGCGTGCTCGACGACGGCGTGATTGACCCGCGCGACACCCGCGCGGTCCTCTCCGAAGTGCTCGCGATCTGCCGCGAGGGTGACGCACGGACGCCCCAGCGCATGCAGTTTTCGGTGGCCCGCCCATGAGGAACGGATCAGTGCAGCACCGGCCGTTCTTCAGGGTCCTGGTCGCCAATCGTGGCGAGATCGCACTGCGCGTGATGCGCAGCGCGCGACAGCTGGGCCTCGGCGTCGTCGCGGTCTATTCGGATGCGGATCGCGACGCACTCCACGTGCAACAGGCCGACCAGGCCGTGCGCATCGGCGAAGCCCTGCCGGCGCAATCCTATCTCAACATCCCCGCGATCATCGCCGCGGCGAGAGCGAGCGGCGCAGATGCCGTTCATCCCGGCTATGGCTTCCTCGCCGAGAACGAGGATTTTGCGCAAGCCTGCAAGGATGCGGGTCTCGTCTTCATCGGTCCCTCGCCGCAGGCGATCGAGGCGATGGGCAACAAGGCCGGCGCCAAGGAGATCATGAAGAAGGCCGGCGTTCCCTGCGTGCCCGGCTATCAGGGCGCCGAGCAGGGTGACGAGGTCATGCTCGCGGAGGCCAAAAAGATCGGCTTCCCCGTGATGATCAAGGCGGTCGCCGGCGGCGGCGGTCGTGGCATGCGGCTCGTCATCGACGCGGCCTCGTTCCCTGATGCCCTGCGCAGCGCGCGATCGGAGGCGAAAGCGGCGTTCGGCGATCCCACCGTCATCCTCGAGCGCGCGATCCAGAACCCGCGCCACATCGAAATCCAGGTGTTCGGCGACAGCCACGGCAACGCCATCCATCTCGGCGAGCGCGACTGTTCGGTGCAGCGGCGGCACCAGAAGCTGATCGAGGAGGCACCGTCGCCCGCCGTGACGCCAGAGTTGCGCGCGAAAATGGGCGAGGTCGCGGTCGCCGCGGTAAAGGCGCTGCGTTACGAGGGCGCCGGCACGCTGGAATTCCTGCTCGATGCGAGCGGCGCGTTCTACTTCATGGAGATGAACACGCGTCTCCAGGTCGAGCATCCCGTGACGGAGGCGATCACCGGGCTCGATCTGGTCGAGCTGCAGCTGCGCGTCGCGCGTGGCGAGCA
The DNA here is from genome assembly GCF_028128855.1 of Bradyrhizobium sp. CCBAU 11430. Taxonomy (NCBI): domain Bacteria; kingdom Pseudomonadati; phylum Pseudomonadota; class Alphaproteobacteria; order Hyphomicrobiales; family Nitrobacteraceae; genus Bradyrhizobium; species Bradyrhizobium sp. CCBAU 11430. The sequence continues at coordinate 48,205 of NZ_LBJV01000048.1, forward strand.
ATTGCCGGTGAAGCAGCAGGACATCAAGTTCTCCGGCCATGCCATCGAGGTGCGGCTCTGCTCGGAGGATGCCGGGCACGACTTCATGCCGCAGTCGGGCCGCATGGCGCGCTGGCAGGTGCCTGATGGCATCCGCGTCGAGCACGCGCTGCAATCGGGTTCGGAGATCCCGCCGTTCTACGATTCCATGATCGCCAAGGTGATCAGCCATGGCGCCACGCGCGAGGAGGCGAGGGGGCGGCTGGTCGTCGGCCTTGAGCAGCTCACGGCTTTCGGCGTGACGACTAATCAGGCGTTCCTGATGTCCTGCCTGCGTCATCCCGGCTTTGCCAAGGGTGAGGCGACGACAGCCTTCATCGGCGCGCATCGCGACGAGCTGCTGGCACCGCGCGCGAACGCGGCATTCGACATGGCGCTGGCGAGCCTGCTGCTCTACGTCACCAACCCGCGCACACCGTCATGGCAGGGCGGGCGGAGCCTCGCCGCCACCTTTCCGTTGCCAGCGAAAATCGAGATCGCCGGTCAGACATACGAACTCGAAGTCACGCGCGAGCGCGATGGTAGTTACACTGTCGCCGCCGACGGCCGGCAAGACAAGTTCGAGATCGACCAACTCGATTCCGACGCCGTCCGCTTCCGCCACGATGGCGTGATGGACAGCGCAAAGTTCTTGCGCGACGGCGACCGGCTCTACCTCCAGCACCGCGGCATCCCGCTCGCGGTCACCGATCTCACCCTCGCCGCGCCGAAGGCCGCCGCAGCCAACGGCGGTGACGGCAAGGTGCGCGCCGCCATGAACGGACGCGTCGTCGCCGTGCTGGTCAAGCCGGGTGACCGTGTCAAAGCCGGCCAACCGGTGCTGACGCTGGAAGCGATGAAGATGGAGCACGTCCACAAGGCCGGCGTCGACGGCGTGGTGGCGGCGATCGACGTCGCCGAAGGCGAGCAGGTGACGACGGGCAGGATCGTCGCCGAGATCGGGGCAGGTTAGCGCAACGAACGGGGCAAAGGCGCAAAGTGCCGTGCCCGCCATCGATGTTCAAAAGTGGTGGAGCGGCATCGTCGGCAGGCTCCGCTTTGCCGCCCTACGGCACCTCGCGTGCGGTAAAAATTCCCTATTATTTCAGTTGCTTAATTGCGTACTGGCGCAAGGGGGAAATTCAATTTGAACGTCTTTCATTTTCGGGCTACATATATTGAACATTGTTCAATTTTGGAGCCGGCATGTTGCGCCCAAATGATCCCGCCCAAGCGACCAATCCGACGCTCCCGTCGGTATCCCGACGCTTCTCGTTCGCCGCCCCACAACTCCGCGAGAGATACCTGATTGGGGCCCTCAGCGTTCTGACGCTGTCGGCACTCCTCGCTCCCGCGCTGCCCGCCGCCGCTTGGCACGTCCCGCACTTCGTCGACAGTCGCACCTGGCTCGGTGTGCCCAACGCCGGCGATGTGCTGAGCAATCTCGCCTTTCTCGCGATGGGCGTCTGGGGTTCGGAGCGGCTGCGCGCCCGCCATGATGCGCCTGTGGGTGCAAGTTGGCTTTTCGTCGGCCTGATCCTCACCTGCCTGGGATCTGGCTTCTATCACCTGGACCCCGACATGCCGCAACGCCTCGTGGCCGATCGTCTCGGTATGGCGGTGGCGTTCGCGGGCTTTCTGGGCATCGCAGCCAGTGAACGCATCAGCGTGCGTGCCGGCGAGGCGGTGCTGGTCCTGATGATGATGGCCGGCCTGTTAGCTGCCTGGGTGGCGCGCGAGAATCTCACGCCATGGGTGGTCGTGCAGTTCGGCGGCATGGCACTTGCCGTGGGACTGGCGTTGACGCGGCCGCGGCCTGGCGCGCTCGGCGTGCCGCTCGGTGGCGTGATCTTCTTTTATGTGCTGGCGAAGCTTTTCGAACTCGGTGACGCGCTCATTTTCGAAGCCACAGGGCACGTCGTCTCGGGCCACACGCTCAAGCATCTGGCCGCTGCCTTGGCGGCCTGGCCGGTGATCAGCACGCTCCGCAATCGTAGCGAGCCCGCGGCCGTGCGAAGCGCGGTCCGCTGACGTAACCCACCCTACGGGACTATGTTGCTCCGCCCCGTGCCCTCATTGAGCAGACACGCCACCTGATGCCCGTTGCCCTCATCCAGCAGTGCGGGCCGCTCAACCCCGCATCGCTCCATCGCATATCGGCAGCGGGTGTGAAACGCGCATCCGGGCGGCGGATTGACCGGGCTCGGCACATCCCCGTCGACCAGCGGCGCGAGCTTCTTCGCCAGCGGGTTGGCAACCGGCACCGAGGCGAGCAGCGCTTGCGTGTAGGGATGCCTGGGATTGCGAAACAGCTCGTCCTTGCCTGCGATCTCGACGATGCGGCCGAGATACATCACGGCGACGCGATGGCTGATATGAGCGACCACGGCGAGATCGTGCGCGATGAAGAGATAGGAGAAGCCGTGCTGACGCTGAAGGTCGATCAGCAGATTGATCACCTGCGCCTGGATCGAGACGTCGAGCGCGGACACCGGCTCGTCGCAGACGATCAGGCGCGGCTCGAGTGCGAGCGCGCGCGCGATGCAGATGCGCTGGCGCTGGCCGCCGGAGAATTGATGCGGAAAGTTGCGCATCTGGTCGGCTCGCAAGCCGACCTGCTCGAATAGCGTTGCGACCCGCGCATCCAGCGCCTTGCCGCTGGCGAGCCCGTGCACCGCAAGCGGCTCGCCGACGATGTCGCCGGCGGTCATGCGCGGATTGAGCGAGGCGAACGGGTCCTGGAAAACGATCTGCATCGAACGCCGGTGCGGGCGCAGTGCCGCCTTGGACAGATGGGTGATGTCCTCGCCGTCGAGCCGGATCTGGCCCGAGGTCGGCTCGACCAGCCGCAACACGCTACGCGCCACCGTCGACTTGCCGCAACCGGATTCGCCGACGAGCCCGAGCGTTTCGCCGGCATGAACCGAGAACGAGACGCCGTCGACCGAGTGTACGGTGCCGACTTGCCTGCGCAATACGCCGGCGCGCACCGGGTAATGCTTCTTGAGGTTGGTGACTTCGAGCAGAACTTCGCTCATGCCACCTCCGCAACTTCAGCCGCACGCCAGCAAGCGGCGAGATGTCCGCCGCCCCAATCCACCAGCGGCGGATATTCGGCCTCGCAGCGCTTGATTGCGAGCTTGCAGCGCGGTGCGAAGGCGCAGCCCTTCGGCAGCCGCACCAGCGACGGCACGGTGCCGGGAATTTCGTTCAGCCGCGCCTGTGCCGGGACGCCGGCCGCCGGAACGGCCGGGATCGAAGCCATCAGCCCGCGCGTATAGGGATGCTTTGGCGCGGCGAACAGTGCCTCGACACTGGCTTCCTCGACCTTGCGGCCCGCATACATCACGATCACGCGCTGCGCTGTCTGCGCGACCACGCCGAGATCGTGCGTGATCAGCACGAGCCCGGTGCCGAGCTCCTTCTGAAGGTCGAGGATCAGCGCCAGGATCTGCGCCTGAATGGTGACGTCGAGCGCGGTGGTCGGCTCGTCCGCGATCAGCAGCGCGGGGCGGCACGCCAGCGCCATCGCGATCATCGCGCGCTGGCGCATGCCGCCGGAGAGTTGATGCGGATATTCCTTCGCGCGTCGCGCCGGTTCGGGAATGCGCACCAGGCGCAGCATCTCCACGGCGATATTCCGGGCTTCCTTGGCCGGGATGTTCCGGTGCAGCCGCACCGCCTCGACGATCTGGTCGCCGATCCGCATCACCGGATTGAGCGAGGTCATCGGCTCCTGGAAGATCATGGAGATGCGGTTGCCCCTGACGGCACGCATCTCCGCCTCATCCAGCGCCAGCAGGTCGGTGCCTTCGAGCGAAATCGAGCCGCCGACGATGCGGCCGGGCGGATCGGGCACCAGCCGCATCAGCGACAGCGCCGTGACGCTCTTGCCGCAGCCGGATTCGCCGACGATCGCCAGCGTCTCGCCGCGCTTCACGGTAAAGGAGAGGTCGTCGACGGCTTTGAACAAACCGGAATTGGTGAAGAACACCGTTTTCAGGTTCTTCACTTCGAGCACAAGGTTGGATTTGTCCGTCATCAGCCGCGCTGCCTCGGATCCAGGATGTCGCGCAGGGCGTCGCCGAACAGGTTGGCGCCGAACACGGCGAGGCTGATCGCAATGCCCGGGAAGATCACCAGCCACGGCGCGGTGCGGACATATTCGGCGGCGGACTCGGAGAGCATGCGGCCCCAAGACGGATAAGGCTCGGGAATGCCGAGGCCGAGGAAGGAGAGGGAAGCTTCCGTCAGGATGGTCGAGCCCAGCTGCGCGGTCGCAAGCACGATCAGCGGCGCCAGCGTGTTCGGCAGTACGTGGCGGAGCGCGATGCGCACTTCGCTCATGCCGATCGACTTGGCGGCTTCGATGAAGGGGAGTTCGCGCAGCGCCAGCGTGTTGGCACGGATGACGCGCGCGACCGTCGGGATCAGCGGAATGGCAATCGCAATGATCACGTTCGGCAGCGACGGGCCGAGTGCCGCCGTCATCACCAGCGCCAGCACCAGCAGCGGCAGCGCCTGGAGGACGTCGGAGACGCGCTGGAACACGAGATCGACCCAGCCGGAGAGATAGCCGGAGGTCAGGCCGACGATGACGCCGATCGTGCCGCCGAGCGCGGTCGAGCCGATCCCGACCGCAAGCGAGATCCGCGCGCCGTGGATGATGCGGCTGAACACGTCGCGGCCGAAGGAGTCCGTTCCCATCCAGTGCGCCAGGCTCGGGCGGGCCAGAGCGCGGGCCGAATCGATCGACAGGGGATCATAGCGCGCGATGAAATCGGCGAAGATGGCCGTGAACACGAACACGGTCATGATGACGAGGCCAGCGGCGCCCAGCACATGCCGCTGTGCCAGATACAGCACGCGGCGCCAGCCTCCGGTCGCATGCGCGCCGGCGCGTCTCAGTTCAACGTCATAGTCGATCGCGGCCATGTGAACTCTATCTTCCCCCTCTCCCCGCCTGCGGGGAGAGGGTAGGGGTGAGGGGGGCTCTCCGCGGGGGAGGTGGGAGTTGGACTCGCGGAGACTCCCCCTCACCCGGATTGCTGCGCAATCCGACCTCTCCCCGCAGGCGGGGAGAGGTGAAGGAGAGCGCACATACTGTGTGAGAGAAGGTCATGCGGCTAATCCGTGTACCTGATGCGCGGATCGAACACGGCGTAGAGCATGTCGACGATGAAATTCGCACTCACCACCACGACGGCGATCAGCATCACGAGGTTCTGCACGATCGGATAGTCGCGCCAGCGGATCGCCTCGACCAGGAAGCGGGCGACGCCGGGGATGTTGAACACCGTCTCGGTGACGATCAGGCCGCCGATCAGGAACGCCGCCTCGATGCCGATCACGGTGATGACGGGCAGGATCGCGTTCTTCAGCGCGTGCTGATAGTTCACGGCGGCATCGGAGGCGCCCTTGGCGCGCGCGGTGCGGATGTAGTCCTGCCGCAGCACCTCCAGCATCGAGGACCGCGTGATGCGCATGGTCAGCGCCGCGCTGCGGAAGCCGACGGCGGCGGCGGGCACGGCATAGGTTGCGAACGCCTCGAGCCAGGTCTGCGGATTCGGATTGAAGATCGGCATCTGGCCGAACATCGCCACCGACGCCGTGAGGATGAGCAGGCCGAGCCAGAACGAGGGCAGCGACAAGCCGCTCAAGCTGACGACGCGCAAGGCGTAATCCAGCCGCGTGCCTTGCTTCACCGCGCTGATGACGCCGAGCGGAATGCCAATCGAGACCGAGAACAACAGCGCAAGGCCGGCGAGCCGCGCCGTGATCGGGATCCGCGGCAGGATCTCCTGGAGCGCCGGCTTCTCGGAGACGTAGGAGTAGCCAAAGTCGCCGCGCAGAAAACCGCTGATCCAGTGCCAATACTGCACGATCAGCGGCTGGTCGATGCCGAGCTCCTTCTCCAGGTTGGCCTTGTCGGCGGGATCGACATAGCCGGCCGCGGCGAACAGGATGTCGACGATGTTGCCGGGCACGATGCGCAGCAGGAGGAAGATGACGATCGAGATCCCGAACAGGGTCACGAGCATCAGGAACAGGCGTCGCACCAGATAGGCAAACATCCTTCGCCCTCCGCGAGCCGCTACTCTTCAGCCTGCCGCGCTACTTGTCGAGCCACGCGTCCTCGTAGCGAAAGCCGTTATAGGAGCTGTTCGACATGATCGTGATGCCCTTGACGTAGGGCTGCCAGCAGGTGCCGGCCCGTGCATGGAAGATGATCGGACGGGCGACATCCTCCTGCAGCTTCTTGTCGATATCCCAGACCAGCGGCTTGCGCTTGCTGGTGTCGGTCTCCTGCGATTGCACGTCGAACAGCTTCTCGATCTCCTTGTTGCAGTAATTGGTGTAGTTCCGCTCCGAGCCGCAGGAATAGTTTTCGTAGAAGGACTGGTCGGGATCGTCGACGGAATTGCCGGTCAGATTGAGGCCGAGCATGTAGTCCTTGCGCGCGACTTTCGGGAACCAGTTCGCGGTTTCGACGACGTCGAGCTCGCCGTCGATATAGATGCTCTTGAGCTGGTCGATCAGGATCACGGCGGGGTCGCGATATTCCGCGAGATTGCGCGTCGAGACCTTCACCGCGAGGTGCTTGTCGGGGCCGTAGCCCGCCTTCTGCATCAGTTTCTTCGCTTCCTCGCGGTTCGCGTTCACGTCCCGGCCATAGCCCGGAATGGTCTCGAGCTTGTCCTTGGGCATGCCCCAGACGCCTTGAGGCAGTGGCAGCATGGTGCCGCCGATGTCGGCCTGGCCTTCGAACAGGATATCGACGAACGCCTTGCGGTCGAGTGCCATCGCCATCGCGCGGCGAATATCGATGTTGTCGAACGGCGCGGAGGTCGAATTGACGATGATGTTGGTCGAAACGTTGGTCGGCTCGACGACGCAAGTCGCGTTCGGCGCCTGCGACTTGATGTCCTTCAGGAGCGGGATCGTGATGTGCGTCGGGAAGGTCATGTCGAACTTTCCGGCGACGAAAGCCAGGATCGCGGTCGATCGGTTCGTGATGATCGTGTACTCGATGCCGTCGAGATAGGGCAGGCCCTTCTTCCAATAGTCCGGATTTCGCGTCAGCTTGATCGATTCATTGGCCTTGAACTCGACGAACTTGAACGGTCCGGTACCGACCGGATGGGTGCGCATGTCCGCGGGCGAGACGTGGCAGGGATAGATCGGCGTATAGCCTGACGCCAGCATCGCCAGCAGCGACGGCTGCGGCCGCTTCAGGTCGAAGGAGACCTCGAAATCGCCACTCGTCGTGATCTCGTTGACTTCATTGTACCAGGCCTTGCGCGGATTTTGCCGAAGCTTCTGCTGCGATTTGCCCATCAGGAGATCGAAGGTGCATTTGACGTCGGCCGATGTGAACGGCTTGCCGTCATGCCATTTGACACCCTGGCGCAGCTTGAATGTCAGCTTCTTGTTGTCGTTGCCCCAGGACCAGCTTTCGGCCAGCTCGGGCCGGAGGGTATCAGGGCTGTTCTGCGCGATGTGCTGGTCGTAAATGACGAGATTATTGAAGACGCCCATGAACGGCACGTTGACCGAATAGGTCGCGCCCTCGAGGATCGATGCGTTGGCCGGGCTGTCGCGGTGATACATTCGCAGGACGCCGCCCTGCTTGGGCTCGCCGGCGAGCGTGGTGGTTGAGGCCGTCAGCACAGATAGCGCCGCCATTGCGGCGAGCGCCCACACGCTCCGCATGCTCATCCTCCCTGGACATCAGTCTTTTTGGCCTTTGCGGCCTGTTTGTCGCGACGATAGCACGCGAGTTGAGGGAGGCAACCGGTAAGGCCGCATGCCGCCTCGACAATTCGGATGACGGAAGGCCGCAGGTTTTCATGCTCACGATGTGAGAGTGCAGGTGCGAAGAGATGGTTCCTGCGGTGATGTTGCGCGATGCAGAATCAACGAACTCACTGTCGTCCCGGACAAGCGAAGCGCAGTTCCGGGACCCATAGCCACAGGGAGACGTTTGGCGAAGACTCGGGGTGACCTGCTCGCGCTACGCCTATTCCCTGTGGTTATGGATCCCGGGTTCGCGACTTCGTCGCGCCCCGGGACGACACCATTTGTTTGGACGAGTCTCGCGCATATCGCCCGCGAGCGGAGCGACGCCCTCACACGATCCTCGACGCCTTGTTTCCCCAATACCGGTCCCGCAGCAGGCGCTTGTACAACTTCCCCGTCGGCAGCCGCGGCAATTCCTTCTCGAAATCGACCGAGCGCGGCACCTTCTGCCGCGACAGCGATTTTGCGCAGAATGCGATCAGCTCTTCGGCGAACGCCTCGCCCGGCACGACATCAGGCATCGGCTGGACCACCGCCTTCACCTCTTCGCCGAGATCGGGATTGGGCACGCCGAACACCGCGGCATCGGCGACCTTCGGATGGGTGATGAGCAGATTCTCGCATTCCTGCGGGTAGATGTTCACGCCACCGGAGATGATCATGAAGGTGGCGCGATCGGTGAGGTAGAGAAATCGGTCGGCGTCGACATAGCCGACATCGCCGACCGTGCTCATGCTGCCGTCGGCCGAGCGCGCCTCCCTGGTCTTCTCCGGGTCGTTGAAATATTCGAACGGCGAGGCGGTCTTGAACCAGACCTGGCCGGGGGTGCCGGTCGGACATTCCCGCATGTTCTCGTCGAGGATGTGGAGATCGCCGAGCAGCACCTTGCCGACGGTGCCGCGGTGGCTAAGCCATTCCTCGCTGTTGCAGGCGGTAAAGCCGAGGCCCTCCGTCGCGCCGTAATATTCGTGAATGATCGGCCCCCACCATTTGATGATGTCGTCCTTGACCAGCGCCGGGCAGGGCGCGGCGGCGTGGATGGCGATCTCCAGCGAGGACAGGTCGTAGCGGCCGCGCACCTCCGCCGGCAACTTCAGCATGCGCGAGAACATGGTCGGCACCAGCTGGGTGTGGGTGATGCCCCACCGCTGGACGAGTTCGAGGTAACGCTCGGGATCGAAACTCTCCATGATGATCACGGTGCCGCCCATGCGGACCGTGAGGTTCACGGCCGCCTGCGGCGCCGAGTGATAGAGCGGGGCAGGCGAGAGGTAGACCATGCCCTCGCGGTAGTGCCAGAGCTTGGTGAGGAAATCGAACAGCGGCAGATTATGCTTCGGCGGCTCCTCCGGCAGCGGCCGCAGAATGCCTTTCGGCCGTCCCGTCGTGCCGGACGAATAGAGCATGGCGGTGCCGAGCCACTCATCCGCGATCGATGTTGCCGACATATCCGCGGTGACGTCCGCAAGTCCGACGATGCGCTCGCTCTCGCCGGGGCCGTCGGCGACGATGCAGAGCTTGATGTCGGGGCAGGCCTTGATCGCCTCGCGGGCGATGTCGAGCTTCGCCACCGAGGTGATCAGGATCTTGGACTGGCTGTTGACCAGCAGATAGGCGAGCTCGCCCGGCGTCAGGAACGAGTTGATGCAGGTGTAGTACAGCCCGGAGCGTTCGCCGGCGCCGCAGGCCTCCAGATAGCGCGAATTGTTCTCCATGAAGATCGAGTAGTGGTCGAGCCGCTTCAAGCCGTGCTTGCGGAACAGGTGGGCCAGCCGGTTGCTGCGCGCATCGAGCTCGCGATAGGTGACGGCCTCGCCTGTGGCCGCCATGATGAAGGCGGGCTGCAGCGGGCGTAGGCGGGCATGCTGACCTGGGTACATCTATCCTCCGGCTTTGATTTATGCGGCGAGAAGCAGGATTTCGCGCACCTGCGCCGGGCCTTCGATCTTGCGCGGGTTACGCGGGATCCAGTTGGTGCGCATCGCCTGCTCGGCGATGGCGTCGAAATGCTGCGGCGACACCTGCACCTCGGTGAGGCTGCGCGGCATGCCCAGCGAGCGGATGAAGGCATCGAGCACGTCGGCAGCGTCGTGGCCCGGAAAGCCCATGGCGGCCGCGACGATCATCTGCCGCTCGGCATTGGCGCTCGCATTCCAGCGCATCACCGCCGGCAGCATGATGCAGGACGTGTAGCCGTGCGGCACGTCGAAGGCCGCGCCCAGCACGTAGCCGATGCCGTGGCTCGCGCCCATGGGAACGCCGGCCGCGAGCGCGCCCATCGACAGCCAGGTGCCGATCTGCGCGTCCATCCGCGCGTCGAGATCGGCGGGGTCGGCTTTCACCCGCGGCAGCGCGTCGGCGAGCATGGCGAGGCCCTTCACCGCTTGCGCGTCGGCATAGGGATGCGTCTCGCGCGAGCAGATCGCCTCGACGCAATGGTCGATGGCGCGGATGCCGGTCGACAGGAACAGCCATTCCGGGGTGTGCACGGTGATCGCGGGATCGAGGATGGTCGCGCGCGGCACGGCGAGCGGATGCCGCAGCATCTGCTTCACATGCGCAGCTCGGTCGGTGACGCCCGCGATCGCGCTGAATTCGCCGCCGGCGATCGTGGTGGGCACGCTAACCTGGCGCACGGTTGGCGCCGTCATCTCCGGTGCGACGCCCTTGTGCACGCGGATCCGCTCGATGCCGTCGATATCGTCGATGCCGTTGGCGAGGCAAAGCTGCACCGCCTTGGCGCCGTCGGTGATCGAGCCGCCGCCCACCGTGACGATCAGATCGGCGCCGGCCCCGCGCGCCGCGTTGGTTGCCGCGATCACCGCCTCGCGCGGCGTGTGCGCCGGCATGGCATCGAACAGGCCGGCGCAGCGGGAGCCCAAAGCCTGCTTGATCTTCTCGATTTCGTCGGTCTGCCGGTTCAGCGTGCCCGAAACCATCAGGAAGGCGCGGCGCGTTCCCAGCCGGTCCATCTGCGCGACGATGGCCTCAGTTGCAGGATGGCCGAACACGACCTCCTCGATCGCGCCGAAAACGACACGTCCCTGGTGCACGCCTGCCCTCCCGGACAATTCGTCTTGTTTTTGTGAGGGCAATCTAGCCGAGCGGATGGCGTTCGTCATGTGCGAAGGCGCTGGCGCTCTTTCCCTTTCCCCGCGTGCGGGAAAGGGAAGGACGTTTCCATTCATGAGCCCGGCGAACAAAGTCCAATCGCAAACCTGCCGGCTATTCAGCGCGTGCCGGGCGGGTTGCCACCCCCTGTCAACCCGCCATCCGGTCAGGGCGCGCTTGGAGCCCTGCACGCGCTTTGGTCTTGAAGTGTTCATCAACTCCACCCATCTTGGGACGCCCGCGGGTAAATGCCTACCCTGCCTTTTCCGCGGCTTTTGGCATGAGGACGATGCGAGGACCTGGGATGGCTGGACCGGATGGAAGCGAGCGACTTGTCAAAAAGCACGAATTCGTCCAGCCGCGGCATTACGCACTCGCGGGCCTCCTCGTCGCTTCGTTCGCGCTCACCGGTTGCGGGCAGCCCACCTCGCAAGCGTCTGCGCCGCCGCCGGCGCCCGTGACGGTCGCCCAGCCGGTCAAGCGCACCGTTACCGATTGGGACGAGTTCACCGGCCGCTTCGAAGCGGTTGAGGAGGTGCAGGTGCGCCCGCGCGTCGGCGGCTTCGTCAACTCGGTCGAATTCCAGGACGGCGCCATCGTGCATCAGGGCGATCTGCTTTACGTGATCGACCCGCGTCCGTTCGAGGCGGTGGCCACGCAGGCGGAAGGGCAGCTGTCGGATGCACGGGCCAAGGTGGAACTTGCCAAGCGCGAACTCGACCGCGGCCTCAGCCTGGTGCAGACCAGCGCGGTCTCCGAGCAGGTCGTCGATCAGCGCCGTCAGGCCCTGCAAGCTGCGCATGCCGCGGAGGTGCAGGCTGAAGGCGCGCTCAAAGCGGCCAGACTGAACATCGAATTCACGCATGTGACGGCACCGTTGACCGGCCGCGTCAGCCGCCATCTCGTCAGCTCCGGCAATCTCGTGCAGGGCAGCGACAATGGCTCTTCGACCCTCCTGACCTCCATCGTCACGCTCGACCCGATCTACGTCTATTTCGACATGGATGAGGCGACCTTCATCAAATACAGCAAGCTGTGGTTCGAAGGGCGGCGTCCGAGCTCGCGCGACACGGCCAATCCGGTGCAGGTGACGCTCGCCGGCGAAACCAAGCCGTCCCATGAAGGCACCATCAACTTCCTCGATAACCGGCTCGACGTTTCGACCGGCACGCTGCGCAGCCGCGCCGTGGTCAAGAATACCGATCTGTCGATCCTGCCCGGCCAATTCGGTCGCGTCCGGCTGATCGGCAGCGCGCCCTATGAGGCCCTGCTGATTCCGGACGTCGCTGTTGCGACCGACCAGTCCCGCAAGATCGTGTTCGTGGTGAAGCCCGACGACACCGTCGAGGCCCGTCCCGTGGTGCTCGGACCGCTGGACGACGGCCTGCGCGTGATCCGCGAAGGATTGAAGGCCGAGGATCGCGTCATCGTCAACGGCATCCAGCGTGCCCGTGTCGGTGCCAAGGTTGCCCCGCAGACTGCGCCAGCGCCGGCCGGTGGCAAGTCATGAATCTCGGTCGTCTCTCCATCAACCAGCCCATCCTCGCGATGGTGCTGTCGATCGTGCTCCTGATCGTCGGTGCGCTCGCCTACACCACGCTGCCGGTGTCCGAATATCCGCAAGTGGTGCCGCCGACCGTCGTCGTCACCACGCAATATCCCGGCGCCTCCGCGCAGACCGTGTCCGACACGGTCGCGGCTCCGATCGAGCAGGAGATCAACGGCGTCGAGGACATGCTGTATCTCTACAGCCAGGCAACCTCGAACGGCCAGCTCACCATCACCGTCACCTTCAAGCTCGGCACCGATCTCGACAAGGCCCAGGTGCTGGTGCAGAACCGCGTCGCGATCGCGCAGCCGCGACTGCCCGAGGAGGTCCAGCGCAACGGCGTCACCACGCGCAAGAACTCGCCCGATATCCTGATGGTCGTGTTCATGCTGTCGCCCGACGACACCTTCGACCAGCTCTACATCTCCAATTACGCGCTGCTCCAGGTCCGCGACCAGCTGCTGCGTCTCGACGGCGTCGGCGACATCCAGATATTCGGTGCCCGCGACTATTCGATGCGGCTGTGGCTCGATCCTGACCGGATTGCCAATCTCGGCCTAACCTCGGCGGAGGTGCTGGCCGCGATCCGCGCGCAGAACGTGCAGATCGCCGGCGGCCAGATCGCCGAGCCGCCGATCGCCGACCGCGCCTTCCAGCCGAACCTCACCTTCACGGGGCGCCTGAAGGATCTGAAGCAGTTCGAGGACATCCTGATCAAGGCCGGCTCGGACGGCCGCGTGGTGCGGCTGCGTGACGTCGCCCGCATCGAGCTCGGGGCGCTCGCCTACAGCACCAACAGCTTCCTGCTGCGCAAATCCGCGGTCGCCATGCTGGTGACGCAGCGGCCGGGATCGAACGCTCTCGCTACCGCGAAGAACATTACCGACACCATGACGAGGCTGAAGGAGAGCTTCCCGAAAGGCCTCGACTACAATATCGGCTACAACCCGACCGAATTCATCGCTCAGTCCGTCCACGAGCTGATCAAGACCATCTATGAGGCCATGCTGCTCGTCGTCATCGTCGTGCTGGTGTTCCTGCAGGGCTGGCGTCCCGCGATTATTCCGATCATCGCGATCCCGGTGTCGCTGGTCGGCACTTTCGCGGTGATGGCGGCGCTGGGCTTCTCGATCAACAACCTCACACTGTTCGGCCTCGTCCTCGCGGTCGGCATCGTGGTCGATGATGCCATCGTGGTGGTCGAGAACGTCGAGCGGCATCTCGAGCATGGCATGAGCCGGCGCGATGCCGCCCTCAAGACGATGGAGGAGGTCGGCGGCGCGCTGGTCTCGATCGCGCTGGTGCTCTGCGCGGTGTTCGTGCCGACCGCCTTTCTGGGCGGTATTTCCGGGCAGTTCTTCCAGCAATTCGCCGTCACCATTGCGGTTGCGACTGCGATCTCCTGCTTCTGCTCGCTGACGCTGTCCCCGGCGCTGGCCTCGCAGATCCTGGTGCCGCACGAGGAGAAGCGGGCGCCCGCGAGTTGGAATGTCATCGCGCGCGGCTGGAATGCCTTCACCGGCGTATTCAATCGCGTGTTCGACCGTCTGGCGCACGGCTATGCCGGCCTCGCCAATTTCGTGATCCGGCACTCGGTGGTGATGATCCTGATCTATGTCGTGCTGATCGGAAGCGCCGGCTGGTTGATCGCGACCACGCCGCAAGGCTTCATCCCGGCGCAGGACCGCGGCTACGTCATCGTATCCGTGCAATTGCCGGGCGCGGCTTCGCTGGCGCGCACCACCGAGGTCGTGCGCGAGATCGAGCGGATCTCGCTGGACACGCCGGGCATCGTTCGTGTCGCCGCCTTTGCCGGCTTCTCCGGTGCCACCCGCACACAGGCGGGCAATGCCGCCGCGCTGTTCCCGGTGTTCGACGAACCAGAGGCGCGGATCAAGAAAGGATTGACGGCCAACGCCATCACGGTCGAGCTGCGCAAGCGCCTGTCCGCGATCCAGGGCGCCTTCATCATCGTGATCCCGCCGCCGGCCGTGCCTGGCATCGGCACCGGCGGCGGCTTCACCATCCGCATCCAGGACCGTCAGGGCCGCGGGCCTGAGTTGCTCGCCGCGGCCACCGACGAGCTTGTCGCCGCGGCGCGCAAATCGCCCTCGCTGCTCGGCCCCACGGTGTTCTCGCCGTTCTCGGCCAACACGCCGCAGCTCTTCGTCGACATCGATCGCACCAAGGCGCAGAAGCTCGGCGTTCCCATCTCCAATATCAACGACACGATCCAGAGCTATTTCGGATCGACCTATGTCAACGACTTCAACCTGTTCGGCCGCACCTATCACGTCACCGCGCAGGCCGACTTCCCGTTCCGGAAAGAGCCCAGCGACCTCGCACGCCTGCGCACACGCAACGCCTCCGGCGACATGGTGATGCTCGGCAGCGTGGTCGAGTTCAGGGATGTCTCGGGTCCCGATCGCGTCGCGCGCTACAATCTCTATGCCGCGTCCGAGCTCCAGGGCGAGCCGGCGCCGGGCACCAGCTCGACCACGGCGCTCAACACCATCAAGAAGCTCGCGGACGACACCTTGCCGAGCGGCTTCACCTTCGAATGGACCGATCTGTCCTACCAGCAGATCACCGGCGGCAATGCCGGCCTCTACGTGTTCCCGATCTGCGTGCTGTTCGTCTACCTCGTGCTCGCTGCGCAATATGGCAGCTGGACCTTGCCGTTCGCGGTGATCCTGATCGTGCCGATGTGCCTGCTCGCCGCCACCATCGGCGTGCGCATCATGGGCCAGGACGTCAACATCCTCACCCAGATCGGCTTCGTCGTGCTGGTGGGACTGGCGGCCAAGAACGCGATCCTGATCGTCGAGTTCGCGCGCGACATCGAGAACGAGGGCAAGCCGCGGCTGGAAGCCGTCATCGACGCCTGCCGCTTGCGCCTGCGGCCGATCCTGATGACCTCCTTCGCCTTCATCCTCGGCGTCTTGCCATTGGTGATATCGAGCGGCTCCGGCTCGGAGATGCGGCAGGCCGTCGGCGTCGCCGTGTTCTTCGGCATGATCGGCGTCACCCTGTTCGGCCTGTTGTTCACGCCGATCTTCTACGTGGTGGTGCGGAACCTGGCGGAAGGGCGGAATGAGGGGAAGAAGCCGGAGGTGGTGGCTTCTTAAGCGCACGTGATGGCCACCGGTGTGTCCACATCCTCGCCGTCATCCCCGCGAATGCGGGGATCCATAACCCCAGGGAGGAGTTTGGCGCGAAGCTCTTCGCAAAACTCCTTCCTGTGGTTATGGGTCCCGGGTTCGCGACTTCGTCGCGCCCCGGGACGACGCCATTTTTGTGGCGACCTCCATACTAACGACCAACTTGAAATGGATGGGCAGGCGCGGGGTTCTTCCCTAGTATCCGCGCGATTTCAAAACAGAAAACTGCTGGGAGATAACAGATGAAATCAGCACTTTTGGCCGCCGTCGCAACCTCTGCTCTGGTGCTGGCGGCGCCGGCCTCCGCGCAAGGCGTCAAGATCGGCATCCTCAACGACCAGTCCGGCGTCTATGCCGATTACGGCGGCAAATGGTCGGTCGAGGCGGCCAGGATGGCGATCGAGGATTTTGGCGGCGAGGTGCTGGGTCAGAAGGTCGAGCTCGTCACCGCCGACCACCAGAACAAGGCCGACCTCGCGACCTCGATCGCGCGGCGCTGGTACGACGTCGAGAACGTCGACATGATCACGGAGCTGACGACCTCCTCGGTCGCGCTCGCGATCCACGAACTGTCCAAGGAAAAGAAGAAGATCGACATCGTCGTCGGCGCCGCCACCTCACGGCTGACAGGCGATGCCTGCCAGCCCTACGGCTTCCACTGGGCCTACGACACCCGCGCGCTCGGCGTCGGCACCGGTGGTGCGCTGACCAAGGCCGGCGGCGACACCTGGTTCTTCCTCACCGCGGACTACGCCTTCGGCTACGCGCTGGAGAAGGACACCAGCGAGATCGTCACCGCCAATGGCGGCAAGGTGGTCGGCTCGGTGCGCGTGCCGCTCAACTCCTCGGACTTCTCCTCGTTCCTGCTGCAGGCGCAGAGCTCGAAGGCGAAGATCGTCGGCCTTGCCAATGCCGGCCTCGACACCACCAATTCGATCAAGCAGGCGTCCGAGTTCGGCATCGTCGCCAGCGGCCAGAAGCTCGCCGGCCTGCTGATGACGCTCGCCGAAGTAAATGGCCTTGGCCTCCAGGCTGCACAGGGCCTGGTGCTGACCGAAGGCTATTACTGGGACGTCAACGACAAGTCCCGCAATCTCGGCGAACGCTTCCTCAAGCGCACCGGCCGGATGCCGAACATGATCCAGGCCGGCACCTATTCGGCGACGCTGAGCTACCTGAAGGCGGTCAAGGCGGCAGGCACCAAGGATCCGGATGCGGTTGCCAGGAAGCTGAAGGAGCTGCCGGTCGACGACGACTTCGCGCAAGGCGGCAAGGTGCTCGAGAACGGCCGCATGATCCACGACATGTATCTGTTCGAGGTCAAGAAGCCGTCGGAATCGAAGAAGCCCTGGGACTATTACAAGCTGCTCGCCACCGTCCCCGGCGACAAGGCCTTCTTCACCGCCAAGGACAGCGGCTGCCCGCTGACGAAGTAGGGGCGAGGATCGCGCCAATAACTCAGTGTCGTCCCGGACAAGCGCAGCCCTTGGCAACGCGTAGCGTTGTCGAGGGCGAAGCGCAGATCCGGGACCCATAACCACAGGACTGTGTGGTTACGGGGACTCGGAGTGATCGGCTCGCGCTACAACTTCGTCCTGTGGTTATGGGTCCCGGGCTCGCTTCGCGCCCCGGGACGACAGCGGAACGTGTGGCCGCGGCCCCCGCCTCACACCAGCCGCAACACCACTGCACCCAGCGCGCCGGCCCACAGTGCGATGGCGGCGATGCCCTGGATCATGAAGCCCGGGCCGCGCTTGGCTGCCGCTTTCGAATAACCAATGAAATAGACGATGCGGCCGATGATCCAGACGGCGCCGATCCCCGCCGCGATGCCGTCGCCGATATAGACCGCGAACAGCCAGAGCGCCGGCAGGACAATCGGCATCCATTCCAGCGTGTTCGCCTGGATGCGGAAGGCGCGTTCGAAATCCGGATGGCCCGACATCGCCGGCACCTTGACGCCGGTCTTGGTGCGCGCGCTCGAGACGTTGATGGCGGTGAAGAAATAAAATGCGATCGCCAGCAGCGTGACGAGAGCGGTGAAATGATACATCGCTGGTTCCTTCAAACAGACCGCGCTTCAATACCCGGTCAGCTCGAGATAGCCAACGCCGTCATGCGTCCCGGCAAAGCTGATCGGCCCCTCCCAATAGGAGAAGCCGGTCCCCATCCAGGCCCCGGGATTGAGCGGCTTGCAGTGGATCGAGAACGATCGCGACGGGATCGCGATCTGCCATTCCACCGGCAGCTTGCGTCCCGCAACCTCCGCCGTCGCTTTCGGCATCATCCGGATGTCGCCGCCCGTGATCATCTGCGTTTCGCCGGCAGCGCTGATCCAGTTGCCGAACGGATAGTCTTTGCCTTCCTTCTGCCGCAGCCGGTACAGCATCAGCTTGTCGCCTGACGACAGATGCAGCGACAGCCAGTCCCAGCCGGTCTGGTCGGCGTCGAGCGGCTGGCTGCTCCATTCGCGGTCCATCCAGGCCTGGCCCGAGACATCGACCGGCTTGTCGTCGATGGTGAGCGTGCCGCGAGCGCGATAGAACGGCTGGCTGTAATAGTAGGACGCCTGGCCACGCTCCGACTTGCGGCTGTAGCCGCGATCGCCTTGCAGCACCACAGCGCGATCGGCCTCCAGCGTCAGTGCGTAGCTGAAATCTGTGCTGGACGCCCTCAGCGCCAGCGGCGCCAAAGTGCGGTCATCGGTTCGCTCGAGAGCCTTCATCTCCCAATCGTCGATCCAGGCATCGAACGGCTTGGCCGTGACGCCGGCCTGGCCGACGCCGCCGCGTGAAAAGACTTCGTTGAAGCGGTGGGTGTCGGCGCGCGTCACTGCGGCATGCGCCATCCAGACCTGCTGATTGGCCCAGCCTTCGCCTTGAGGGCCTGGCTGCGCCGCCTGACGGAACAGCGTCCATTGCAGGCCGCAAGCCGCGCCGCTGCCGTCGATGAGGTTTGCCGTCAGATACCACCATTCGATGCGAAAGTCCGGATGCGGCCCGTGATCGCCAGGAAAGGCAAACAGCTTTCCCGGCGTCACCTTCCCAAAGCCATCCGCTTTTTCACCGAGCCCCGCATAGCCTTGCGCGCTGGCGCGGCGTGCGAGGGCCAGCGCAGCGATGCCGCCGGCGAAGGCGCGGCGCGACATGCGATCAGCGTTCATTGGCAAACACCTTGACGAGATTTGCCGGCTGCATCCGCGCCAGCCGTGCCACCGGCAACAGCGCCGCCAGCAGCGACGCCAACAGCGCGACCGCGACCAGCTCGACCAGTTGCAGCGGAAACACGTGGAACGGCAGCCGCCAGCCGAACGCCTTCACGTTCACGATCGCGATCAGGCACCACGCCACCAGGAGCCCGAGCGGAACGGCCAGCAGCGCCGTGAACAGCGCCACCGACAACGTCTTGGTCAATTCGATCGCGGCAAGGCGCGGCCGCGTGATGCCGATCGCCCATAGCGGCGCGAGGTGCGGCAGGCGGGAGTTCGCCAGCGTCAGCAGGCTCGTGAACAGCGCGATCCCGGCGACACCGAGTGTGAAGGCGTTCAGCGCCGAGGTCACTGCGAAGGTGCGGTTGAAGATGCGGATCGATTCGGCCTTCACCGTCGCCTGGTCGGCGACACTGCGGTCGTCGAGCGCCAACTGTTTCTGCAACGCCGCGATCAGGCCGGGGATATTCTCCTTCGCGACGATCAGGCCGATCCGCGTCTGCGGCGTCTGCGGAAACTGCCGGATCAGCGCCGCGACGTTGACGGTCAGCTGCCCCTTAGGGTTGCCGTAATCGGCATAGATGCCGACGATGTCGAGCTCCCAGGTCCCGCCCGGCGCCGGCACCTCGACGACGTCGCCGACGCGGACGTTGAGGCGGCGGCTGAGCTGCTCGCTGATGAAGGCGGCATTGCCCGGCACGAGCCGGCTCCAGCCGCGCGGCGCGGTTTCCAGCAGCGGCCAGCGTTCGCGATAGAGCGCGTGATCGGGCAGGCCGAGCAGCTCCACCGGCTGGCCCTGAACCTGCGCCTCGGCGCGGCCGCCCGACAGGAGCGCCTGCACGTCGCTGCGCTCGCGCAGCCAGTTCCGGATGGCAACGCCTTGCGCATTGTCCGAGGCGCTGATGTAGACGTCGGCGGCGAGCCGACCGTTGAGCCAGCCGAGGAAGGTGCGGCTGAAGGTTTCCACCATGGTGGACACGCCGACATTGACGGCGAGCGCGAGCAGCAGCGCCATCAGCGCCAGCGACAATCCGGAAAGCTGCTGCCGGCTGTCCGCCCAGAACCACAGCGCAAGCGGCTTCCTCGCGGCGCGCTGGCCCGCGAGCAGGATGATCTCGAGCAGCGCCGGCAGGATCAGGGCCGCACCGAACATCAACGCCGCCAGCACGCCAAAGCCTGCGATCAGCGATTGCCCGTACTGGAGCAGCAGCAGCGCGACCGCGAACACGGCGCAGGCGGCCAGACTTTGCAGGATCAGCCAGCGGCGCTGCCTCTGCTGCCAGGCGCGCGGCTGCGCCGTCGCCAGCACCGGCATCCTGATCGCCTTGATCAGGCTGGTCGCCGCCGCAACCAGCGCGCCCGCAATGCTGATGCCGATGCCGGCGAGCCACCATTCAGGCTGTAAGGTCAGCTGCCCCGGGATCTGTGCGCCATAGAGCCCGCGCAGCGACGCCGCGACGTCGGGCAGCAGCACTGCCGCGATGAAATAGCCGCAGACGAGCCCGATCAGGCCGGCGATCAGCGCCAGCGCCACGAGCTCGATCACCAGCACGGTGTTGACCAGCCGCGCCGAGGCGCCGCAGGCGCGCAAGGTCCGCAACATCGGCAGCCGCTGCTCGAAGGCGAGGCCGACGGCCGAGTTGACGATGAACAGGCCGACGAAGAACGATAACAGGCCGAACGCCGTGAGGTTGAGATGAAAGCTGTCGGTGAGGCGCTCCAGCTCGGTCTCCGCGTTCGGCTCAACCAGCTGCAGCCGGTCGCCGACCACGCTTGCCAGCGGCGCAGGCTTGCTCCTGGGCTTGCCGATCAGAAGCCGCGAGACCTGATCCGGCTTGTTCAGCAGACGCTGCGCCACGCCGATATCGACCACCAGCACGCCGGGCGCGAGCTGCGGCAACACGCGCAGCGGCGGCAATGTCGCGCCGTTGCTGATCGGTGGCGCCGCGCCTTCCGTTTCCTGCAAGTCGCTCAGCGTCTCCCGCGCCACCAATGTCTGGCCCGGCGGTGCAACAAAACTGCCTAGATCCGCAGCACCGAGACGCGGTGCGTTGCCGATTTCGACCGGCAGGGTGACCGGCTCGATCCCGAGCAGCCGCATCGAGCGTCCGTTGATCTGGACCCGCCCCTCCAGCGCCGGCGACACCGGCCAGCCGGCACGGCGGAGTTTGATGAACAGCTCCTGGGGAAATGTCGCGCCAGCAGGCGCGACCAGCATGGCGGTGCGGGCGCCGCCGAACGTCGCGGCGGCGCGGTCATAGGCATTGCGGGCCTGCTGGTTGATGGCCTGCACGCCGCTCCACAGCGCGGTCGCCGCGATCAACCCGACCAGCAGCGTCGCGAACTGCATCTTGTGACGCCGCCAATGGCTGAGCAGCACTGCGAGCACCCAGAGCGCGCGTCTCATGCGATCCGCCCCGCATGCAGGGTGAGGTGGCGGTCGAGCGTGCCGGCCAGATGCAGGCTATGGGTCACCATCAGGAAGCCGCAGCCGGTGCGCGCGACGAGGTCGCGCGTCAGCGCCAGCACGTTTTCGGCCGTGGCCTCGTCGAGATTGCCGGTCGGCTCGTCCGCCAACAGCAGCGAGGGCTTCGTCGCCAGTGCCCGGCCGATCGCGACCCGCTGCTGCTGGCCGCCGGACAATTGCTCGGGATAGCGCTTCAGGAGAGGGCCGAGGCCGAGCCGTTCGACCAGCTCCTTGGTCCAGGCTGCATCGTGACGGTCGGCGATCCGCGCCTGGAAAACCAGATTGTCCCCGACCGACAGGCTCGGGATCAGGTTGAATTGCTGAAAAACCAGGCCGATCTGGTCGCGCCGCAAGCTGGCGCGCCCTGCATCGGACAGCGCGGTGACTTCGGTGTCTTGCAGCCAGATCGTGCCGCCATCGGCGGCATCGAGTCCCGCGATCAGGTGCAACAATGTGCTCTTGCCGCTGCCGGACTCGCCGGTCAGCGCGACGCGTTCACCCTCCTTAAGGTCGAGATCGACGCCACGCAGCACATGGACCGGTTCGCCGGCCGAGGAGAAAGTCTTGGAGAGATTTCGGATGCTCAACACGATGAATGGCGCCGGGCGGAATTAGCGGAATTGCTGCGTAGCACACTTGCTGCGGAAATGCCGGGTTGCGTTGGTCTCGAAGCCGTTGTTAGCTCCCAAGATAGCCAAATCAAAAAAGTGCCAAAAGACATCGACGGGGGAGAATCATGAGCGTTGAGGGAACGACGGAGGTAGCCGGCAAGACGATCGGGACCAAGGGAACGCCGAAGGGCGCCTGGACCGTCACCTTTCTCCTCTTCCTCTTCATGGTCGTGAACTTCGCCGACAAGATCGTCGTCGGTCTCGCCGGCGTGCCGATCATGACCGATCTGAAGCTCACCCCGGAGCAGTTCGGCCTGCTCGGCTCCTCGTTCTTCTTCCTGTTCTCGATCGCCGCCATTGTGGTCGGCTTCATCGTCAACAAGGTGCCGACACGCTGGGTGCTGCTCGTGCTCGCAGTGATCTGGGCGCTGGCGCAGTTTCCGATGGTCGGCACCGTCTCCTTCACTACGCTGCTGATCTGCCGCATCGTGCTGGGTGCCGGCGAGGGCCCGGCCTTCTCCGTCGCCGCGCACGCGATCTACAAATGGTTCCCCGACGAGAAGCGCACGCTGCCGACCGCGATCCTGTCGCAGGGCTCGGCCTTCGGCGTGATCCTGGCGGTGCCGGCGCTGAACTGGGTCATCGTCAATCATTCCTGGCACTATGCCTTCGGCGCGCTCGGAATCGTCGGCCTGATCTGGGTTTGTGCCTGGCTCGCGCTCGGCAAGGAAGGCCCGCTGGAGGACACGCAGGTCCTGGCCGCGACCGAGCAGAAGATCCCTTACTTGCAGCTTCTCACCTCTCGCACCTTCATCGGCTGCGTCGCGGCGACCTTCGGTGCTTATTGGGCACTCTCGCTCGGCCTGACCTGGTTCACGCCGTTCATCGTCAAGGGGCTCGGCTTCTCGCAGAGCCAGGCCGGCTTCATCTCGATCCTGCCCTGGGTGTTCGGTGCCACCATCGTCATTCTCACCGGGTGGATCTCGCAGGTGATGATGGCGCGCGGCTACAACACCCGCGTGGCTCGCGGCGTGCTCGGCTCGGTGCCGCTGGTCATCGGCGGGCTGATTCTGGCGATGATGCCGCATGTTCAGGGCGCGGGCTTGCAGATCGCGCTGCTCGTGGTCGGCTCTGGCCTGTGCGGGGCGATCTATGTGGTCTGCCCGCCGATGCTCGGCGAATTCACGCCGACGTCGCAGCGCGGCGCGATCCTCGCGATCTATGGTGCGCTCTACACGCTGGCCGGCATCATCGCGCCGGCCGTGATGGGGGCGATGATCCAGCGTGCCGGCAGCACGGTCGATGGCTACATGGCCGGCTTCACCATCAACGCCGTGATCATGGTCGGCTCCGGCCTGCTCGGCCTGCTGCTGCTGTGGCCGAACTCGGAAAAGGCCAGGCTGACGCGCGGTGCGGCGCCGCAGGCAGCATCGTTGAAGGGTGCGGTCTCGCCCACGTAAGGGGGCGGGCGAGGGTTAGATAGAGGCCGCCGGCCACAACCCCAACTGTCGTCCCGGACAAGCGAAGCGCAGATCCGGGATCCATAACCACAGGGAGGGGTTTGGCGACGACTCGGAGTTATCAGTTTAGCCCCATAACCGCTCCCTGTGGTTATGGGTCCCTGCGTTCGCAGGGACGACACTGAGAATGAGGCGCGGACTTCGCGCCTCACTCACCATCAGCTGCTAATTCACCCCCTGCGCCCCGCGGATCAGCTTCCCCGGCCGGCGGCCCGTGGCCTCGCCATGCCGCCGCGTCACCACGCCTGAGACGATCGTCGCCTCGTAGCCGTCGACGTCCTGCAACAGCCGCCGCCCGCCGACCGGCAGATCGTAATGCACCTTCGGCGGATGCAGGTGCAGACGGTCATAGTCGATCACGTTGACGTCGGCCTTGTAGCCGGGCGCAATCAGGCCGCGATCGGTGAGGCCGACCGAGAGCGCCGTCTTGCGCGACTGCGCTGCGACCACGAACGGGATCGACAGCTTCTCGCCGCGCGTGCGGTCGCGCGTCCAGTGCGTCAGCAGATAGGTCGGGAAGCTGGCATCGCAGATGATGCCGCAATGCGCGCCGCCGTCGGACAGGCCCGGCACCGATTGCGGGTCGATCAGCATCTCGCGCGTCGCATCGAGATTGCCGTCGGCATAGTTGAGGAACGGCACGTAGAGCATGCCGCGGCCCTGGTCCGACAGCATCGCGTCATAGGCGAGCTCTTCCGGCTGACGGCCCTGCTTGCGCGCCTGCGGCCCCAGCGCGTTCTCCGGCGGCTGCTCGTAATCGGGGGGATCGCCGAGCAAAAACATCTTGTCGTAGTTGGGCCGGAAGAACAGCGGATCGTCGGTGGCGGTTGCCGTCTCGCTCAGGATTGCCTTGCGCACGTCGGCCTGGTGCAGCCGCGCCAGCCGCTCCTTCAAGGGAAGATGCGCGATCGCCTTGTAGCTAGGATGGGTCTGGAACGGATTGCGCGACAGCTCGAGCCCGAGCAGCAGGCCGACCGGGCGCGCCGCGATCTGCGCGGTGATGGAGAGGCCGCGCTTCGCCGCCGCATTGATCTCGTCCAGCGTCTGGCGCCAGCGGTTTGGCGATCTGTCGTTCTGCGTGATCGAGAACGAGATCGGACACTTCGTCGTGTCGGCGACCCGCAACATCATCGGCAAGTCTTCGTGGATGGTGGAGAGATCGAGCACGAATTGCAGCACGCTGCGGCCCTGGCTGTGCATCGCCCCGGCGATCGCGGTGAGCTCGTCTTCGCCGGCCTTTAGCGTCGGCGTGAAGTCGCCGGTGGAGGTGCGGTGGTTGAGCGTGCGCGAGGTCGAGAAGCCGAGCGCGCCGGAGCGAACCGCCTCGCCCGCGAGCTTGGCCATCGCGGCATTGTCTTCGGTGGTCGAGGGGTCGCGGCGTGCGCCGCGCTCGCCCATGACATAGACCCGTAGCGCCGCATGCGGCAGCTGCGCACCGACATCGATGTCGAAATCGCGCTTGGAGAGCCAGTTCATGTAGTCCGGAAAGCTCTCCCAGGCCCAGGGAATGCCGGCGCTCAGGACGGGCTCGGGAATGTCCTCGACGCCTTCCATCAGCTGGATCAGGCGGGTGTGGTCGGCGGGCTTGCACGGCGCGAAGCCGACGCCGCAATTGCCCATGATCGCCGTGGTGACGCCGTTCTGCGACGACGGCGTGATGTCCTGGCTCCAGGTGACCTGGCCGTCGTAATGGGTGTGCACGTCGACGAAACCCGGCGTCACCAGCTTTCCGCGTGCGTCGATTTCCTCGGCGCCTTTGCCAGAGACCTTGCCGACCTCGCTGATCCTGCCGCCGGTGATGGCGACGTCGGCCTCGAACAGTTCGCCGCCGTTTCCATCCGCAACGGTGCCGCCGCGGATGACGAGATCAGGGGTGCTCATGTGTTTCTTCCCGTTTTTGTTTTTCTAAGTCTTCTTTCGTCGTCCCGGACAAGCGCAGCGCAGATCCGGGACCCATAGCCACAGGGAGGAGTTTGGCGAAGACTCGTAGTTGGCAGCTTCGCTCCACAACCGCTCCCTGGGGTTATGGGTCCCCGCCCCCCGTGCGCAATTGCGCACTAGGCGGGGACGACGATTGAATTTGTGGCAGCCGCTCTCCTCAAGAACCGGCTTGTCGCTTCCGCTCCGTGAACGGGGACAGCGCCACCGTCGCCACCATGAACACCACCGACGCGCCGAACACCCAGTGTGGCGCACTCTGGTCCATGATCCAGCCGAACAGCAGCGGGCTGATGATGCCGCCGAGATTGAAGCCGGTGGAGACGATGCCGAAGGCGCGCCCCGCAGCGCCGGGAGGAGCCGCATTGCGCACCAGCATGTCGCGCGAGGGGGCGATCACGCCGGACAGAAAGCCCGCCGCCGTCATCGCGGCAGTCAGCGCCCAGCCGGGTAGCGTCACCAGCGCGATCAGCAGCACGATTGCCGCGTTCACGGCGAAGCAGGCCGCTGCGACATAGCCATGGCGTTCGGTGTGATCGGCAAGGAAACCGCCGGCCAGCACGCCGGCGGCGCTGGCGCCGAGGAATGCCGTCAGCATGACGTTGGCGGCCGAGTAGGACGTGCCATAGCCGCTCATCAGCGCGACGACGCCGAAATTGTTGATACCGGCGACCGACAGGCTGAGCAGCATGAACAGCGCGGTCAGCACGATCAGCGCCGGCGTGATGACAGCCTGCTTCGGCGCGTTCTCCGCGCCTGGCTTCTTCTTGCTGGCGCCGGCGTCGGGAATGTTCATGACGAGTAGCAGAAACGCCACCGCAATGCCGATCGCACCCGAGGCGATCAGCGCGCCGACGCCGCCCGACAGGGTGACGAGTGCAGCCACGATTGCCGGCGCCACCGCGCCGCCAAGAAACCCGGCAAAGGTGTGGATCGAAAAGGCGCGGCCCATCCGTGCCTCGTCCATGTGCTCGGCCAGGATCGCGTAGTCGGCGGGGTGATAGACGCTATTGGCGAGACCCAGCAGCACGGCGCAGGCGATCAGCGAGGCGTAGCTGAGGTGCAGACCGAGCAGGATCAGCGCGAAGCCGCCGAGCGTGAGGCCGGCCAGCAGAATTCGTCGCGCGCCAAAATGGTCGACGAGATAGCCGGTCGGCGCCTGCGTCAATCCGGACACCACCGCGAACACGGTGAGCGCGAAGCCGAGCTCGATATAGCCGACGCCGAGCTGAGCCTTGAGGAACGGGAACAGCATCGGCAGGACCAGCAGGTGGAAATGGCTGACCCAATGCGCGATCGAGATTCCGGTCAGCGTGCGTAGCGCGCTGTCCGCCTTGCCTTGCTGCGGTGCGGCGAGAACGTCGACCATTGCAATTCCGGTTTCACTCCCTGGAAGGCGCGCAAACTATCGGGGAGAGCGGTTATTTGTCCATGAACGCAGGCGCATGGCAGGTAGTGCGGGTGGGGATTCCATCCCCGCTGTCGTCCCTGCGAACGCC
>NZ_LBJV01000049.1:0-93640 GCF_028128855.1 Bradyrhizobium sp. CCBAU 11430
GGCCGCAGCCGGGCTGCCTTCGGCGGCTCGGGTGCTGGCGCGGCGGAAGGCATCTCCGCTGCTGCCGCCGCGGGCGCCGCCACTGGGGCGCGAGGCCTCGCGGGCGCGCTGGGCAGCCTCCGATTCGACCTTGCGGACGGCCTCCTCCAGCGACAACCTTTCGCGGGTGATCTCGGATTCGGAGAGCGGCGGCTGCACGCTGCGCAACTGCGCGATCAACGCCGTGCGCGCCCGCTCATAGAGCGCGCGACGGCTTTCGCCGGGAGCGTTCGGGTCCAGGGCGGCAATAGCGCGGGCGATCAGCGGATAGTAATCAGCCATTTCAACTCAACTATACGCGCGTCCCGGTAAGATATCGTTAAGCCTCAAACGGATTTTGCACCAGGATAGTATCTTCGCGTTCGGGGCTGGTGGAAAGCAGCGCAACCGGGCACCCCACCAATTCCTCGATCCGCCGGACATATTTGATGGCCTGGGCCGGCAGGTCGGCCCAGGACCGCGCATTGGCGGTCGGCTCCTTCCAGCCCTCGATGGTCTCGTAGATCGGCTCGACCCGGGCCTGGGCGCCCTCGCCGGCGGGGAAGTGGTCGATCTCCTTGCCGTCGAGCTTGTAGCCGGTGCAGACCTCGATCGTGTCGAAGCCGTCGAGAATGTCGAGCTTGGTCAGCGCCAGGCCGTTGATGCCGCAGGTCCGGACCGCCTGGCGGACCAGCACGGCGTCGAACCAGCCACAGCGGCGCGGACGGCCGGTGTTGGTGCCGAACTCGCGGCCGCGCTCGCCGATCCGGCGGCCGGTCTCGTTGTCCTGCTCGGTCGGGAACGGGCCCTGGCCGACGCGGGTCGTATAAGCCTTGCACAGGCCGAGCACATAGCCGACCGCCCCGGGTCCGAGGCCCGAGCCGGTCGCCGCCTGCGCCGCCACCGTGTTGGACGAGGTGACGTAGGGGTAAGTGCCGTGGTCGACGTCGAGCAGCGCGCCTTGCGCGCCTTCGAACAGCATGCGCTTGCCTTCGCGCCGCTTGATGTCGAGCAGCCGCCACACCGTCTCGGCGTAGGGCAGCAGCTCCGGCGCCAGCGCGCTCAACTCCTTCAAGATCACCTTGCCGTCGAATTCGGGCAGGCCGAGGCCGCGGCGAAGCGCGTTGTGGTGGGCAAGCAGCCGGTCGATCTTGTGCGGGAGCGTGTCGAGGTCGGCGAGGTCCATCAGGCGGATCGCGCGGCGGCCGACCTTGTCCTCATAGGCAGGCCCGATGCCGCGGCGGGTGGTGCCGATCGCGGTCGCCGCGCTGGCGGATTCGCGATGCGCATCGAGCTCGCGGTGCAGCGGCAGGATCAGCGTGACGTTCTCGGCGATACGCAGGTTCTCCGGCGAGACCGCGACGCCCTGCGCCCGCAGCTTGGAGACCTCGTCGAGGAAGGCGGCGGGATCGAACACCACGCCGTTGCCGATCACCGACAGCTTCTGCTCGCGCAGCACGCCGGAGGGCAGCAGCGCGAGCTTGTAGGTCTTGCCGTTGATCACCAGCGTGTGGCCGGCGTTATGACCGCCCTGGAAGCGGACGACGATGTCCGCCTGCTCCGACAACCAGTCGACGATCTTGCCCTTTCCTTCGTCGCCCCACTGGGCGCCGACGACGACAACATTGGCCATTCGCGGGTAATCCTTCGAAGATTTCTCTGTAGGTGGCACGATCCGAACGGAAAATTGGTACCCATTTTTCCGGAATCATGCCTGCGCCCAGCCCAATTCCCGGCCAGAGGCCGTTCGCACCGAGGCAGCCCAACCGGATAAAGGAAGCAGCCTCTCTAGGCAAGCAAGAACGGGGCATTTTCAGGGCTTCGAGGCCACTCCAAGCCTTTGATATCCCCGGAAAATCCAGAAACCTTCGCGGCCAGCGCGCAGGCTTCGACCAAAGCGTGAGAGGCTCAATCCGCCGCTGCATGGTCGCGATGCGTCCGCCCCCCGTTGATGCAGCCCCGATTTCCGTGTCTTTGGACAGCGCCGGGCGATCAGCCGGCCCGGATCCCGCCGGGCTGGAAGCCTCGGCGCACGCGGGGCACGCCAATCCCAATGTCCGCCACCGGCCAGACCACGAGCGCGGAGACATCCGGCCACAGCTGGATCGCCAACCAGCCTTATCTGCTGCTCAGCATCACCGCGCTGTGCTGGGCCGGCAACGCCATCGTCGGCCGGCTCGCCGCCGGCCACATCCCGCCGGTCACGCTGTCGTTCCTGCGCTGGTTCTTTGCCTTCCTGCTGGTGCTGCCGTTCGCCTGGAAACATCTTGCCCAGGACTGGCCCGCGATCCGCGGCAGGCTCGGCCTGATGATCACGCTCTCGGTCACCGGCATCGGCGCCTTCAACACGCTGCAATATTGGGCGTTGGAGCATACCCAGGCACTTAATACGCTGCTGCTGCAGTCGGCCGCGCCCCTGGTCGTGGCGCTGTGGTCGCTGGCCATCCTCGGCATCCGCCTCACCGTGGCGCAGGCGTTCGGCGTGCTGCTGTCGATGTGCGGCGTGCTGACCATTCTGCTGCACGGCGATTTCACCACGCTGTCGAACATCGAGTTCAACGAGGGCGACCTCATCTTCATCGTCGCACTCGTCATCTTCGCGCTGTATTCGGTGCTGACGCTGAAACGGCCGCCGATGCACGGCCTGTCGTTCCTCGCCTTCACCTTCGGGGCTGGCGCGGCCTGCCTCATTCCGCTGGAGATCTGGGAATTGTCCGCGCGCCCGGTCATGAAGCTCGACGGGCCGAACCTCTTGACGCTGTTCTACGTCGCGGTGTTTCCCTCGACGCTGGCCTATCTCTGCTTCAATCGCGGCGTGCGCCTGATCGGCGCCAACCGCGCCGCGCCGTTCTTCCACGTCGTGCCGGTGTTCGGCTCGATCATGGCGATGGCGTTCCTGGGCGAACACCCGCAGGCATTCCACTTCATCGGTTTTGCGCTGGTGCTGTCGGGCGTGTTCGTGGCGTCACGAAAGCAGGCGACGTAGGACCAGCGAGGGTTCAACATATTAGCCGCCAAAGGCGCCTCCTCAGGGTTTGCCTGCATTGTAGCATTGCGGCCGCGTGGCTTGTGCCGCGACGCCAATCCGGCGCAAGCTTGTATCCAACGCCAATGACGATTGCCTCGCCCGCGCCACCTGCCTCCAGTCCGGCCAGCTGGCTCAACAACCAGCCTTATCTGCTGCTCAGCCTGAGCTCGCTGTTCTGGGCCGGCAACATCGTGCTCGCGCGCCATGTCGGCGCGCATGTGCCGCCGCTGACGGTGACCACGATCCGCTGGTTCGGCGTTTTCCTGATCCTGTTGCCGTTCGCCTGGCCGCATCTCAAGCGCGACTGGCCCGCCTTGCGCAACAGCCTGCCGCTGATGCTGTTCCTGTCGCTGGTGGGCTTCGCCTTCAACAACGCGATCTCTTACTGGGCGATGCAATACACGGAGGCGCTGAACGCGCTGCTGATCCAGTCGGCCGGACCGCTGTTCGTGGCGCTGTGGTCGCTGGTGCTGTTCGGCGTACGGCTGACGGGTGCCCAGTTCGCCGGCATCGCGATCTCGCTTCTCGGCGTGTTGATCATCATTTTGCGCGGCGATCTCGCCGCGCTCGCGAGCATCAGCTTCAACAGGGGCGACATCATGTTCGCCTCCTCGCTGGTGGCGTTTGGGATCTACTCGGCCTTCATCCCGCGTCGGCCCAAGATCCACCAGCTCTCCTTCCTGTCCTTCACCACCTGCTGCGGCGCGACGATGCTGCTGCCGACCGCGATCTGGGAGGCGGCAAGCGGCCGCGTGCTGCAATTCGACGGGACGACACTGGCGACGCTGGGCTACATCCTGATCTTTCCCTCGACGCTGGCCTATCTGTTCTTCAACCGCGGCGTCGCGCTGATCGGCCCGAACCGCGCCGCGCCGTTCTTCCATCTGGTGCCGGTGTTCGGCTCGGCGATGGCGATCGTGCTGCTCGGCGAAAAGCTGCAGCCGTTTCACCTGATCGGCTACGCGCTGGTGCTCGCCGGCGTCGTGATTGCCTCACGCCAGGGCTCGGCGGTGAAGTAATTCCGCGCGGCGGACGATGCGTGCTCGTGTCCCGGACAAGACGCAGCGCGCAAGCGGTGCGTCGCAGAGCCGGGATCCAGTTTGTGGCAGCATGGGCCCCCGTTCGGCAGCGCATCACGCCGCGAACGGCGGCGCGCTGCACTGCGCCCGGGGCACACGAGACAACTCGCGTCTTCCGATTTTGGCGAAGAGACGCTAGGTTCCCCGCCAACGAAAAAGAGGGAACGTCTCGATATGATTTCAGGGCTGATTCGAAACCTGCGTGCCGTCGGCGCGGCTGCATTGTGCCTCGTCGCCGCATCCACTGCACAGGCCGATACCTGGCCGAGCCGCAACATCACGCTTGTTTTGCCGTTCGCGGCCGGCAGCGGCACCGACACGACGACACGGCTGATCTCGCAGCATCTGTCGCAGGCGCTCGGCGTCGGCATCGTGATCGAGAACAAGGCGGGCGCCAACGGCATGCTCGCCGCAAGCTATGTCGCGAAGGCCGCCCCCGACGGCTACACGCTGCTGGTGACGACCAACACCACGCATTCGGCCAATCCCTATCTGCTCAAGAGCCTCACTTACGATCCGGTCAAGGATTTCACGCCGATCGCGCGCACCGGCGACCTGCCTTTCATGCTGGTCGTCAATCCGGAAGTGCCGGCCAAGACCGTTGGCGAGCTCGTCGCCTACGGCAAGGCCAATCCGGGCAAGCTGAGCTACGCCTCGGGATCGTCCTCCGCGATCGTGTCGGGTGCGACCTTTGCGCACAATGCCGGGCTCGACCTGCTGCACGTGCCCTACAAGAGCTCGCCGCCGGCGCTCAACGACGTCATGGGCGGCCGCGTCTCGATGATGTTCGTCGACATCCTGACCGGCCTGCCCCACGTCAACGGCAACGCGCTGCGCGCGCTCGCCGTCACCACCAAGGACCGCTCGCCGCTGGTGCCGAACCTGCCGTCGATGCAGGAGGCCGGCGTGCCTGATTTCGACATCTCGTCCTGGCAGGGCTATTTCGGCCCCGCCGGCATGCCGAAGGAGATCGTGACCCGGCTCAACGCCGAGATCCGGAAGATCGTCGAGAAGCCGGAGATCAAGGCACAGCTCGCCACCCTCGGCATGGACGCGTTCTCGGGCACGCCGGAGCAGCTCGGCACGTTCGTGAACGAACAGCTCGTGCTGTGGGAGAAGCTGATCACCAACGCGAAGATCGAGAAGCAGTAAGGACGGTCTCGTGTCGCGGACGCGGCGCTGAGCCCGGGGCACCGCTCTCGTAGGGTGGGCAAAGCGAAGCGTGCCCACCGTTAGGTCGTCGCAAAAAGAAAAGGTGGGCACGGCGCTTCGGCGCCTTTGCCCACCCTACGAATTTCGAGTGTTTGGCCTTACGCCGCGCGCACCTTGGCGAGGAAGCCGTCGACGGCGCTGCGCAGCGCGCCGGACTGGCTGTCCAGTTCGCGGGCGTTGGTGAGCACGTCGGTTGCCGCGGTGCCGGTCGCTTCCGCGGCCGAGGTGACACTGCCGATATTGGCGTTGATCTCGTTCGAACCGGCCGCGACCGACTGGATGTTGCGGGCGATCTCGCGGGTCGCTTCGCCCTGCTGCTCGATCGATGCGGAAATGCCGGCGGTGATCTCGCTCATCTCGGCGATGGTCTGGGTGATGCCGGAGATGGCCGTGACCGCGTCGCTGGTCGAGGTCTGCATCGCCGCGACCTGCGCGGAGATCTCCTCGGTCGCCTTGGCGGTCTGGTTGGCCAGCGCCTTGACCTCGGAGGCGACGACCGCGAATCCGCGGCCGGATTCACCGGCGCGTGCCGCCTCGATGGTGGCGTTGAGCGCGAGCAGATTGGTCTGCGCTGCGATCGAATGGATCAGCTTGACGACTTCGCCGATCTTCTCGGCGCCGGTCGAGAGCACCTGCACGGTGGCATTGGTACGCTCGGCGTCGCTGACGGCGCGGCTGGCGACTTCGGTCGAGCGCGTGACCTGGCGGGAGATTTCCGCAACCGAGCTCGACAGCTCTTCGGCGGCCGCCGCAACCGTGCCGACATTGCCGGAGGCTTTTTGCGAGGCAGCGCCGACCGTCGCCGCGCGCGAGGAGGCGTCGCTGGCGGTCGCGGTCATCGACTGCGCCGTCGTCTGCATGCCGGCCGCGGCCGAGGAGACCGAGCGGACGATGCCGTTGACGCTGCGTTCGAAGTCGTTGGCGATGCCTTCCATCGCGCTACGACGTTCCGCCGCGGCGCGCTCCTTGGCATCGGCTTCGGTCCTTTCGAGGTCGCGGATGCGGACCGCGTTGTCCTTGAAGATCTGGACGGTGGAGGCCATCGCGCCGACCTCGTCGCCGCGGCCGACGCCGGGAATGTCGCCCTCGAGCTTGCCGTCGGCGAGATCCTTCATGCGGGCGCCAAGCAGCGCCAGCGGGCGGCTGATGCCGCGGCCGATCAACCAGGCGACGCTGCCGGCGACAATGAAAATGCCGAGCATGGCAAAGCCGAGCAGCCAATAGACCGGACCCATCTTGGCGTCGATGTCGTCGAGATAAGCGCCGGTGCCGAGATACATGTCGAAGCCGGGCACCGCCACCGCGTAGCCGATCTTGCGGATCGGCGTCGGCTGACCGGGCTTCATGTATTCATAATGCAGCAGGATCGAACCGTTGGCCTTGACGCCGTCCATCAGCTCGACCGACAGCTTGCGGCCGTTGGTCACGACATCCATGCGGTTGGTGCCGATCTGCTTGGGATCCGGCGCGAGCTGCGTGATGCCTTCATACGACGTACCGAACAGATAGCCCGCGCCGTTGTCGTAGGTCATCGAATTGCCGTAGCGGCGAAGCTCGGCCATGGCCGCGTCCTTCGTCAGCTCGCCGGCGTCGACGCGCTTCTTCAGAGCGCCCGCATAGTTGCGTGCCAGCTCGACGATCGCCTTGGCCTGATCGATGCGCGCATTCACCATCTCGCGCTTCATCAGATAGCCGGCGAGGACACCGGAGATGCACAGGCCGAACAAGGTGACGCCGACAAGGATGCCGAGCTTCGGGGCGATCTTCAGATTGCTCAATTTCACGATTAGCTCCGGCAATAATGGGATACGGGCGCGCGACAGATCGATCGAAATCGAAATAACTTTTAGGGAGAGAGCCTTAGCAAGTTACTTACGTGCCTCCGTAGAAGCCCGGACGCAGCCGCAAAAAACGGCAATTTATCTCCGCACCGGCAACCAACGATTGTACGCGACCGCTCCGATTTCGCGTAAAAGACGCAAAGGCCCGCCCGCGGAGACGGGTCACAACAAGAACCGACAAACCAAATCGGGAGCGAGAAAATGCCGAAATACAGGGTGGTGACGCCGAAGGGCGCGAGCTTCTCGGTCGCGGGCAGCGACTATTCCTTTGAGCGCGAGGCGCTCGATCCGATCGACGCCGAGATCATCGAGGCTCCCGCCGACGAGGCCGGGTTCATCGCCGCCGCAAAGACCGCGGACGCCATCTATGCCAAGGGCATCCCGATCACCAAGACCATCATCGACAGCTTGCAGACCTGCAAGGTCATCACGCTTGGCTCGGTCGGCGTCGACAGCGTCGACGTCAAGGCCGCCACCGCGCGCGGCATTCCCGTCACCAACATTCCGGACACCTTCATCGAGGAGGTCGCCGACCACGCCATGATGCTGCTGCTCGCCGGCTTCCGCCGCCTGGTCGAGCAGGACCGCATGGTGCGCAGCGGCCGCTGGGCCGAGGGCCGGCCGGCGCTGCTCAAGGTCCCGAGGCTGATGGGCCAGACGCTCGGCTTCGTCTCGTTCGGCCGCGTGGCGCGTGCAGTTGCGAAACGCGCGGCGCCGTTCGGCCTGCGCATGATGGCCTACGATCCCTTCATCCAGGAAACGCTGATGTACGATCACGGCGTGATCCCGGCGACGCTGAACGAGGTGCTGTCGCAATCCGACTTCGTCTCGATGCATGCCCCGGCAAGGCCCGAGGTGCATCACATGCTGACCGAGAAGCACTTTCAGCAGATGAAGAAGGGCTCGATCTTCATCAACACCGGGCGCGGCGCAACCGTGGACGAGGAGAGCCTGATCAAGGCGCTGCAGGAAGGCTGGATCGCGCACGCCGCGCTCGACGTGCTGGAGAAGGAGCCGCCCTCGCACAACAATCCCCTGCTCGGCATGGAGAACGTGACCCTGACCGCCCACGTCGCTTCGGCCTCGGCACGGTTTGACGAAGCGCGCAAGCGCCGCGTGGGCTACGAATTGTCACTGGTGCTTCAGGGCATGTGGCCGGTAAGCTGCGTCAATCCGTCGGTGCTGCAAGACACCACGCTCCGCCGCTGGCAACCCGTCAGCATGGATCGCGGGCCGAACAGCTAGGCGGCCGGCGCCAAGGCGCCAGAGGCGAAACGGCCCTTCACCGGCGATCAACGCCGGGAAGGGGACATCATAGGGAGGAACTGATGAGGAACGACATCACACGTCGTGATGCCTTGGCGCTGGGCCTGTCCGCTGCAACGCTCGCGGCCACCGGTGCTGCAGCGCAAACAACATCATCGACAATCAAGGCCGCCGACGTGGCGGCGCCCAAGCTTGCGATCGAGAAGGGCGCATCCTTGCGCATGCTGCGCCCGGTGCGCTTCGTCCAGGCCGACGAGGACGTGTTCCGCGCCAATGCAGCAAAGTTCACCAAGGAGACCGGCGTCGAGGTCAAGGTCGATTTCGTCGGCTGGGAGGACATCAACCAGCAGACCGCGGTCACCTCGAACTCCGGCGCGGGCCCCGACATCATCATCGGCTTCTCCGACGCTCCCCACATCTACGTCGACAAGCTGATCGAGCTGACCGACGTCGCCGACTATGTCGGCAAGCGCTATGGCGGCTGGCTGCCGCTTGCGCAGCGCTACGGCAAGAAGAACAAGAGCGACGCCTGGATCGGCCTGCCGTTCGGTGCAACCGCGGGGCCCCTGATCTACCGCAAGTCGATCCTGCAATCGGTCGGCTTCGACAAGGTGCCGGAAGACCATGCCGGAATCCTCGACCTGTGCCAGAAGCTGCACAAGGCCGGCAAACCAGCCGGCTTCGCGCTAGGCAACGCCAAGGGCGACGGCAACGGCTTCGCCAATTGGGCGCTGTGGTCGCACAATGCTTCCCTGCTTGACGAGGAAGGCAATGTCGTCATCAACAGCAAGGAGACCATCGCGGCGCTGAACTGGGTCAAGCAGATCTACCCGACCTTCATCGCCGGCACGCCGTCGTGGAACGACGTCAGCAACAACCGCGCCTATTCCTCGCAGGAGATCTCCCTGACCGCCAACGGCGTCTCGCTGTACTTCTCGCTCAAGAACGACCCGGCGACCAAGGCGATCGCCGAGGACAGCGAGCATCAGCTGCTGCCCAAGGGCCTGGCCAAGGTCTCTCCGATGGCGGGCCTGACACTCAACGCGATGGTGTTCAAGCACAGCCAGTACCCCAACGCCGCAAAGGCCTTCCTGCAATACATGCTGGAAAAGGACCAGTACGAGCCCTGGCTCAATGCCAATTCCGGTTACTGGTCGCAGCCGTTGGCGGCCTATGCCGAGGCCGCGGTGTGGTCGCAGGATCCCAAGGTGAAGCTGTTCAAGGACACGATGAACAGCACTTACTATGACGGCTACAAGGGCCCGATCTCGACGGCGACCGGAGCCGTCAGCGCCGACTACGTGCTGATTCAGATGTGCGCGTCCGTTGCGACCGGTGCGGCCACGCCGGAGGCCGCCGCCGCGGAAGCCGAGCAGCGCTGCAAGCGGTACTTCCGGCGGCAGCGGTAACGCGCGACGATAGAGCCGTCGTCATTGCGAGGAGCACTTGCGACGAAGCAATCCAGACTGCAGCCGCGGCGACAGACTGGATTGCTTCGCTTCGCTCGCAATGACGGTGTGGTGACGTTCAACGATAGGACAACACACTGATGTCCGTGACGACACTTTCCTCTCCCGTACTTGCCCAGCGGCAGCCGAACTGGCTGGTGCGGCTGTTCGACTACAAGCCGTTCCTGATCGTGATGTGCCTGGCGCCCGCGATCGGGCTGCTCTCGGTGTTCCTGACCTATCCGCTCGGCCTCGGCATCTGGCTCGCCTTCACCGACACCACGATCGGCCGGCGCGGCGTCTTCGTGGGCCTGGAGAATTTCCAGTATCTGCTCACCGATCCCTTGTGGTGGAACGCCGTGTTCTACAGCGTGGTCTATACCGGCATCGCGACCTTCGGGAAGTTCGCGCTCGGCTTCTGGCTCGCGTTGCTGCTCAACAACCATTTTCCGTTCAAGAGCATCCTGCGTGCGATCATCCTGCTGCCCTGGATCGTGCCGACCGTGCTCTCGGCGCTGGCGTTCTGGTGGATCTACGATCCGCAGTTCTCGATCATCTCCTATTTACTGGTCGACGTGCTGCACTGGCGGTCGGGCAATGTCGACTTCCTCGGCTCGCCCTGGCCGGCGCGCTTCTCGCTGATCGCCGCCAACATCTGGCGCGGCATTCCCTTCGTCGCGATCTCGCTGCTTGCCGGCCTGCAGACCATTTCGCCCTCGCTCTACGAGGCCGCGATGCTCGACGGCGCCAGCGCCTGGCAGCGCTTTCGCTACATCACCTTCCCGATGATGATGCCGATCCTCGCCATCGTCATGACCTTCTCGATCATCTTCACCTTCACCGACTTCCAGCTGGTCTACGCCATCACCCGCGGCGGGCCCGTCAACTCGACCCATCTGCTGGCGACGCTGGCGTTTCAGCGCGGCATCGCCGGCGGCGAACTCGGCGAAGGTGCGGCGATCGCGGTATCGATGATCCCGTTCCTGATCTTCGCGACGCTGTTCTCTTATTTCGGCCTGGCGCGCCGCAAATGGCAGCAGGGAGAGGCCAATGACTGATACCGTCGCGCAAACCGCCGCTGTGGCCGACGCGAAAGCGGCACCTGACACCATGGCCTGGGATTCCGGGCTGCGGCGGCTGATGATGATCTATCTGCCGCTCGGCTGCTTCGTGCTGATCCTGCTGTTCCCGTTTTACTGGATGGCGATCACCTCGTTCAAGCCGAACGCGGAGCTGATGAACTACAAGGACCACAATCCGTTCTGGATCTCCTCGCCGACGCTTGCCCACATCAAGCATTTGCTGTTCGACACTGCCTATCCGCGCTGGCTCAAGACGACGATGCTGGTGGCGATCGGCTCGACCACGCTGTCCCTGATCGCGAGCACGCTCGCTGCCTATGCGATCGAGCGCCTGCGCTTCCGCGGCAGTCCTTATGTGGGCCTCGGCATTTATCTGGCCTATCTCGTGCCGCCGTCGATCCTGTTCATTCCCCTCGCCACCGTCGTGGTGCAGTTCGGCCTGTTCGACTCACCGCTGGCGCTGATCCTGGTCTATCCGACCTTCCTGGTGCCGTTCTGCACCTGGCTGCTGATCGGCTACTTCAAGTCGATCCCCTATGAGCTCGAGGAATGCGCGCTGGTGGACGGCGCAACACGCCTCCAGATCCTGCGACGGATCACGCTGCCGCTCGCGGTGCCCGGGCTGATCTCCGCCGGCATCTTCTCCTTCACGCTGTCCTGGAACGAGTTCATCTACGCGCTCGCCTTCATCCAGAGCGGCGCCAACAAGACCGTGCCGGTCGCAATCCTGACCGAGCTCGTCACCGGCGATGTCTACCAATGGGGGGCGCTGATGGCAGGCTCGCTGCTGGGCTCGCTGCCGGTCGCGATCTTCTACTCGCTGTTCGTGGACTACTACGTGTCCTCGCTGACCGGCGCGGTAAAGGAGTAGATCGCGGCTGCGGCGTTTGGCCCGGTTTCACAAAACTGCAACACGCGATCCGCATAACGCGTGCGTCCGCCAACAGGAGACGCACATGCGCGCGACTTTTCTTGCCACCGTCGCAACGATCATTCTCGCCGCGAGCCCAGCGCTCGCGCAGAGCGAAGGTGAATTCCCCGCCAAGCTCGCCGGCCACGTGGTGATGCCGGCCGCCACCTTCATCGACGCCCCCGCCGACGCACCCGCCGATCTCAAGACTTCAGGGAAATACACCACCGGCAAGCGGGTCGACGCGCTCGGCACCGTGATGGGCAAGTCCTATGAGCGCGCGACCGGCCTGTCGCTGCCGTTCAAGGGCCAGCCGCTCCAGGGGCATTCCGGCATCAAGACCATGCCCGACGGCAGCTTCTGGGTCATCACCGACAACGGCATGGGCGCGCGCGCCAACTCGCCGGATTCGATGCTGTACCTCAACCGCTACAAGATGGACTGGGCCGGCGGCAAAATCGAGCGGCTGGAGACGATCTTCCTGCACGATCCCGACAAAAAGGTCCCGTTCCGCATCGTGCACGAGGACACGCAGAAGCGCTATCTCACCGGCTCCGACTTCGACACCGAAGGCTTCCAGATCATCGGCGAGACCTTCTGGATCGGCGACGAGTTCGGTCCCTACATCCTGAAGGCCGACAAATCAGGCAAGATCCTGGCCGTGTTCGATACGGTTGCTGACGGCAAGCCGGTGCGGTCGCCGGACAGTTGGGCCGTGGCGACGCCGGGCGCGCCGGGCGCGACCTACACCAACGTCAACCTCCGCCGCTCCAAGGGCTATGAGGGCTTTGCGTCCTCCAAGGACGGCAAGTTCCTCTACGGCCTGCTCGAGGGACCGCTGTGGGACGCCGAGAAGAAGGACTGGGAGAAGGTCGACGGCAAGGAAGCCTCCCGCATCCTCGAATTCGACGTCGCTGCGGAGAAGTTCACCGGCCGTTACTGGCAGTATGTGTTCGAGCAAAACGGCAACGCCATCGGCGATTTCAACATGATCGATCAGGCCTCCGGCCTCATCATCGAGCGCGACAACGGCGAAGGCACGGCGGACAAGGCCTGCCCGCAAGGCCAGCGCGGCGAGAACTGCTTCCCGGATCTCGCCAAGTTCAAGCGCATCTACAAGATCGAGCTCACGGAGGCCAATGTCGGCAAGCCCGTGCGCAAGATCGGCTATATCGACCTCTTGAAGATCAAGGATCCCGACAAGAAGGCGAGGAAGCCGCTCAACGACGGCGTCTACACCTTCCCGTTCTTCACCATCGAGAACGTCGATCGCGTCGACGACACCCACATCATCGTCGGCAACGACAACAATCTGCCGTTCTCCTCCAGCCGCGATCCCAACAAGGCCGATGACGACGAGTTCATGCTGCTCGAGGTCGCGGATTTCCTGAAGGCGAAATAGGGCAACGGTCGCTCTTCAGCCGCCACAAACTCCGCCGTCGTCCCGGACAAGCGCAAGCGCAGATCCGGGACCCATAACCCCAGGCGGGGTTGTGGCACGAGATGGTGGCGACGAATCTTCGCCAAACGCTCCCCTGTGGTTATGGGTCCCGGATCTGCGCGCGCTTAGGGCGCGCTTGTCCGGGACGACGGCTGAGTTTGTTGGGACGGCCGACTACCTCACCGTAAACTCCACGGGGATCGAAAAGCTCATCGACCCATTCTTGATCTCGTCTGGCACCGGCGGAAACGGCGAGGCCTGGCGGATCATCGACATGGCCTGGGCATCGAAAGCGGCAACGCCGGACGAGCCGCCGATACGGCTGGACGTGACCTGCCCGCTGCGGCTGAGGGTGAAGCTCAGCCTGGCAACGCCGCGCTGACCGCCGCCACCGCTGGGATATTGGTGAAAGCGCATCAAATGCGCGCGGACGCGTTGATTGTAGGATGCAATCACGGAGGCCGCCGCGCCGGCGCTCGGGGCCGATGCCATCGGCGCCTCGCGCTCGGCCCGCGGGGCTGCGCTGGTGCGCGGCGCGGGGGTCGCCTCCGAGGGCTTCTTGGCCTCGCGGCGAACCACCTTCGGCTTCACCGGGGCCGGCTTTTCGACCGGCACGATCTTCGCGGGCTCCGGCCTGGCAGGTGTCGGCTCCGGCTTCTGCTCCGGCGGCGCCACGACATCCGGCTTCTCCTGCGGCGGCGTCGGCGCGATCGTCTCCTCAGCCATTTGCTGCTGCACGGGCTCCGGCGACGAGGCGTCGGCCTCCTGCATCACCGGTCCCGGCGCAACATCATCCTGCGTCGACTGCGGCGCCGAGGTCACCTGTGCCATGTCGACCATGATCGCCGGGAGGCTGACGCCCTGTTCCGGTTGCGACCTGATCCAATTCACCGCAAGCAGCGCGACAGCCACATGCAACATCACGATCACCGCGGCCGAGAGGCCCCAGCGCGCGGTCTCGCGCTCTCGAAGCGGCTCGTGCAGGGCAAAGGCGTTCGCGGCCATCAGTTGCGTCCATCGAGGCCGACGAGGGCGACCTTGAGGTAGCCGGCGTTACGCAGGGTGTTCATCACCTCCATCAGGTCGCCGTAGGAGACGGCCTTGTCGGCGCGCAGATAGATGCGCTCGTCCTTACGGCCTTTGATGACGGCATCGAGGGCGGCGGCGAGACCGTCGCGGGCCATCGTGTCCTCGCCAACGGCAATTGTGAGATCCGGCTTCACCGTCACGAAGGTCGGCTTGTCCGGCCGGGGCGCCGGCTCGGCTGCGGTCGCGGGCAGCTCGACACCGATATCGACGGTGGCGAGTGGGGCTGCCACCATGAAAATGATCAGCAGCACCAGCATCACGTCGATGAACGGCGTGACGTTGATCTCGTTGACGACGTGGAGATCATCCGGGTCACCGCGCTTGAGCGGCGATCCCCCGCGCGCGCCGAGCTTCGCACCCATGGGCCTACTCCGCCGCCCGCGCCAGGCGGAACTCCCTGTGGTCGCGCTGACGGCTGACCAGCAGCATCAGCTGTGCCGAGGCATCGCCGAGCAGCGCGCGGTAATTGGCGATACTGCGGACCAGATGATTGTAGATCACCACCGCCGGGATCGCCGCGACGAGGCCGAGCGCGGTGGCGAGCAGCGCCTCCGCGATGCCCGGCGCGACCACCGCGAGGCTGGTGGTGTGGCTCTCGGAGATGCCGATGAAGGCGTTCATGATGCCCCAGACGGTACCGAACAGGCCGACGAAGGGCGCAGTGGCGCCGATGGTCGCGAGCACGCCGGTGCCGCGCGCGATCTGCCTGGACATCGCCGCCTCCACCCGCTCGAGCCGCAGCGCCACCCGCTCCTGAAGGCCGTCGTCGAGGATGCCGCCCGAGAGCTCGGCTTCCCTGGCGCAGGACTGGATCAGCTGGGCAACGGCATCGTGCGCGTCACCGGCCCGTGACGATGCCTCAGCCAGCGTCATGTTGCCTTCGAGCCCGCGCGTCCGCTGCAAGGCGAGCATGCCCTTGCGGCGCAGCTCGATGGTCTTGGCGAGCCACACCGTCCATGTCACCAGCGAGGCGACAGCGAGCCCGATCATCACCGTCTTCACGATAATGTCGGCGCTGACGAACATGCCCCAGGGCGACAGATTGCGCGGTAACAGGGCTTCGTCGATCGCGAAGGCCGGTGTCGGCACCAGCGCGATTGCAACGACCATTTGCCGAAGCCTGGACTTGCCTTGCATCCTGATCTCCCGACAACAAAAGAAAGCTACGCAGCCGGCTGCGCCGCGATCCGGGCCGCGAGCTGCCGGAACCGCGCCAGCTGATCCGTCCGCAGCGCCCTTGTCTCGTCGCGGCCGACGAACACTTTGAACATGATGCCGCCGTCGGCGTTGACGAACGCGATGAAGGCCGACGATTTGCCCATGAACGGGCGCTCGACGAAGGCGACGCCAGCGCAGCGCTCGTGGCGAA
Source organism: Bradyrhizobium sp. CCBAU 11430 (assembly GCF_028128855.1). NCBI lineage: Bacteria > Pseudomonadati > Pseudomonadota > Alphaproteobacteria > Hyphomicrobiales > Nitrobacteraceae > Bradyrhizobium > Bradyrhizobium sp. CCBAU 11430. The sequence continues at coordinate 15,784 of NZ_LBJV01000049.1, forward strand.
GATGGCCGTGCAGACCCTTCGGCTGCATCAGGTTGAAGTAGCCGCGGCCGATCTCGCCCGCAGGAACAGCGCCCGTGAACTCGAAGATCGCGTCATCGGTGTGCACGATCAGCGTGACCTCGCCCCACTCCGCGATGTCCAGCATGGCGGCGGCAAAGTGCTCGCCGCCGCCAATATGCACCATGGAGGATGGCAGCGCCTCGATCACGCTGCGCGGGGTGACCTTGCGCTGGCGCGCAACGTCCTCGATCACCTCGCCCGGATTGTCGGCCATATGGGCCCTGAGATCGGCAAGATCGGTGCTCAACATGTCCGGCTCCTTTGCCATTGCAATCTAGGCGGCCGCGGCCTTGCGCTCGCTCTGGATCACCTCAAAGCCCTCGAACTTGGGATGGCCGAGATACAGGCTCTCGCCGGTCGAGTTGTCGGCGCGGGCATGGGCACGACGAAACTGGTCCGAGCGCGTCCAGGCCTCGAACGCCGTCCTGTCGACCCAGGTGGTGTGCGACGAATAGAGCGTGTGGTCCTCGGCCTCCGGGCCCTTCAGCAGGTGAAACTCGACGAAGCCCGGCATGCTGCCGAGATAGGATTCACGGGTGGCCCAGACGGTTTCGAACGCGGTCTCCGCGCCCTTCTTCACCTGGAAACGATTCATGGCGATGAACATCAAAGTCTCTCCTTCTGATCAAAACGAAACGCGCCGGAGCCGCGCTGGAGCATCAGCGCGGCCCGGCGGAGATGTGGTGCTGCGAAGCTGGCGCTACGCACCTCCAAAATGGATCTTCATGCCGGCCTTGTAGACCCGGCCCGGTCCGGGGCTCGACCACAGCACGTCGTTCTGCGTGGTGCCGTCGGTCGACGTGCCGGGAATGGCGTAAGGCCGGTAGTACTGGTTCAAGAGATTGTCGATCGACGCCGAGAACACGATGTCCTTCGTCGCGTTGTAGGTCATGTACAGATTGACCAGCTCGTACCCGGTCGCGGGCAAATAGCCGGCGGGTACGTCGTTGTTGGCACCGAACGAGGCCCATTGCGCCGTCAGGATCAGCGTGCGGTCGAGCAGGCGGACGCCGCCGGTGGTGACGACCTTGCGCGGGGTGATGGTCGCGAGCCCGACATTGGTGACGGCGTTCTTGCCCTGGATGTAGTGACCGGCGACTCCGATGAACCAGCTGCCGGCATCGTACATCGTCTCCGCCTCGAAACCCTGGATGCGGGCCTGCGCGATGTTCTGGTACTGGTAGAACTGGCTGAACGAGCCAAACCCGGTCGGGACCGGCGTCGAGGCGACGAGGTCGATGTAATCGCTGACGTCGTTGCGGAACAGGTTGATCTTGCCGCGGAAGGAGTCACTGGCGCTGAAGATGTTGTCGTACTTCAGGTTGATGCCGACTTCCTTGTTCTTGCCGACTTCGGGACGAAGATTCGGATTGGGCAGGAAGCAGAACAAGCCGACGGTCCCGTCAGGACAGGGGAAGAAGGCCGGCCCGCCACCGGTCGCATGCGCGCCTGAGATCACGGTCTCGGTGATCGAGGGAGCGCGATAGCCTTCGGCGTAGCTGACATATGGCTGGAAGCCGGGAACGGGCGTGACGCCAAGCGTGATCTTCGGCGAGAAGCGGTCGCCGCTGCCGTTGGTTTTGCCCGACTCCAGATCGTAGCGATCGTAACGGATCGCGCTCACGGCCTCGAACCAGGTGCTGTAGTTCTGCTTCAACTGCAGGAAACCGCCCGACACGGTGCGGATGCCGCTCGGCGTGGTGATGTTGGAATTGCCGCGGCTGTCGGTCGTGATCACATCGTCCTGAAACGCATCGAAGCCCACGGTGAGTGCGTTGCGCCAGTCACCGACGTTGAACCGCGTGGTGTTGTTGGCGTCGATGCCGTAGGTATTGAGGACATAGCCGCGCTTGTCGCCGACGCAGCCGGAGATGTTGTTGCCGAAATTGCCGGTGCCGCACAAAGCCGCACCCGAGGTCGAATAGTGGTAGGTCTTGGTCTGGTCGTTATCGACGCGGTTTCCATAGATTGACATGTGCCAGTCGAACAAATTGTCGCTCGGCAGCGCGTAATTCCAGGTGATCGTGCCGGTGTAGTTCTTGGCATCGGAGGCGTAGACCGACGAGCCCTGATAGAGCGCGCGCTGGGCGGCGGTCGCGACGGGGCCCCTGTTGAACTGGCCGACATCGTATTGATAGTCCTGGAAGATGGCGCCGAACTTGACCTCGTGGCCGAGGGCGGGACGCACCGTGAGCTTCATCAGGCCACTCTCGACCTGGTTGCCGGTGTTGCCGATCTCGGTGCCGTTGCCGTCCTTGTAATTGCCTTGCGTGCGATAGACCGCGCCGCCGAAGATATCGACGTCCGGTGTGGCGCGCACGCCGCCGAAGACCGAGCCGAGGCCGCGATTGTTGTTGGAGCCGTAGGAGCCCGAGAGATCGACGCCCCAGCGCTCGCCGGGACGCAGCACATCGTCGATGTCCTTGGTGCGGAACGAGACCAGGCCGCCGATCGCGCCGGAGCCGTAGATGTTGGCGGTCGGGCCGCGCACGACGTCGACGCCGCCGACCAATTCAGGATCGAGGAAGAAGGAGCCGCTGGCGTTATGACCGGTGCGCTGGTAATTCTGCCGCGCACCATCGACGACCACCGCAACGCGCCCGAACTCCTGCAGGCCGCGGATGTTGATGACGGTCGCGGGATCGTCACCGCGCTCCTGGAACGACACGCCGGGGACAGCATAGAAGATGCCCGACAGCCGGTTGGGCTGGATTCCCTGGATCTGGTCGAGCGAAATGGAGCTGACCGGCGCGAGCGCATCGATCGCGCGCTCCTTGGTTTTCGTTGCAGCGACCGTGATGGTGTCGAGCGTCTGAACCGGCGCGGTGCCGCCGGCCTGGGCTCGGGCGTTGAGGACCTCCGGCGCTGCCTGCTGCGCGACCAGCGGCTTGGTCGGCTTGCGCTTGGCCTGCTTCGGCCGCTCCGTCGACGCGCGTTCAGCCTGCGGCTCGGCGGTCTGTGCAAGACCGCTCTCCGTCGTCATTGCCGCAAATGAAATCACCGACGCGCCCAAAATCAAGGCGCGCGAATACCTAGCCCCGTCAGCCATATCAGCCCCAGCCTGCACTTCACTCTATTATTTCAGGTCTTTTGGCTGGCGTGCGTTCGCAACGCGAACGACTGGCTGGCTGATTTCTCAAGACGCGGGCAAGTCACCCCGCCGCCATAATTGGTTACGTGGCAACACTCTGACGGTCAATGACATCAGGTTGCAGTTTATATCGATTGTAAATTGCAGCCGTTGGAATGCGCTTCGTGCCGCTTATACAAACAAGCAAGCAGCACTCCAGAGTTTCGAAAGCGCATCACAGCCTACATGTCAGCAACATCAGGAGACAGCAGCGGCGGCGCGGCGGGGTCGGCAGGAAGCCCTGCTGCGACAACGAGAACCCTCACCATGCGTGGGAGCCGGATCGACAGTCGCGAGCTGTTTGCGGCCGAGCGCGAGATCATCATCGCGCATGGCGAGGACAGCTATCGGCTTCGCCTGACCTCGCAGAACAAGCTGATCCTGACGAAGTAACCTGTAATGACATTTTGTCGCACCCTCGCAAGCCTCCTGCTCTCCAGCACGATCGCGGTCGCCTCTGCCGCGCACGCCGCCGGCATCACCGTGCATGACGCGCGCAATCGCGACGTCGCCGTGACCGACTTCGCGCGCACCGTCTCGATCGGCGGCGCCATCACCGAGATCATCTATGCGCTCGGGCTCGAGAGCCGGCTGGTCGGCGTCGACACCACCAGCCTTTATCCAGCGGCGGCACTGCAGGACAAACCCAATGTCGGCTACATGCGCCAGATCTCCGCCGAAGGCGTGTTGGGCCTCAACCCCACCCTGATCCTGGCGATCCAGGGCTCGGGCCCGCACGCGACCATGGAGATCCTGGAAACGGCGAAGGTGCCGTTGGTGCTGGTGCCCGACACCTTCTCCGAGGACGGCCTGATCGAGAAGATAAAACTGGTCGGCCACGCCATGGGTGTCGATGCGCGCGCCGCGTGCCTCAGCGCCGCGGTCGGCGCCGATCTTGCGCAGCTGCGCGCCCTGCGCGCCAAGGTGACCAAGCCGGTGCGCGTGATGTTCGTGATGTCGCTCCAGAACGGGCGCGCCATGGTCGCCGGCCACAAGACCGCGGCCGACGAGATCATTCAACTCGCCGGCGCAGCCAACGCCGTCGACGATTTCGACGGCTACAAGATCATCGGTGACGAGGCCATCGCGGCGGCAAGACCCGACGTGGTGTTGTCGATCGAGCGCGGCAAGGACTCGCTTCCTGCCGACGCGATCTACGCCCATCCCGGCTTCGCCCTGACGTCGGTCGCGGCCAACAAGAGCCTCATCACAATGGACGGGCTCTATCTGCTCGGCTTCGGGCCACGGACGGCGGCGGCGGCGCGAGATCTCTCGGTAAAACTATATCCGGCATTGGCCGAACCGGGCGATGCATTCACCTCGGCGCTGTCGGCGGCGAATTGCCGGCAATGAGGGTGGCGATCGGCACGGAAGCGCGCGGCACGGAACGACGCCCCAGCTCGCGGTCCGCATCGTTCGCAATCCCTCTCCTGATCGCGGTGCTCGCGGTCGCTGCGATCGTGGCGCTGAGCTTCGGCGCCGCCGGCATTCCCCTCTCCCGTCTGCCTGCCGCACTCGGCCTATCAGGCGAAAGCACGGCCATGACGGCCCGCGACCAGCTCGTGCTGTGGTCGATCCGCGTCCCCCGGATCGCGGCGGCGGCGATGGTCGGCGGCCTGCTCGCCGCGGCCGGCGCGATCATGCAAGGGCTGTTTCGTAACCCGCTCGCCGATCCCGCGCTGGTCGGCGTCTCCAGCGGCGGCGCGCTCGCAGCCGCAAGCGCGATCGTGTTCACCGATTCGCGCTTCGGCGAGACGCTGCGCTTCCTCCAGGCCGAGCTCCTGCCGCTCGCGGCATTCGCGGGATCGCTGGCCACGACCGCGATCCTCTACGGCATCTCGAGCCGCTCGGGCCGCACCTCGATCGCGGTCTTCCTGCTCGCCGGCGTCGCCATCACCGCCATCGCCAATGCCGGCATCGGGCTTCTGGTGTTCATCGCCGACGACCGCCAGCTCCGCGACGTCACGTTCTGGCTGCTGGGCTCGATGAGCGGGGTGACCTGGACCAAGGCCGCCGTGCTGGCGCCCATCCTCGTCATCGGGCTTGGCGCCTGCGCCTTCATCGCGCGCGGCCTCGATCTCCTGGTGCTCGGCGAGGCCGACGCCTTTCACGGCGGCGTTGACGTCGAGCGTCTCAAGCGGATCTCGATCGTCATGGTCTCCGCCATGACCGGCGTCGCGGTGTCGATCAGCGGTGTCATCGGCTTCGTCGGCATCGTCGTGCCGCATCTGCTCCGTCTCGTCATTGGACCTGCGCATCGGCTGTTGTTGCCGGCCTCGGTGCTATCAGGCGCGATCCTGATGGTCGGCGCCGACACGCTGGCGCGCACCATCGTGGCGCCGGCGGAGATGCCGATCGGCATTCTGACCGCAGCGGTCGGCGCGCCGGTCTTCCTCTTCATCCTGTTGCGGCAGCGCGGGCTGGCCCCGCTATGAGCGCCGTGATCGAGGCGCGTGCCTTGAGCAAGCGCGCCGGCCGCGCGACGCTGCTCGATGGCGTCGGCCTGACGGTTGCGGCCGGCGAGATGGTCGCGATCATCGGCCCGAACGGCGCCGGCAAGTCGACGCTGCTGCGGTTGCTCTCCGGCGATCTCCGCCCAAACGCAGGCGAGGTGCGCCTGAAGCAGCGGGATATCAGCGGCTATGCGCCCCGCGAGCTTGCCGCGCACCGCGCCATGCTGTCCCAGCACATCAACGTCACCTTCCCCTTCACCGTCGAGGAGATCGTGCTGATGGGCGCGGGCGAGCGCAGCGCGCGTGCAGCAGGCGCGCTCGTCGACGCGGCCCTCGATGAGGTTGGGCTAGCCCATTTCCGCGAACGGCAATTGCCAACGCTATCAGGCGGCGAACAGCAGCGTGCCCATTTCGCCCGCGTGCTGGTGCAGCTCGCCTGCGGCGAAGTCGAGCATGGCCCGGGACTTCTGCTGCTGGACGAGCCGACCTCGAGCCTGGATCTGCGCCACCAGATCGACCTCGTCGAAGCAGCGCGCCGCCGCGCGGCCGGCGGCACCGCAGTCATCGCGATCCTGCACGACCTCAATCTCGCGATCCGCTTCGCCGACCGGCTGGTCGTGCTGGCTGGCGGCAAGCTCGCCGCGGATGGCCCGCGCGCGGATGTCGTCACCCGCGAGATCATCCGCGAGATCTTCGAGATCGATGCCGTCGTCCATCAAGGCGACGACGGCGTGCCTTACGTGCTGCCGCAGTCGATGCGGGCGGCGCTCCTCACCTCTTCCCAGCGGGGAGAGGTGAGGGCCTAGCCGCCTACCCCGCCGGGACGATCACCATGCTCTTGTCCTTCGGCCAGCGGATGCGCCAGGCGAAGTTGATATCCTTGACTTCGCCCGGCTTGGCGTCGAACGACCATTCCAGCACGCCGCGGCGGTCACGGATGTTGCTGGCGGTCGGCGGCGTGGTCGCGGGCAGCATTTCGACGACGATGTCCTCGCTCTCGCTGACCGGCAACTGATCCTCGATCGCAACCTTGATCGGGAAATCATGACCGTTGCGGATGGTGGTCTTGAACGTACGCTCGTCGGTCTTGGATGTTGTGACAAGCAGGCCGGCCGAACCCTCGTTGCGCTTGAGCACGGCGCGCTCGATTCTCACCTTGTCGTCGGCGCCGAAGCCGAGCCGCACGATGTCGTCCTTGGCGGAAGCGGAGAGCTTGCCGCGACCGACGAAGACGCCGTCGCGGTAGATCGCGACCTTGCCGGGCAGCAGAGCCGAGTCGTCGGTCTGCTTGAAGCTGGCTTCGAGGAAGGCCGTCGGGTCCAGCACCGGTGCGGCGCGGACCGCGAGGTCGGCGGGCACGGTCATCGCTGCAATCCGCAGGCTCTTGGCGCCCTCGGCGGCGGCGAGGCTGACGCGGCCGGGAATTTTGAACGTCGCCTGGAAATCCCCGATCTCGGCAATTGCCTGCTGCTCGTCGGCACGTTCGCGCGGCTCGGCCGCCTCCGCGATCTTGGCCATCGCTGGCGATTGCATCTGGCGCAGGACCGGCGCGGGCCGCGCCAGATCGGAGACCGAGCCTGCTGCCAGCGGCTTCGGCACCTGGGGATATTGCGCGACCAGTGAATGCAGCTCCGGCGCACTGCCGCCGCGGCTGATGCGGGTTGTGGAGACGCCGAGCGTCACGTTGGACCAATCCTCGCCGGTCGATTGCGTGATCTCGGCGCGACGAATGAGTTCGAGCTGCGGCTTGCGATCCTTGGCGCCGGTGTCGAGCCGGGCGTCATAGAGCGGCATCCAGCGCGCATTGCGCACGGCATACGTCACGCGCAGCGTCGCCTTCATCGCAGCGGTCGCGGCAACGTCCATGCGAACCTCGAGCTTGCTCGGCGGCTTGGCCTTGCGCTCGACCTCGAGTTGGGCGATCTGCCGGTCGATCTCGCGCGTCTTGCGCGTGGCGTCGCGGACGGCGGTGTCGGCGCTCGCAATTTCCTCGCCGACCGCAGCAAAAGCCGCGCGCCATTCGGCGATCGGCCGCGCCTCGCCCTTGTCGCCGATCCCCGCCGGGGAGGTTTCCGCAAAGTGCTCCGCAAACTTGCGCCGCGCATTCGCCGAGTCGATCGCGCCTTGCAAATCGGCGCGCTGATCGTTCAAGGCCTCGATGCGCTTTTCCAGCTCGGGCAGATTGACCGGCGCGGCGCGAGGCGACCGCGCATCGATCGTGCCGATGGTGAGCTTTGCGCCGCCCTCACCCTCGACCCGGATGGAGGAGGCATCGAGACCAAGCGGGAAGTCCTTGGCAACAAGCGTCGAATCCCCGGACGGCAAATCGACCGTGATGACGCGCGTGACGGTGGCACCATCGGGGTAAACCGTGACCGTATCGATCGCCGAAATGGCGTCCAGATCGGCGGCCCATGATGGCGACGACGCCGCCATGGTGACCAGAACCAGGCTCGTCGTTGCCAAATATCTTGCGGTGATGCGCATGAAGTCCCTCCTGCCGTATCGCCGCGCCGCCAGCCGGACGCGCGCGATCAAATGCCTCGCCAACATGGTTGGACGCGGCAGGGAAGGAACTGGTTCGATTGGGGTTTCCGTGGGGCGCCGCAGCGGCGGCACCAAGGCCGCGGAACGGAACGTCGTCCCGCGGCGAGCCCGCTAAACCTGGGTCGACGCCCCCTGGCCGAAGATGCGGCGGAGCAGATCGGTCACGTTCCTGGCTCCGGCCTTCTTCAGGATGCCGGCGCGATAGCCCTCGACGGTCCGTGCGCTCAGATGCATGCGCCGGGCGATTTCCTTGTTGGTCAGGCCGGCAGCGAGGTGCTCGAGCACGTCGCCCTCACGCTCGGTCAAGGGCTCGCAGCCGGGCAGCCAGCGCTGCCGGCTCGTGCCGGGCTGCGCAAATTCGTCGATGGCGGCATCGATCCGGCCGACGATGTCGTGGGTGCGGAACGGCTTTTCGATGAAGTCGGCCGCGCCGCTCTTGATGGCGTCGACCGCCATGGCGATGCTGCCATTCGCCGAGGTCACCAGCACCGGTGCCATGCAGTTTTCCTCGCGCAGCCGCCTGAGCATGTCGAGGCCGGAGCGATCGGGCGGCAGCTCCATCAGCACGCAGGCCGGCATCCGCGCCTTCGCTTCCGACAGAAGTGAGGCACCGTCAGCGAAGCAGATCACGTCATAGGCGCTCTGTTGGAGCGCGGTCGAAAGTTGTTCGCGGGAGGCAGCGTCGGTGTCGATGACGAATACCTCGCCCTTGGAAAGCATGTTCCCCGGCATAATCCCGATCCAGCAATGTCTTGGTCAAATGGTCCGAGACGGAAAGCGGGCCGCATCGCCCTGCCGCGCCGTCGTGAGCACGGCATTCACGCCAGTGCTTCGGTTTCCCCTATGTATGTTCCGGCCGGTTCCTGGATTTGACGGATCGAGACAGAAACTTTACATTTCGGGACATCTGCGGGAATGGCTGGCAGGAACGGTTCGCATGACCGACCTCGTTCGCAGCGCAGGCTTGAGCTATTACCCGGAGGTTGCCCGGTCGGTCGGGCTCGATCCCAAACAGATGATGCGCAAGGCCAGGCTGCCGCTGGCTTGCCTCGACAAGCCCGATACGCCCATTGCCGTTGCCGGCCTGCGCCGTCTGCTCGAATTGTCGGCGGAGGCCTCCGGCGCCGAAGATTTCGGCTTGCGTCTCGCCGAGCGCGGCGGCCTGACCAATTTCGGTGCGGTCGGCCTGATCGTGCGCGAGCAGGCGACCGTCGGCGAGGCGATCGAAGCATTCTCGCGCTTCATCCACATCCATCATGACGGCATGCGGCTGGACGTTGCGCGCGACGGGCAGATCGTGACGGTCACGCTGCACCTGCGCGGCCGGCGGCCGAGCGCGCCGCGCCAGGCGATCGACATGGCGCTCGGCAGCATCCACCGCATCATCCAGTCGCTGTACGGCCATGACTGGCGGCCGCAGGAGGTCCACCTGCATTACCCGCCGCCGCGCGATCGCAAGCGCTATCGCGAGTTCTACGGCTGCCGCGTGACCTTCAACGCCGAACACGATGCGATCCTGCTCTCGGCGCGCGACATGGAGCGCCGGATCCCGAGCGCGCATCCCCTGATCGCGAGCTATCTGCGCAAGCGGATCGAGGCAATCGAGACCCGGCCGGCAAGTTGGGAAGGGAAGGTCGACGAGATCGTGCGGACCCTGCTCGCCGGCGGCAACTGCACCGTCGAGCGGGTCGCCGAGCATCTTGCCTGCACCCGCCGTACCATCCACCGGCATCTGGCCGCATCAGGCACCAGCTTCTCGGCCATCCTGGATGCGCAACGCGCCGATCTCGTGATCCAGCTGACCGAGGACCCCGACCGGCCGCTGGCTGACATCGCGACCCAGCTCGGCTTCTCCGCGCAGAGCGCCATGGCGCGCTGGTTCCGCGGCCGGTTCGGCTGCACCGTCACCGACTGGCGCAAGGGCATTCGGCCTCCGACACCGTCCGATGCGCCTTCGGCGACCGCAGCTTGAGTTTCAGCGCGCCGGAGCAGGCACGCCCATTACGGCAAGGGCACGCCGCCGGCTGCCGGCGAGCAGCGGGCCGAACGCGACGGCAAATCCGAGGAACGCGACCAGCCAGCCGCAAGCGGCGATGTGCAACAATAGATCGCTGTGCGCGGGCAACACCACGGCGGCGACCCGTGCCAGAGCCGCGATGATGATCGCAGCGTAGATTCCCTGGGTCGCCGGCGAAGCGGTCAACGCCTGTCCGGTGTGGCCGAGGCTCGCGCGGGTCATCACCGCCAGCGTCATGGTTCCCGCCGCGCCCGTCATCCAGGCGTGGATGCCGGCGCTTGGCGGCAGCGCTCCGAAAACCGCGACGGCGTGCAGGATGAAGCCGAGCGGCACGAAGACATAGCCAATATGCAGGATCACCAGCAGTCGCTCGCGAAAGGTGCGATCGCCGGCCCAGCGCGCAAGCCGCACCAGATGCAGCCCGCCGACCAGCGCCATCAGGACACCGGTGACGGCATTCAGCGGCGCCACGATCCAGAAGATGAGCGCGAGCGCGCTGCATCCGATCACTGCGCCGTCGAAGCGTCCGAACGGCACCGGCAGACGGCCGGGATTGAACTTGACCAGCCAGTTGCGGGTGAAGCTCGGAATGATGCGGCCTCCGATCAGCGAGATCAGCAGCATGACCACACCGATGCCGACGCGGATGCTGACATCGGCCGCGCCCTGGTAGTGCGCCTCGATATGAAAAGCGACATTGCCGGCGAGCAGAACGGACACCATCGCCACCACGGGCAGGTTGCGCCAGTTGCCGCCTGCGATGATCTCGCGCGCCGCGGCAGCGACCACCAGCGCCAGGAAGGCGGCATCGACGAGAAGCGCAAACGCCCAGCCGGTATCGGCCGACAACGTCACCGCGATACGTCCGGCAAGCCAGACCATCACTAACGCCCCCAGCGAGGTGCCCTGGATCGGCAGCCGCCCGGTCCAGTTCGGGATGGCCGTGAACAGGAACCCGGTGATCACCGCCGGCAGGAAGCCGTAGAGCATCTCGTGGACGTGCCAGTCGCGCGGCGCGAACGCGGAACTCACCGACAATTCGCCGTAGAACATCGGCAGCCAAGCCAGAATCGATAGCCCCGCCTGGATCGCGGCGAGCAGGAAAAAGGGCCGAAAACTGTTCGCAAACAGCGGCCAGCCCTCAAAGTTGCGGGATCGAGCGCCAGCCATGGGGTCAACTCCAATAAATTTCAGTCCGTTATCTGGAAAAATACTGCCACTCAGCCGTCCCGTTTTGCGCTATCGCAAACTATCGAACGATTGCAGGTGCCATCACACTCCCTGATGCCAAGGAGGCAGAATGGCCAAGGTCGACACATCGCTGGTTGCGCATTTGCCGCTGTTTGCCGGGGTCACGCCGGAAGCTCTGGATGAGATCCTGCGTGAGGCCCGTTCGGCGCGCTATCCCAAGAACAGTGCCATTTTCGAGCAGGGGGCGGATGCGCAGTCCTTCTTCCTGCTGCTGCACGGCCATGTCCGCGCGGCCAAGACCACGCCGACCGGCGAGCAGATCGTGGTACGCTACGTCGCGCCCGGCGAAACGTTCGGGCTCGCCATGGCGATCGGAGCCGTGCAGTATCCGGCGACCGCGATCGCGGTCGATGACAGCGTGGTGCTGATCTGGCCAACCTCGGCCTGGCCGCGGCTGGTCGAGCGATTTCCCTCGCTGGCGGCCAACACGCTCCAGACCGTCGGCAAGCGCCTCCAGGAAAGCCACACCCGCATCCTGGAAATGTCGACCCAGCAGGTCGAGCAGCGCGTCGCCCATGCGCTGCTGCGCCTCGCCAAGCAGTCCGGCAAGAAGCTCGACCACGGCATCGAGATCGACTTCCCGATCAGCCGCCAGGACATCGCCCAGATGACCGGCACCACGCTGCACACCGTCAGCCGCATCCTGAGCGGCTGGGAGAGCCAAGGCCTCGTCGAGAGCGGCCGTCAGCGCATCATCCTGCGCGACCCGCACAGGATCGTCGTGTTGGCGGAGCGAAGCGCCGACAGCGGCGCGGCGTGACAGCCGCCGGGACGTCTCCGCCCAAGATAGGGATTAAGACAGGGATCGAGATAGGGGTGAGAGGCGCTTCCGCTTACGGCGAAAGCGTCCCTCACCCGGGAATCCGCGCGCGCCCGCGTGAATTCCGGACCGCTTCACGCCGGCACGCAATCGCACAACGCGGCGAGGAATTTCTCGCGGTCGATGCCATGCTCGCGGCAGGCATCATCCACCGTGTGGAAGGTTGCGATCGGGCAACCGACACAAGCCATCCTGAAGGCCAGAAACACGCGGATCGTGTGCGGCGCGGTACGCATGATGTCATCGACCAGATCGTCGGATCCAAAAGACATGGACAACTCCGTTCCGCAACGACGATAGCAGAATGGACCGAAGGCTCCTTGTCGAAGCGCAAGCTGGCTTGTCATTCCGGGGCGCGCGAAGCGCGAACTATGATGCGCAATTGCGCATCTGAGAATCCATCGCGCAGCAGGTGACGTGGAGAAATGGATTCCGGGTTCGCGCCAAAGGGCGCGCCCCGGAATGACAGGAGGAGAGACCTTACACAGCCCGGCTGTGCAGCTGCTTCGCCGGATTGAGATGCGCGTCGAACGCGGCCGCGACGCTGCGGACCAGAAAGCGCGAATCCTTTGCGACTGCGAGGCGGTTGCCATCCAGCCTCACGATGCCGTCGGAGATCAGCGGCTTCAGACGCGCCGCCGAGTTCAGCATCGCCCCCGCCTCCGCGCCATGGCGCGCGCAGATGTCGCCGAGATCGGCGCTGAACTCGCACATGATGCGTTCGATGATGTCGGCGCGCAGCCGGTCGTCGTCGGTGAGCCCATAGCCCTTGGCGGTGGCGAGACGGCCGGCGGCGATGCTTTGCGCATAGGCGCCGATCTGCACCTCGTTCTGAACGTAACCCTGCGGCAAATGCCCAATCGCGCTCGCGCCGAAACCGAGCAGGACTTCGCTCTTGTCAGTGGTGTAGCCCTGAAAATTGCGCCGCAGCGTCCGTTCCTCGAAGGCCACTGCCATGGAATCGTCGGGTCGCGCGAAATGATCGAGCCCGATCTGCACGTAACCGGCCTCCTTCAATGCATTCGCGATCGCGCAAGCCTGGTCGTGGCGCGCGAGTCCGTCCGGCAACACGGCCTCGTTGATCATCTGCTGGTGCTTCTTGAAGCTGGGCACGTGAGCGTACCCGAACACGGAGAAGCGGTCGGGCGCGAGCGTGAGGCTGCGCCGGACCGTATCCAGACAGGACGCGACGGTCTGGTGCGGCAGCCCGTAGATCAGGTCGAAATTGAGTCCCTCGATGCCGGCGCGCCGGAGCATGTCGACCACGGAAGCCGTCTGCTCGAAGCTCTGCACGCGGTTGATCGCCCGCTGCACCACGGGATCGAAGCTCTGCACGCCAAGGCTCGCACGGTTGACGCCGGAGAGCCGCATGGCATCGACCATGTCGGCGGTCAATGTGCGGGGATCGATCTCGACCGCGATTTCGGCCGAGAGTAGCACGAAGAACTTCTGGCGCATCGTCGCCATCAACTCGGCGAAAGCTTCCGGCTGCATGATCGTCGGCGTGCCGCCGCCGAAATGGATGTGCTCCACCTTGATGCGGCGGCCAAGGGTTGCGGCGACCTGCTCGATCTCGTTGCGCAGCGTCCGCTGGTAGCCGGCGATGAGCTCGTCGCGGCGGACGATCTGGGTGTGGCAGCCGCAATACCAGCACATCTCGCGGCAGAACGGCACGTGGAGATAGAGTGACGCGCTGGCGCCCGCCGGCAGCTCCGCCAGCCAACTGGCGTAGGCGTCCGGTCCGACCGCCGTCGAAAAATGCGGCGCGGTCGGATAGCTCGTGTAGCGTGGCAATCGTTCTTCGCCGTAGCTCGCCGCAAGATCAGCTCTCATGTCTTACCCATTCGTAAATTTCCGCCGTGCGCAGACATCACGGCAAATCACGGAATGCACTCCAATAACCCGGATCCGCGGAGGCGACCTTGCGCTCGCGCAAAGTCGGCGGGGGTGCAGCAGACATTGCGCTCGCGCAAAGCGCAGCGGCGGGTTCGGGGCCATGATCATGGCAATTCGCACGCCATCCGGAGCGTTTGCCCATGAGGCTTCTCGCACTCGAACTGATTCTTTCCTTGCTCGACGTCCGCGGCCATATCCCGCGTTTCGACGACTTCCGGCCGGCCCCGGTCGCACCGGCCCCGGCCGGCACCGTGCGCGCTCTGGCCGCGGCCATCGCCGTCTTCGCCGTGCTGTCGCTGGCGATCTGGGCAACGGTCTGGCTTGCCACACATCTATTTTAGTCACGTCTTCGCGAAGGCCTCGACCATGATCTCATCCAAGCGCGCATTCGCCGGCGCGGTCGTGCTGGCATGCATTGTCGGGGCGCCGGCCTTTGCGGCCGACACGACCAGCGGCGATCTCGTCATCACCAGGGCCTGGAGCCGGGCGACGCCCGGCGGAGCCAGGGTCGCCGGCGGCTATCTGACGATCGAGAACAGGGGCCGCGCGCCGGAGCGGCTGCAGGCCGCATCGGCCGCCCATGCGCTTCGAACCGAGATCCACGAAATGACCGTCAACGACGGTGTCATGACCATGCGCCCGCTCGACAAGGGGCTTGTCATCGCACCCGGACAAATCGTGACGCTTGCACCCGGCGGCGGACACCTGATGTTCATCGGTCTCGATGTGCCGCTCCATGCCGGCGACCAGATGCCCGTGACGCTGTCGTTCGAGCACGCCGGCGCAGTGAAAGTGACGCTGGACGTGCAGGCCATCGGCGCACAGGCTCCCGAAAGCACGAAGACAACGGCGGCCGCAGAGCCTGCACATCGCGTGGAGCAGGCTGCGGCGGCCCCACCCGCGTCGACGACCGAAGCTGACGAGAGCTTCTTCACGCATCTCCATGCTGAAAAGGCCATGGCCAACGTCACGGTCTCGCCCGGGCGCGCCGGTCCGGTCGAAATCGCAATCCAGCTTGAAGATGCGAATGAGTTGCCGCTGAGCGCCGACGCGGTTGCTGTCACGCTCGGCAACCCCGAGCACGGCGTCGCGCCGATCACCGCGAACGCCGAACGCGTCGGCAACGATCAGTGGCGAGTCAGAATGTCGGCACCGCTGTCCGGCCGCTGGTCGCTCGGCCTCGACATCCGCATCAATCCGTCGGATGCGGTTAACGTGGTGTCACCGATCCTGCTCCGTTGAGACACCTAAGTACTGTTGCGGAGACGAATCCGGCAAAACCTTGTCGCAGCGCAAACACTCTTGCCACGATCGGCGCACACTGCATCCGTCATCAAAAACCTTTCCAGATGAAGGATGCTTCCGATGTTCACCCGCAGAGCCGCATTGATCAGCGCCGCCGCGACCGCGCTGATGCTGGCGACCCCCGCCTTCGCGGCCGATGATCTCAAGCTGCCGCGCCAAAAGGTAGAGCTGGTCGCTCCGCCCTTCGTGCACGCGCACGAGCAGGCGACCAAGCAAGGCCCCAAGATCATCGAGTTCAGGCTCACGATCGAGGAGAAGAAGGTCGTCATCGACGAGAAGGGCACCACCTTCCAGGCGATGACCTTCAACGGTTCGATGCCGGGCCCGCTGATGGTCGTGCACGAGGGCGACTACGTCGAAACGACGCTGGTCAATCCCGCGACCAACACCATGCCGCACAACATCGACTTCCATTCCGCGACCGGCGCGCTCGGTGGCGGCGCGCTCACTCTGGTCAATCCCGGCGAGCAGGTCGTGCTGCGCTGGAAGGCAACCAAGACCGGCGTGTTCGTCTACCATTGCGCTCCGGGCGGCCCGATGATCCCCTGGCACGTCGTCTCCGGCATGAACGGCGCCGTGATGGTGCTGCCGCGCGACGGACTGAACGATGGCAAGGGCCACGCTCTGAAGTACGACAAGGTCTACTACATCGGCGAGCAGGACATGTACGTGCCGCGCGACGAGAAGGGCAACTTCAAGTCCTACGACTCGCCGGGTGAAGCCTTCACCGACACCGAAGAGGTGATGAAAAAGCTGACCCCCACCCACGTCGTTTTCAACGGCAAGGTCGGCGCGCTCACCGGCAAGAACGCACTGACTGCCAAGGTCGGCGAGAACGTTCTGATGGTGCATTCGCAGGCCAACCGCGACAGCCGCCCGCATCTGATCGGCGGCCATGGCGACTACGTCTGGGAGACCGGCAAGTTCGGTAATGCACCCGAAGTCGGGCTCGAGACCTGGTTCATCCGCGGCGGCTCGGCGGGAGCTGCACTGTACAAGTTCCAGCAGCCCGGCATCTACGCCTACGTCACGCACAATCTGATCGAGGCCGCCGACCTCGGCGCCACCGCGCACTTCAAGGTCGAAGGCAAGTGGAACGACGATCTGATGATGCAGGTGAAGGCCCCTGCCGAAATACCGGCCGCCACCAACTAAACGCGACAAGGGGCCGGTCATCACCGGCCCCTTCTTTCTTCGAGGAATGACCATGCTGATCGCATTCAAGCTCAAACTGGCACTCGCCTGCGCCGCCGGACTCGCCGGGCCGATCGCGATGGCGCCGCTGGTCTCGGACATGACCGTCCACGGCACGGCGTCGGAGCCTGCGATCGTCAGGGTCGCAGCGGGCAGCCTGTCCTATCGCGAGGCCGGCGATTTCACGCGCGGCGGGCAGCAGGCGGAAGCGCCGCTGCGCGCGATGCGCGTCGACCGGCCGCTCCACATCATGCGAAATCAGGTCTCCTCATCCGATTATCAGCTCTGTGTGCAGGATGGCGCCTGCCGCGCGCTCGATCGCGACGTCGCGGTCGCCGCCGATCGTCCCGCGGTGCAGGTGAGCTGGCACGATGCCGAGGCTTATGCAGGATGGCTGTCGCGCAAGACAGGCCACCATTACCGCCTGCCGAGCGATGCAGAATGGGCCTTTGCAGCAGGCTCCAGATTCAAGGACGATGGCGTCGCTGTCGATGCCGACGATCCTTCGAAGCGCTGGATCAGCCGCTATGAGCGCGAATCCGAACGCGACCTTTCCGACACCACGGCCTATCCGTTCGGCAAGTTCGGCCCGAACGAGCACGGCGTCGAAGACCTCGCCGGCAACGTCTGGGAATGGACCTCGACCTGCTTCGTGCGCTCGCGCGTCGACGCCGCCGGCAATGCCGGCCGCCCCACCGTGAACTGCGGCGTGCGTGTCGCCGAGGGCGCCCACCGCGCCTACGTCACCGATTTCATCCGCGACGCCCGCGCCGGCGGCTGCGCCCAGGGCGTGCCGCCCGCCAATCTCGGCTTCCGCCTGGTACGCGAGGAGACCTCGTGGGTCGCCAGCGTGTCGGCGCGCTGGAGCAAGGTGTGGGCGGTGAGGTCGTAGGGCGGGCCTGACTCGCGAAATAGCAGAGTCTCGGCCGCGCCTCATACTCCGTCATTGCGATGTGGAAGCAGTGCGCGTCGGTACTTCAATGAAAATGGCCGGGACAAAGCCCGGCCCTTTCCCATTGTTCGCGGATCGTCAACTCAGCTGTTCTTCAGCGCCACGCGAAACTCGGCTTCGGTCTTCGCCTTGACCTCGTCGAGCGAGACGCCGTCGGCGAGCTCGATCAGGGCCATGCCGCCGTCGCCGTGCTTGTCGATGGTGAAGACCGCCAGATCCGTGACGACCATGTCGACCACGCGCTCGCCGGTCAGCGGCAGATTGCACTTCTTCAGGAGCTTGGAGCCGTCCTTGGCCGAATGCTCCATCACCACGACGACGCGCTTGACGCCGGCGACGAGGTCCATCGCGCCGCCCATGCCCTTGACCATCTTGCCGGGGATCATCCAGTTGGCGAGATCGCCGTTCTGGGCCACCTGCATGGCGCCGAGGATCGACAGGTCCATGTGGCCGCCGCGGATCATCCCGAAGGAATCCGCGCTCGAGAAATACGAGGTCGAGGGCAGCTCGCTCACCGTCTGCTTGCCGGCGTTGATCAGGTCCGCGTCCACCTCGTCTTCATAGGGGAACGGGCCCATGCCGAGCATGCCGTTCTCGCTCTGCAGGCTGACATCGACCCCGTCGGGGATGAAGTTCGAAACCAGCGTCGGGATGCCGATGCCGAGATTGACGTAGTAGCCGTCACGCAATTCCTTTGCGGCGCGCGCGGCCATCTGTTCACGGGTCCAGGCCATGTGTGTCTCCTGATACGCTTAAGCGGCGGTACGCGGGCGGGTGTTGCGGAATTCGATGCGCTTCTTGGCCGTGCCGACCTCGACGATGCGCTTCACGAAGATGCCGGGCGTGTGGATGTGGTCGGGATTGAGTTCACCGGCCGGAACCAGATGCTCGACCTCGGCGACGGTGATCTTGGCGGCGGTCGCCATCATCGGGTTAAAATTGCGCGCGGTCTTGCGGTAGATCAGGTTGCCGGCGGTGTCGCCCTTCCAGGCATGCACGATGGCGAGGTCGGCGAACAGGCCGCGCTCCATCAGATACTTCTCGCCGTCGAACTCCTTCACTTCCTTGCCTTCGGCGATCAGCGTGCCGACGCCGGTCTTGGTGTAGAAGGCCGGGATGCCGGCGCCGCCAGCGCGGATGCGCTCGGCGAGCGTGCCCTGCGGATTGAATTCGAGTTCCAGCTCGCCGGCGAGGAATTGCTGGGCGAACAGCTTGTTCTCGCCAACATAGGACGAGATCATCTTCTTGATCTGCCGGGTTTCCAAAAGGCGGCTGAGCCCGATGCCGTCGACGCCGGCATTGTTGGAGACCACCGTCAGGCCCTTGACGCCGGACTCGCGGATCGCGTCCGAGAGCTCCTCGGCGATGCCGCAGAGGCCGAAGCCTCCCGACATGATCATCATGTTGTCTTTCAAAATGCCGTTGAGAGCCGACTTCGCGTCGGGATAGACCTTGTTCATGCAAATAACCTTCGACTGAACCTTCGGCTTGGAGGCGGCGCGCCCTGTTGGCGGCGATTATTAGGCGAAATCCTCCAAAGCCGTCAATGATACGGGGTTCTCCGCACCGCGCCCGGGTGATAGAAGCTGCCCACACCGTGGGCAGAACCGTCCGCGGCCTTGAAAGCGACAAGAAAAACCATCAAGTTGCGGGGGTTGGGCGTGGGCACGCAGGTTTCCCGACCCGCCCTCCTGGCTCCAACGACCAACCCGATCAGGACATGCCATTGACCATGGCCCAAGGAATGAAGCGCCTCGGGACGCCGATCGCGGCGCTGCTCGGCGTCGCGCTGATCGCCCTGATCGCGACCTCATGGCTCATCAACCGCGACGCGCTGCGCAAGGCGGTCGAAGCGCAGATCCGTGACGTCACCGGGCTCGAGCTCAGTGTCGCGGGCGCAATCGACATCTCGGTGCTGCCGGCGAGCTACATCTCCTTCCGCGACGTCGGCCTCAAGGGCGGCGGCACCAGCGATCCCGCACTCCAGGTCGACGTGCTCACCGCCAATCTGCGGCTGCTGCCTTTGCTGCTGCAACGGTTCGAGATCGCCGACCTGACGCTGCTGCGGCCGCGCATCCATGTCAGCCTGAAGCCGGACGGCCAGAGCAACTGGACGCCCTTCATCCAGACCATCGCGCGCACCATGAAGCCCGGCGCCGAGAACCAGGTCTCGTTCTCCGAAATCCGGATCCAGGACGGCGTGCTCGACTACCAGGACGCCGCCACGCACGGCACCGAGAAGTTCGAGGACATCGACCTGTCGCTGGCCTGGCCTTCGATCTCGCGCTCCTTCGCCGCGACCGGACAGTTCGACTGGCGCGGCGAGCGTGTCGACGGCTCGATCAGCTTTTCCGATTTCGTCGCCGCCCTCTCCGGCGAGCGCTCGGGGTTGAAGGCGCGGATCGCCAGCGCGCCGCTCAAGCTCGCCTTCGACGGCAGCGTCGCCAACCGCACCAGCCCGATGATGGAGGGCACGCTGACGATCGACAGCCCCTCCTTGCGCAACGCGCTGCGCTGGACCGGGCAGCCACAGCCCGCCAGCGGCGGCTTCGGCCGCTTCGTGCTGAAGGCGCGCGCCAACGTCGTCGGCGCCTCGATCGCGCTCACCAACGTCAATGTCGAGCTCGACGGCAATGCCGCCGAGGGCGTCATGACCTACGCCAATAACGGCCGGCAGACGCTGCAGGCGACGCTTGCCGCCGACGCGCTCGACTTCACGCCTTATATCTCCACCTTCCGCCTGCTCGCGAGCGGCGCGCGGGACTGGAACAGGCAGCTGTTCGATCTCAACGGATTGTCGACGACCGACCTCGACATGCGCCTGTCGGCAGCAAAGCTGACGGTGGGGCCGACCAGGCTCGGCCGCACCGCGATCGGCGCCAATTTGCGCAACGGCACGCTGGCGCTCTCGGTCGGCGAGGCGCAGGTCTATGGCGGCATCGCCAAGGGCTCGTTCGGCATCGCGCGCTCCGACACCGTCGCCGACATCAAGGCGCAATTCCAGTTCACCGACGTCGATCTCCAGGCCTGCGCCACCGAACTGTTCGGCCTCAGCAAGCTATCCGGCCGCGGCAACATCAACGTGTCGCTCTTCGCCTCGGGCTCGAGCCCGTTCGGCCTCGTGCAGTCGCTCGACGGCAGCGCCACCGTCACCGGTCATGACGGCGCGATCTCGGGCTTCAATGCCGAGCAGCTGCTGAAACGTCTGGAGCGGAGGCCGCTGTCCGGCGGCGGCAATTTCCGCAACGGTTCGACGCCGTACAACAATCTCACCATCGCCGTGAAATTCTCCGATGGGGTCGCGACCGCCGAAGACATCCGTGTCGAAGGGCCGGCGGCGAAGATCACGCTCACCGGCACCGCCTCGGTGCCGACGCGCGAATACGACATGAAGGGCGTGGCGAGCCTCAACAGCACGTCGGGATTCGAATTGCCATTCGTGGTGCAGGGCCCCTGGGACGATCCCCTGATCTTCCCCGATCCGGAAAGCCTGATCCGCCGCTCGCCGGCCTCCGCGCCGCTGCTCGACATGCTGAAGGATCGCAAGGGGGGCGACGCCGTGCGCTCCGCGATCGAGCGCATCACCGGCAGCGGAAAGCGTCCTCCACCGGCGGAATCGCCGACGGCGGAGAACGCCAAAGAGAACGCGAAGGAAAACGCCAAATCCAACTAGGCTGATCAACGCAGCCTTCGCGGATTTCGGTAGCCCGAGCTCAACAAGCTCGACATGCCAGCGACTTGCCAAATCCAAATCGAGCAGTGCGGCCGATTGCATCCCGGAGGCGGCGTTAAGCGGCCGATTGCGTCGTCGAAATCCAGGCCTTGTCCCCCTGCAGCACTGCTCCTCCACCGATCTTCGATCCGGCCGCGACCTTGAGAGCGCCGCTTCCTCCCAGTTCGCGAGCCAACACCTCGCGGTCACAGGCGTCCTCCCACAGCGAAACGGTAATGGCTGCGACGCAGTTGCTGATCATGCTGGTCAGCGCCCGCGCTTCCGACATGAAACGGTCGATGCCGACAAGCAGCGCCACGCCGGTCACGGGCAGATCCGGCATGACGGAGAGGGTCGCGACAAGCGCCACGAAGCCGCTGCCGGTGACGCCAGCCGCGCCTTTGGACGTCAGCAGCATCAGTCCGAGCATCGCCGCAATCTGCCCCCACGACAGGTGGACGTCGCAGGCCTGCGCGATGAAGATGGAGGCCAGGGTGAGATAGATGGCGCTGCCGTCCAGATTGAAGGAATAGCCCATCGGCAACACGAGGCCGGACACGCCTTTCCGGCATCCGAGCTGCTCCAGCTTGCGCAGCGCTCCCGGCAGCGCCGGTTCCGACGATGATGTGCCGAGCACGATCAGCAGCTCTTCCTTGAAGTAGCGAATGGTCTTCCACAGGCTGAAGCCGTTCAGCCGCGCCAGCGTGCCGAGCACGACGACCACGAAGACGGAGCAGGCGATATAGAATGTCAGGATCAGCAGTCCGAGCGAGCCGATCGATCGAATGCCGTAGCGGCCCACGGTGAACGCCATGGCGCCAAAGGCGCCGAGCGGAGCGAGCTTCATGACGAAGCCAAAGGACACAAACAGGACCTGAGAGAAGGAATCGACCGCCTTCGTAACCACCGCGCCCCCATCGCCGGCACGGCTCAGGCCAAAGGCGATCAGGATGGAGACCAGCAGGACCGGCAGCACTTCGCCGTCGGCAAACGCGCCAAAGAAGGAATGCGGGATGATGTGCAGCATGAAGTCCGCAAATCCGATCGCACTCGCCTGTTTGGTGAATTTCGCGGCCACCGACGGATCCAGCGTGCTGACGGACACATGCATGCCGACGCCCGGCTGGATCAGCAACACGGCGACCAGCCCGGCCAGCAGTGCGAGCACGGTCAGCAGGTAGAACAGCGCCATGGATTTCACCAGCGTGCGGCCGACCTCGCGGGAATCG
Source organism: Bradyrhizobium sp. CCBAU 11430 (assembly GCF_028128855.1). NCBI lineage: Bacteria > Pseudomonadati > Pseudomonadota > Alphaproteobacteria > Hyphomicrobiales > Nitrobacteraceae > Bradyrhizobium > Bradyrhizobium sp. CCBAU 11430. The sequence continues at coordinate 38,350 of NZ_LBJV01000049.1, forward strand.
CTGATGCTGTTGATGCCGCTGACGATGGTGCAGAACACGATCGGCGCGATCATCATCTTGACCAGCTTCACGAAGCCATCGCCGAAGGGCTTCAGCGCGGCACCGAACTCAGGCCAGAGATGGCCGGTGAGGACGCCCAACATGAGACCGATCAGCACCTGGACGTAGAGGATCCGGTAGAATGGCTTTCGCGTCTCACTGTTCACGGGCCCGACCAGCGCTTGCTTCTGCATTCTCGTTTCTCCCATGGCTCTGATTTTTCATGGCTCTGATTTTTGAAGGCTTTGAAAGCGGTCCGGCTTCAGGCTGCCAGGACGGAATGAGGGACGTGCGATCGACGGGCGAAGACATGGCCCTCGAGAATTCGCCGGGCTGTCCGCTGCACCCGGGCAACCGGGCCGGGCTCCAGCCGAACCACGAGCTGGCCGGAGGGATGGGCGAGCGTGATCGGCACCGGAGGTGCAAGCAATCCAACCATCTCTGCGGCGATCGTCCCGGGCGTCACACAGGCGGTCGCGATCGCGACGGCACCGGTCACCGCCAGCGCGCTATGGCAGTCGTGCGGCATGAAGTACCTGACGTTCAACGCCGCCCCGCTTGCAGGCGCGATCAGAACCGGCTTCGGAATCACCATTGACGCGGAATCCGGAAAACCCATCCGGCGTCCAGCCTCGATGCGCAAATGTTCGAGCCGCCCGCGGAAGGCGCCGTCGGCGAAGGCCGGAGGGGCCTCGCGGCCGGTCCATCCGAGATCTGCCGCGCGGACCAGCATGACGGGCATGGCTGCGTCGATGCAGGTCACGTCGATCCCTCCGATACGGTCGACCGGACGTCCTGTCGGCAACAGGCGACCGGTGCGTGCGCCGGCCGCGTTGGGGAACGACAGTTCGATGGGCGCGGCCGTTCCCGGTACCCCGTCGATCCGCGCCCCGCCCTCATAGGTCACCCGTCCTCCGGGAGTGGCGACCGTCGCATCGACCAGCTTACCGGTGTTGACGTTATGGATACGCACATGGGTGCGATCTGCGGTAGCGGCGACCAGGCCAGCTTCGATTGCGAACGGCCCGACCGCCGCCAGCATGTTTCCGCAGTTCGGCGAGGTATCGACGATCCCTTCGCGAACGCGCACCTGGGCAAACAGGTAGTCGACATCGGCGTCGGGCACCGTTGCCGGTCCGATGATCGCGACCTTGTTGATCACGGCATTGCCGCCGCCGATTCCATCGATTCCGAGATCGTGCCCACCTCCCATTACCGACAACAGGACCGCGTCGCGCGCGTTGGGATCGGCAGGAAGGTCGCGAGCCAGGAAAAACGGTCCGCGCGAGGTCCCACCGCGCATGACCACACAGGGAATGGCAATCTGATCGTTCATGATGTTCTTCCGTTCGGCGACATGCTCGCCTGAACCAGAGCATCCTCCCTCCGAACTCTTTTGTGAAATGCAAATATCTGAGGTATTATGTCGTAAGTCGACATAATGGAGCCTTGCCATGAACGCAGAACTGCTCGACCTCAAGGCGTTCATCACCGTCGCGGAGATGGGCAGCTTCGTCCGGACCGCGAAGGCGCTGAATCTGTCCCAGCCGGCGCTCAGCCGGCGCATTCAGAAGCTGGAGGAAAGTCTCGGAGCGCCGCTGCTCGAACGGTCCACGCGCCACGTCAATCTCACCATGACGGGCCGCGACTTCCTGCCGAAGGTCCGCCGTCTCATCGACGAGTTCGAGACCTCGGTGCTCGCCATCCATGATATCGGCGCGCGAAGTTCGGGTTTGGTCTCCGTGGCTGCGGTGCCGACAGCGGTGTTCTATTTTCTTCCGCGAGCGATCGGCCGGTTCGCCGAAGCGTATCCGCGCATCCGCATCCGCATTCTGGATATCGGCGCCAATGAGGGGTTGGAAGCGGTCGCGCGCGGAGAAGCCGACTTCGGCATCAATTTCATCGGCGCTTCGCATGCCGAAATCGAATTCGAGAAATTGGTTGAGGACCCGTTCGTCCTGGCCTGCCGTCATGACCATCCGCTGGCATCGCGCAAGCAGGTGAGCTGGTCGGAGATCGTGTCGCACCGGGTCATCACCGTCGGTCGCAACAGCGGCAATCGCGCGTTGATCGACAATGCGCTGGCGCGGCAGGGCCTGCAGCTGAACTGGTCTTATGAAGTCGCCCACCTCTCCGGCTCGCTTGGCCTGGTCGAAGAGGGATTGGGCATCGCTGTGCTGCCGAGGCTCGCGACGCCCGCCGCCGGTCATCCGATCATTCACACCGTTCGGCTGATCGAGCCGGAAGTGTCGCGGACGATCGGAATCGTGCGCAGGCGCGGAGCGACGCTATCGCCGCATGCCAGCCAGTTTTTGAAGATGCTCCTCGAGGCATGGCGCTCTCCTTCTCGAGCCGGCGGGCATGGCAAGCCCCGGCCCCGATCCGCTGAGGCAAGTTCGAACACGATATCGACGGGTCTAAAGCGGAAACGCTGACGGCTCGCCCGAGCGGGACGAGACCGTTCCCCAAACTGGAGTTCCTCGGAAGGCGCGAATTGATCAGGGCGAATTGATGCGGTGATTGGATCGATGCACGCGTTAAGGATCTCCGCAAGGCCCATCCCCGCGACCTATGTCTGACAACATGCCGCTAGATCGAGCTAACGCCATGCGCTAGTGTTTTATACGACCGGTTAAAAACACCGGCCGTTTGAGGGAGAAAAACGTGAAATCCAAGGTTATTGGCGCAGTATCACTGGCGGTCGCTGCGGCCGGGCTGTTTGCAGCCGCTGCACCCGCATTTGCGCAGCAGAAGACGATCACGGTCTGGTGGGGCAAGGGCTTCTATCGCTCCGAAGACGACGCACTGATCGAGACGATCAAGAAGTTCGAAGCCAAGACCGGCATCAAGGTCGAATTGTCGCAATACGCGATCCAGGACATGATTCCGAAGACGGTCGCCGCGCTCGATGCCGGCACCGTGCCCGATGTCGCCTATTCCGACTCTTATGACGTCCAGGCGCAGGGCAAGTGGGCCTATGAAGGCAAGCTTGAGGATCTCTCCGACGTGATGGAGCCGATCAAGGGCCGGTTCGTGCAGAACACGCTGGATGCGTCGATCCTCTATAACGACGTCACCAAGAAGAAGGCCTATTACGGCTTCCCGCTGAAGCAGCAGAGCATGCACGTCCAGATCTGGAACGACATGCTGGAGAAGTCCGGCTTCAAGCTCGCCGATATCCCGAACGACTGGACGGGCTACTGGACGTTCTGGTGCGACAAGGTGCAGCCGGGGATCCGCAAGGCCACCGGCCAGCGCATCTATGCCGTCGGCCAGCCGATGGGCGTGGAATCCACCGACGCCTTCCAGTCGTTCTACACCTTCATGGACGCCTACCACGTCAAGCTGGTCGACGACGACGGCAAGCTCACGGTCGACGATCCCACGGTTCGCGAGAACCTGATCAAGGCGATGAAGGATTACACCGACACCTACATCAAGGGTTGCACGCCGCCATCCTCCACGACCTGGAAGGATCCCGACAACAACGTCGCGTTCCACAACAAGACCATCGTGATGACCCACAATTTCACGATCTCGATCGCCGCGAAGTGGTTCGAGGACTCCCAGAACCAGGCGCTCACGCCCGAACAGCGCGAAGCCGGCAAGAAGGCCTACGAGCAGGACATCGTGACGGCGTCCTTCCCGAAGGCGCCGGATGGTTCGACCATCCGCTACCGCTCCGACGTCAAGACCGGACTGGTCTTCACCGCGGCCAAGAACAAGGCAGAGGCCAAGCAGTTCATCAGCTTCCTGCTCCAGGAAGAGAACGTCCGCCCCTACATCGAGGGCGCGCTCGGCCGCTGGTTCCCTGTGACGAAGGAAAGCCAGGAAAGCCCGTTCTGGCAGGCTGACAAGCACCGCAAGGCCGTCTACACGCAGTTCAAGGGCGGCACCGCGGCGTTCGACTTCACCAAAAACTGGAAGTTCACGATCCTCAACAACGAGAACGTGTGGGCGAAGGCGATGAACCGCGTCGTCAGCGAGAAGGTTCCGGTCGACAAGGCCGTCGACGAACTGATCGCCCGCATCAAGCAGGTCGCGGGTTAAATCATCCTGCCTCTCCCCGCCTCGCGGGGAGAGGTGCTAGAACAACACCGGCCGCGTTTCGCGGCCGGCATCTCTTTGAAGAGTCCGAAAAGAATGGCGATCACGCTCTCTGGCGATCAGGCACTCCCCGGCCCGCCCCTGTCGTCGCGGCTGACCCCGCCGCAGGTCTGGGGCATCGTGCTGCTTGCGCCCTATCTGCTCGTTTTCCTTGCCTTCGTGGTCTACCCCGTCGGCTACGGGCTGTGGCTGGCGCGGGCCCCGTCGAACTATGTCGCGCTCTACAACGATCCGATCTTCGCGCGCGCCGCGGTCAACACGCTGATCTTCCTGGTCATCGGCATCAACATCAAGATGCTGATCGCGCTGTTCCTGTCCGGCTTCTTCGCGGTGCAGCGCCCCTGGATCAAATGGCTCTCGGTGATCTTCATCCTGCCCTGGGCGGTGCCGTCGATCCCGACCATCCTGTCGGTTCGGTTCATGCTCAATCCCGAATGGGGCATGGTCAATCACCTCATCTTCTCCCTGACCGGCGATGACGGCCCGAACTGGCTCAACGACCCCACCGTGGCGCTCAGCATGGCGATCGCGGTGCACATCTGGAAGTCGCTGCCGTTCTGGACGCTGATCCTGATCACCGGCCGCCTTGCGATCTCGCACGATCTGTTCGAGGCCGCCGAGGTCGACGGTGCGAGCTGGTGGCAGAAATTCCGCTACATCACCTGGCCGTCGATGCAGACGCTCTACGTCACCTGCACGCTGCTCTCGATGATCTGGACGCTCGGCGACTTCAACAGCGTCTATCTGCTCACCGGCGGTGGCCCGGCCGACCTCACGCATGTGCTGTCGACCCTCGGCATCCGCTATCTCCGGCTCGACCAGCTCAGCCTGGCCATGGCATCGATCGTCTGCGCAATGCCGTTCGTCCTGCCGCTCGTGTACTTCATGATGAAACGGTTGTCGCGATGAAGCTCCCCACCCTGCGCGAAGTCGCAACCGAAGCGCGGTTGCTGCTGATCGGCATTCCCGTCTTCCTCTGGACGATGATTCCGATCTACCACATGTTCCTGTTCGCGATCTCGCCGAAGGAGGACGCATTCTCCGGCAAGCTGTGGCCGGACCATCCGACGCTGCACAACTTCGAAATCGTGTTCAAGCAACAGCACTACTTCCTGCGCGACTTCTACATACAGTTCTGGAACTCGCTGGTGATCGCGGCATCCGTCGGCGTGCTGACGCTGTTCATCGCCACCGCCGCGGCATTCTCGATCTCGCGGCTGAAGGTGCCCGGCGGGCGGGTCGTGATGAATCTCGCGCTGTTCACCTATTTCATCCCGGCGGCGTTCCTTGCCGTGCCGATGTACCGCACCATGGGCAATTACGGCCTGCTCAACAATCACTGGTCGCTGATCCTGGCGATGGTGACCATCGCCAGCCCTTACGCGATCTGGGTGCTCAAGCAGGCCTCCGACAAGCTGCCCGTCGAATTGGACGAAGCCGCCGTGATGGACGGTGCGACGACCCTCCAGATCTTCCGTCTGGTCTACCTGCCGCTGATGATGCCCTCGCTGGTCGCGATCGGCACTTATGCGGTGCTGCTGGCCTGGAACGAATATCTCTACGCGTTCCTGCTGCTCTCGAACGACCGCGAGATCACCCTCCCCGTCGCGCTCGGCAACTTCCTCGCCGCCGACGACTCGCCGTGGGAGCTGTTGATGACGACCGGCTTCATCTACGCACTGCCGCCGGCCGCGATCTACTATGCCTTCCGCCGCTACATGGTGGGCGGGCTCACGGCAGGTGCGGTGAAGTCCTGACGCGACAGGACGCATCGGGTCGCCGCAAGCAGGACGTTCGAGCGACAACGTGGACAATTGCGGGTTGTCCACGCCTGCTCTAACCTCCGTGCCCCAATGCAGGGCACGGCATCATGCGCAGCAACGACGCGATCCATCTCGGCCTGATGCTGCTGGCGCTCGCGGCGGCCTATCTGATGCCGTTCGAGCTGCTCCTGCTGGCTTATGTCGTGCTCGGCCCGGCGCACTACTTCACCGAGATTTCGTGGCTGCACGACCGCAGCTACTACCTGCCACATCGCGGGATTGCGGCAGCCCTCGCAATCATCGCCGTGGTCGCGGCCCTGATCGACAACGCCTCCTGGTTCGGCTTTGCGATGTGGGGCGCGCTGATCGTCTGCGCCATGCTCGCGGCCACCACCTCGGCGATCGAGAGCATGCTGCTGTTCATGACGGCACTCGCCCTGTCCGCGACCATGTATTCGAGCGGGTCTTCGCTCGCGGTCATCGGCATCCTGATTCCGACCCTGGTCCACGTCTCGCTGTTCACGCTGATCTTCATGGTGCTCGGCGCGCACCGATCCGGCAGCCGCGTCCAGGCTGCGCTGGTGGCTGTCTACCTCGTCGCGATTGCTACGATCCTGCTGCTGCCGCCAACCGCCGAAGTCCGGATCGCAAGCTTTGCCCGGGTTGGACAAGATTATTTCGGCAATGTCGGCCCGGCGCTCAGCCGGCTGTTCGGCGTACCCGGTCTCGTCCTCGACACCAGGCTGACGAGCCTGCTCGCCTTCGTCTATACCTATCATTACCTCAACTGGTTCATCAAAGCCGACGTCATCCGCTGGACCGCAGTCCCGAAGGCGCGGCTGGCGGCGATGGCCGCCGCCAGCGCAGCCTCCACCGCGCTCTACTTCTACGACTACGCGTTCGGTTTCACCTTCCTGCTGGCGCTGAGCCTGATCCATATCCTGCTGGAATTTCCGCTCGACGCCCTGGCGCTGCGGCAGCTCGGGGCGGCGGTGCAGGGCGCGGCGCGAGGATGGCACGCTGCACGAACGGCTACAGCGGCGCCGCGCTCTCGCCCTGCGAGCTCGACAGTTTCGAAGCGAGCGAGGCGATCACGATGACCACCGCGATCAGGGCGATCACCAGCGTGCAGATCGCGTTGATCTCCGGCTTCACGCCCAGCCGCACCTCGGAATAGATCCGGATCGGCAAGGTCGCCGACCCCGGCCCGGTCGTGAAGCTCGCGATCACGAGATCGTCCAGCGACAGCGTGAAGGCCAGCATCCAGCCTGCGACGATCGCGGGGGCGATCAACGGCAGCGTCACCGAAAGAAAGGCGCGGACCGGGTCGCAGCCAAGGTCCATCGCCGCCTCCTCCAGCGAACGGTCGAGCGAGCCGAGGCGGGACTGCACGACCACGGCGACGAAACACATCGTCAGCGTGGTATGGGCGATCGTCACCGTCCAGAAGCCGCGCTCGGCGTTCAGCGCGACGAACAACAGCAGCAGCGACAGGCCCGTGATCACCTCGGGCATCACCAGCGGCGCGTAGAGCATGCCGGAGAACAGCGTGCGGCCGCGGAAGCGCTCGCCGCGCGACAATGCGACCGCGGCGAGCGTGCCGAGCAGCGTGGCGATGGTCGCGGAGGAGACCGCAACGCGAAAACTCATCCAGGCCGCCTCGATCATGGCGCGGTCGTTGAAGAACTCGTGATACCAGCGCAGCGACCAGCCGCCCCACACCGTCACCAGCCGCGAAGCATTGAAGGAGTAGATGACGAGGATGAGGATCGGCAAGTAAAGGAACGCCAGCCCGAGCGCGAGCGAGGCGATGTTGAAACGGGACAGGCGTGAGACCTTGCGCATGGCGTCAGCGCCCCTGTTCCAGCTGCCGCTTCTGGAGCCGCTCATACAGCAGCAGCGGCATCAGCAGCACCACCAGCAGCACGATGGCCGCGGCAGAGGCGACCGGCCAGTCCTTGTTGGTGAAGAATTCGAGCCACAGGGTCTGGCCGATCATCAGCGAATTGGAGCCGGCCAGAAGGTCCGGGATGACGAATTCGCCGACGATGGGAATGAAGCACAGCAGCACGCCGGCACCGACGCCGGGCAGCGACAGCGGGAAGGTGACGAGCCAGAACACCTGCCACGGCGGCGCGCCGAGATCGCCAGCCGCCTCCTCCAGCGCTGGCTCCATCTTGGCGAGCGTGGCGTAGAGCGGCAGGATCATGAAGGGCAGATAGGAATAGACGATGCCGATATACATCGCGCTGTCGGTGGAAAGCCAGACCAGGGGCTGGCTGACCAGGTGTAGCGCCAGCAGGATCTGGTTCAGCAGCCCGTCGTGCTGGAGGATGTTGATCCAGGCATAGATGCGGATCAGGAACGAGGTCCAAAACGGCACGATCACCAGCACCATCGCCACCGCCTGCCAGCTCTTCGGCAGTCGCGCCATGCCGTAGGCGATGGGATAGCCGATCAGCAGCAGCAGCGCAGTCGCGGTCACAGCGACGGTGAGGCTGCGCACATAGGCGAACACATAGATGTCGTCGGAGACGAGCAGCTTGAAATTGTCGATCGACAGTGCGGCAAAGGCCGCCTTGAGCGCGTCCCACCCCGCCATCAGGTCGAACACCGGCTCGTAAGGCGGCTGCGCGATCGCCGTCAGCGACAGGCTGATCTTGAGCACGAACGCGAACGGCACCAGGAAGAACAGCACCATCCAGACATAGGGGGCGATCGCGGCAAAGCGCGCCGGACGCGCGAAGATACGGCGGGAGCTCATGACGGCAGCACCACGCAATCATCGGGCGTGAACCAGGCGACGATTTGCTGGCCCACGCTATAGGCGTCGACGTACAGACGCGCGCTGTTGGAGACGGAGGCCCGTACGATTCCGCCGGTATCGAGCTTCACTTTATAGGTGGTGGTGCCGCCGAGATAGCAGATGTCCGCGATCACACCGTCCAGGCTGTTGATCGTGGTTTCACGACCGGCTTCGCTGACCGGGGCGCGGCGCGACAACTTGATCTTCTCGGGACGAATCGCGATCGAGAATCTTCCCGCACCGACCGGTTCGCGCGGCTCGGCCACCACCAACGTACCCGCATCACGCGTACCAATGACCAGACGATGACCGTCGCGCAATCTGGTCTCGCCGTCGAACACATTGACGTCGCCGACGAACTCCGCGATCCAGCGCGAGCGCGGAGCTTCATAGAGCTCGCGGGGGCTCGCGACCTGAGCAAGCCTGCCGGTGTTCATCACGCCGATCCGGCTCGCCATCGTCATGGCTTCCTCCTGATCGTGGGTGACGACGATGAAGGTCATGCCGAGCCGGCGCTGCAGCTCCATCAGCTCGCCTTGCGTATTCTCGCGCAGCTTCTTGTCGAGCGCCGCGAGCGGCTCGTCGAGCAGCAGCAGTTGCGGGCGGCGCGCCAGTGCGCGGGCAAGCGCGACGCGCTGGCGCTGGCCGCCGGAGAGCTGATCCGGCTTGCGCTTGTCGAGCCCTTCGAGCTTCACCAGGGCGACCATCTCGGCCACACGGGCGGCGATGTCGGCGCGTGCCATGCCGGCGCGCTTCAAGCCGAAGGCGATGTTATCGCGCACCGACAGATGCGGAAACAACGCGTAATTCTGGAACATCATGTTGATCGGGCGCTCATGCGGCAGCGCCTGCGCGATGTCCTTGTCCCCGAGCAGGATGCGCCCCTCGTCCGGCGCCTCGAAGCCGGCGAGCATGCGCAGCAGCGTGGTCTTGCCGCAGCCGCTGGGCCCGAGCAGCGCGAAGAATTCGCCAGCCTTGATGTCCAGCGAGACGCCATCCACGGCGCGGAAGGTGCCAAAGGTTTTGGCGACGCCCTCGATGCGCAGCAGCGGCTGGCCCGCCGCAGGAAGCGCATCTCCGCCGGCCGCATCAGCCGCGGCGCCTGTTCTGGGCAACTCGTCCGTCATGATCCTGCCAACCCCGATTCCGCCGCACGCTAGCCGCCGATCGTCCCTAGCTCAACCGTGCCGGGAGAGATCGTTCACATCACATTCGCCATGAACGACGCCAGCGCGTCGCGGTCCGCCGCAGGCATGGTCAGGCCCAGCTTGGAGCGGCGCCACAGGACGTCCTCGGGGAAGCGGGCCCATTCGCGAGCCATCAGATAGCGGACCTCGGCGCCGGTCAGTTCGGGACCGAAGCCCGGGCCGAGATCGTCGCGGCTCCTGGCGTCACCGAGAACTGCGGACAACCGCGTCCCATAAGCCCCGACCAGACGCTGGGCCTCTGGCTCCGAGAGAAACCGCCAGCGGTCGCGCGCAAGGTCGACTTCGGTGTCGAAACGCTCCCAGGCAAAATCTCCGCCGGGCAGCGCGGCGCCGGCAGTCCAGGGCGGCGACATCGGATAGAACGGCGTCAGCTTCGTCACCGCCCACTCCGCGCGCAGGCGCGAGGTGGTGACGTCACCGCCGAACATGGTGAGCAGCGGCGCCTTGCGCTGGCGCGCATGGAACAGCATCGTGCCGTCGCGGCCGCGCAGGGACGCCAGCGCCAGGTTGACGCCGGAGACTGTCCGGACCACGTCGGTCGGGGCGACGCGCTGACGAAAATAGCGGCTCGCCGCTTCGCAGAGATAGCCGACGTCGGCCCCCGGCATCGCCACAATTGCGGGATCGCCGGTGAAGGCGTGCGTGACCGTGCCGATCAGCGTGAAGTGGCCCTCGAACGGGCGGGCGAAGATCAGCCGTCCATCATTGTTCTGAAAGACGTAGACGTTCTCGGAATCGAACAGCCTGGGCACGATGATCTGGCTCATCTGCGTGGCCGCCATCGCGGGCTGCGGCTGCCGCAGCACGGTCTCAGCAACCATTGGCGTCCAGCCGCCGGTGGCGTTGGCCAGTGCCCGCGCCGTGATGGTGCGGCGGTGGCCGCGATCGACCACCGCGAGCCGCCAAATGTCGGTTCTGTCCGCACGGACGCAACGCGCACCAGTCCGGATCGCCGCCCCATGCTCAGCGGCATCCAGCGCCGTCAGCACCACCAGGCGAGAGTCATCGACGACGCAGTCCGAATATTCGAACGCCGTACCGAACGGGCGCTTCAGCGCGTTGCCGACCGGATGATGCGTGATGTCGAGAGTGGCCGAGGGCGGCAGGCCGCCCCGGTTCGTGAGACCGTCATAGACATACAGGCCGGCACGCAGCAGCCATGGCGGCCGCTCGTCGGAATGCGCGGGGATCACGAAGCGCATCGGCCGGACCAGATGCGGTGCGATCCGGAGCCAGGTCCGGCGCTCGGCCAGGGCCCGGCGCACCCGCCGGAACCCGCGCCGCTCCAGCACCGACAGATCGCCGTGGATCAGCCGCGGTGTTGCCGACGATGCCGCGCTGCCGAGATCGCCCTGCTCGAACAGGATCACCCGCAAGCCGCGGCCTGCCGCATCGCGCGCGAGGCTGACACCGTTCAGGCCGCCGCCGATGATCGCGAGGTCGTAATCCGCCATGAAGCCGTCGAATGGAAGCAAAGCGCCCCATCATCACTAGAGCCATTTCCGTTCCGATGAAATCGGAACGGGGTCTCTAGGTTCTTATTCTGACGGTTTTTCTTGACGCGAACCGGCGTCCACTTCGCTCGAACGCTCTAGCCGGTCTTGAGCGCAAGCTCCATGACTTCAGCGCGGCCGACGAGCCCGGCATATTTCCCGATCGGCAGGGGCCTGCCGAGCAGATAGCCCTGCACGCCGTCACAGCCCTCCTTGGCGAGGAAGGCGAGTTGCTCGACCGTCTCGACGCCCTCGGCGATGATCGACATTTCGAGGCCGTGGCCGAGATCGATCACCGCGCGCACGATCGCAGCCGATTGCGGATTGCGGCCGAGATTGGTGATGAAGGCCCGGTCGATCTTGATCTTGTCGAACGGGAACGCCTGGAGATAGCTCAGCGAGGAGTAACCGCTGCCGAAATCGTCCATGGAGATGCGCACGCCGAGCGCCTTCAGGCGGCGCAGCAGCGCGAGGCCCCGGTCGAAGTCCTCGATCAACACGCCCTCGGTGATCTCCAGCTCGAGCCGGCCGGGTGCAAGGCCGGTCTCGAGCAGGATCGAATGGACGAGGCCAACCACGTCGCCGTGCATGAACTGCGCCGGGGACAGATTGACCGCGACCTGGAGCGGCTTCGGCCAGGACGCCGCCTCGCGGCAGGCCTCGCGCAGGATCCACTCGCCCATCTCGACGATCAGACCGCTCTCCTCGGCGATTGGGATGAATTCGGCCGGCGAGACCTGGCCGCGTACCGGATGCTGCCAGCGCGCCAGCGCCTCGAAGCCGATGATCTCGCTCTCGGCGACGCTGTGGCCGGCGGCGCCCTGGGGCTGGAAGGCAAGCGAGAGCTCGCCGTTCTTGATGGCCACCGACAGGTCCTGGTGCAGCACGCGGCGGTCGCGGATCTGCTGGTCCATCTCCGGCTGGAAGAGGCTGATCGTGCCGCGCGACTTCTGCTTGGCGCGGAACAGCGCCGCACCGGCATTGGCGAGCAGCGAGGCGCCGTCAGTGCCATTGTGCGGGAAGATCGACATGCCGGTGGTGACGCCGGCGCGGACCGCCCGGCCGTCGATCTGGAAGTCCTTCGCGACGGCGTCGCCGATCTGCTGCGCCAGCGCAAGACCCGCGTCCGGCTGCTTGCCGTCGATGATCAGTCCGAATTCGTCGCCGGACAGGCGCGCCACCACGCCGCCACGGGCGGAGTCCTGGAGCCGCTTGGCCACCTCGATCAGGAGCTTGTCGCCGAGCGCATGACCGAAGACGTCGTTGACCTCCTTGAGGCCGTCGAGGTCGACGCAGAGGACGGCGAACTCCTCGCCGGTGCCTTCGCAGGCCTCGATCATCTGGGTCAGCGCCTGAAGGAAGGCGGCGCGGTTCGGCAGATCGGTGAGGCCGTCGTGATAGGCCATGTGCGCCATGCGCGACTCGGTCTGCCGGCGGTCGGTGACGTCCTCGTGGGTCTTGATCAGATATTGCGGCTCGCCGGTATCGCCGAGCACGGTGGCGCGGCGGGTCAGGAACAGCCGCAGGCCGTCCTTGGTGGAGATCGGATGCTCCTCGGTGATCATCCCGCGTTTCTTGATCGCGGCCTCGTCGCGCGCGATGATCAGCTTGGCTTCCTTGGGGTTGAAGATGTCGGACGCGGTCAGGCCCGTGGCCTCCTCGCGCCGGCGGTTGAGGATCGTCTCCGCGCTGCGATTGGCGAGCAGATAGCGGCCGTCCTTGACCTGCTCGACGATCAGCGCCACCGGGATGTTGTCGACCACCAGCTCGAGGAACTTCTTCGTGCTCTCCAGCTCCTGCGACAGCGACCGGCGGTCGGTGATGTCCTCGAACACCAGCAGCAGAAACTCGGGCTTGTTGCTCTCGTTGCGGACCACGATCCGAATCGAGGCGACCATGCGCCGCTCGCCGCCGCGGTCGACCTCGAACTCGTTACGGAACTGGCCGTCCGGGGAGTTGAGCGCCGCCCGGTCGGTCGCCTCGATACTGGCTGCCGAGACCGGCGCAAACAGCTCGCGTGCGTTCTTGCCGACGGCATGATCCCGCGAGAACCCCCAGAACCGCTCATAGGCGCTGTTGGCGAAGATGTAGCAGCCGTCCTCGATGTTCTTCGCGGCCACGCAGGCCGGCACATGGTCCAGCACCGATTCCAGGAATTGCTTGGTGGAAGCGAGCTGTCGCGACAGCTTGCGCTGCTCGCTGACGTCCAGATGCGTCGCCACCGAGCCGCCGTTCGGCAGCACGAAAAACTTCACCAGGATGGCTCGCCCGTCGGGCAGCTCGGTGACCAGGCCGTTGTGGCTCGCCGCCTTCTCGTAGAATTCGTCGTCGGAGATGCCGCCGAGCACCCCGCGCTTGCGCCGGAGCTTAAGAAGCTCATGGCCGTCCATATTGGCCCAGAGTTCCGACCGCGTCAGGCCGTAGATCTCGAGATAGCGGTCGTTGCAGAAGATGATGCGGCGCTGCGCATCCGTCATGACCACGCCCTGATTGAGATTGTTCATGGCGGAGGAGACGAAGGCGTTGCGCCGCAACTGTAGACGCCTGGTCCGGCGCAGCGAGGAATGGATCCACAGCACGATCGCGCCGAGGAACGCGCAGACGACGATGCCCGCGATCAGGACTTCCCAGACCACGTTGGGATCGAGCTGGCCGAGATAGCTCGGCGCGGCGAAGCCATCCGACAGCGCAAAGGCGCGCGCGGGCGCAACCGTGCCGGCCAGGCACACAACGGCCTGCACAGCAATCGGAAGCGTGCTGCCCTCGTGCCAGTTCTTCTCAGCCATCAGCCACCCGCGATTTCAACGTCGGATTGTCTGGCTTCACGCGTTTGGATCGGGTAAACGCCTGTACGCGCAACAGAAAAATGTGACGTGAAATACGGCAATTGCCCTGACATGATAAATTCTTCCTTAACGGAAAACGGCCGCGCGGCATTCTCTCCAGGCCTGATGCCACCGGCGCCTCCAGCGGACCTCCTGCACAACCATGGATAAGGTCGATTGCGTCGTCATCGGAGCCGGCGTGGTCGGGCTCGCGGTGGCTCGAAAGCTTGCGCAGGCCGGACGCGAGGTCATCGTGCTCGAGGAGGCCGAGGCGATCGGCACCATCACCTCCTCGCGCAACAGCGAGGTGATCCATGCCGGCATCTACTACCGCGCCGGGAGCTGGATGGCGCGCATGTGCGTCGACGGCAAGCACGCGCTCTACCGCTACTGCGCCAAGCGCGGCATCCCGCACAAGAATTGCGGCAAGCTGATCGTCGCGACCAGCCCGCAGGAGACCGAGAAGCTGCAATCGATCAAGGCGCATGCCGAGGCCAATGGCGTGCTCGACATGCAGCAGCTCACGGGCGAGGCGGCACGCGCGCTGGAGCCGGCGCTGGCCTGCGACGCCGCGCTGCTGTCGCCATCGACGGGCATCATCGACAGCCACGCCTACATGCTCTCGCTGCGCGGCGAAGCCGAGGAAGCCGGCACGGCGTTCGCGTTTCACACGCCGCTGATCCGCGCCAAGGCGGCGAACGGCCTGATCGAGATCGACGCCGGCGGCGAGGCGCCAATGACGCTGCAATGCGCCCTCCTCGTCAACGCCGCGGGGCTCTCGGCGACCAATGTGGCGCGCAACATCGACGGCATGCCGCTGGACCGAATTCCGCGCGCCTATCTCGCCAAGGGAAATTACTTCAGCTGCAATGCCAAGGCGCCGTTCTCGCGCCTGATCTACCCGGTGCCCGAACCCGGCGGGTTGGGAGTGCATCTGACGCTGGACATGGCAGGCCAAGCGCGCTTCGGCCCTGACGTCGAGTGGATCGAGACGATCGACTACGAGGTCGACCCGTCACGCGCCGAGCGGTTCTACCCGGCGATCCGCAAATACTGGCCGACACTGCCTGACGGCGCGTTGATGCCGAGCTATTCGGGTATCCGGCCGAAGATCGTACCGCCCGCGGTGGCCACGCAGGACTTCCTGATGCAGGGCCCGCGCGATCACGGCGTCACTGGCCTGATCAATCTGTTCGGCATCGAATCGCCAGGACTGACGTCGTCGCTCGCGATCGCAGATCACGTCGCCGAGCTCGCAGACATCTGAAGCGTTTTCGAGCGACGTGGATATCAGTTCGCGGCAAGACAACGCGTTGCGACAAAAACCAAACACCGCGCAAACTTCTTTGCACGGTTTCTCACCTTTGTCGCAGGGATGAGCGCAAAAGCTCCCACCCCTGCGGGATAGGGGTATGTTCAACTCTACGCTGTTACGGGGGTTACTAGTGGAGCGTGTCGCCGTGCCTCAGACGCTCGATCTGGTCCTTGACCATCAACTTCCGGCGCTTCAACTCAACAATTTGCAGGTCGTCTGTTGAAAGGTGCACGAGAGCTTCGTGCAATTCGTTTTCGAGAAGTTTGTGCTTCCGCTCCAATTCAACGAGATGTGCCTGAATTGTCATTCGAAACCTCCTCGGTAGGGTTGAACCTCAGGATTCGATCCGGACAAGGAAGTGTACATCAGCGATTCGTCCTGTCGATGGGTAACCGTCGCCGCAGCTTCATTTTTGAAAATTCATATGTAACGAAGCGTGAGTAAAGGAACCGCGCGGGAAAAATCCATGATATCAATGCGCTTGCGCAGCGCCGCAGCGATCAGCGGAAATATGTCGCTGGAGATCGGCGAACGATGGTCGCAGATCGCTTGCGATCACGCCGCGCAAGGACGATAATTTCCACAGGGCATCCACAGCCTTAATCCCACGCCTATCGGTTTTCGGCCACCGCAGACATGACCAATGAAGACGAGCGTGAGCTCGAAGCCGAGCTCACCCGGTTGCAGCAGGAACACCGAGATCTCGATGCGGCGATCGATGCACTGCATCAATCGCCCGCCCCCGACCTATTGCGGTTACAGCGCTTGAAGAAGCGCAAGCTGTTGTTACGAGACCGCATCGCGTTCATCGAAGACCAGATCACCCCCGACATCATCGCCTGACCTGCGATCCGGCTTTCCCTCGCGCGGATGAATCCGCTTGACTCCAAAAGAACAAAATAGGAACATTTGAGGACCCCAGCGCCCCCAGAAAACGCCCAGGACAACTGACAAGGACAATGCAGATGTCGACAGCCGCCCTTCTCGACAACAGCCATTATGAACAGGCCTGCGATCAGGCGATCGCGATGTGCGACGGCAATCTGCGCAGCACCATCAAGGCGCTGATCATGGCCAACGAATATCTGGAGGCCGAGCTGGAGGAATTGCAGGCGGCGATTTCCGCCGGCTGCATTCCGGACACCTCGCGCAGCAAGATGCGGAGCAAGAGCAGCGCCGCCTGAACCGTCAGCTATCGGAGCCGATCATGCCCGACGTCACCTACTACGTTGCATTGCCCTTCCTGATCGACGAGGACGGATCGCCGGTGGCGGGTGCTGCCGAGGAATGCCAGACATCGGCTGCCGCCCTGCGTCGTGCGGAAATGCTGGCGCGCGGCGCCGGCCATATCGGCGCCGTCGCCTTCAGCCGCAGCGGCGATCCTCTGACCGGCGAGTTTGGCGACGCCAAATTGCTGCGGAAATTCGGTAACGTGCCGCCAGATCTCAGCGCGCTTTAGCTGCCGACCAGCCTGACCCCCGGCTCGTGCCGCCGGTGCGCCTTGCGCACATACATGGCGGCATCCGCCTCCTCCAGGGCGCGGCCCGGGTCGGACTGCGCCCCCAGAAGCGCGACACCGGCGGAGGCGCCCGCGGTCACCTCCTGGCCGCGAAAGACAAAGGACAATTCGTCGACCGCCTGCTCGAAGATGGCCGCCTTCGCCTTGGCGTCGGTCTCGCTGAGATTCCAGAGCAGCAGCGCGAACTCGTCGCCTCCGAGCCGGCCGACCACGTCGGAGGCACGGACCTGCCGCGTCAGCGTGGCGGCAATCGCCTTGAGCACCTCGTCGCCGGCGCCATGACCGAACGAATCGTTGATCGGCTTCAACCGATCGACGTCGAGCACGATCAGCGCCCCGCTGGCGCGGTAGCGCTTCATGTAGGCGATGGCGCGCGCGAGCTCGCGCTCGAAGCCGCGCCGGTTGGGGATATCGAGCAGGAAATCGGTGTCGGCCGCAGCTTCCAGTTCCACGACCCGGCGCTGCGCCTCCTTGAGCTTGGTCCGCAAGCCCCGGATCGTCGTCCTGACGGCATCCTTGGCTCCCTCATCGCCCGACGCGCCGCGCGTCGGCGGCCTCGCCGAACGCCTGGTCAGCCGTTTTGGGGCGGCTTTGGATCGGCCGGCACTGGTTTTCCGGCCCTTTTTGGCCTTCGCAGCGCCCGCCCTTTTTGGTTTCTTCATGGGCATCCTGCTCAATGAAGGCTTGCGGGGATTCACCAAGACAGGATAGTGGATTCCCTTCTCCTTGCCACCGCCTTGCGAGCCGCCGGCCGGAACCGTTAATCTGGCCTATCTTTCTGTTTTTCGGGCACAATTAACGTCATGACCGCGCCGATCGCCATCATCATGGGAAGCCAGTCGGACTGGGACACGAT
Source organism: Bradyrhizobium sp. CCBAU 11430 (assembly GCF_028128855.1). Taxonomy (NCBI): domain Bacteria; kingdom Pseudomonadati; phylum Pseudomonadota; class Alphaproteobacteria; order Hyphomicrobiales; family Nitrobacteraceae; genus Bradyrhizobium; species Bradyrhizobium sp. CCBAU 11430. The sequence goes on from NZ_LBJV01000049.1 coordinate 56,281, forward strand.
GCGGCATGCCGCCGACACGCTTGCCGCGCTCGGCGTCGCCGCCGACACCCGCATCGTCTCGGCCCACCGCACCCCCGACCGTCTCTTCGCTTTCGCCAAGGGCGCCAAGGCCGCGGGTTACAAGGTCATCATCGCCGGCGCCGGTGGCGCTGCGCACCTGCCCGGTATGGCGGCGGCGCTGACCGAACTCCCGGTGTTCGGCGTTCCCGTCGAATCCAAGACGCTCAAGGGCCTCGATTCGCTCTATTCGATCGTCCAGATGCCCGCCGGCATCCCGGTCGGCACCCTCGCCATCGGCAAGGCCGGGGCAACCAACGCCGCACTGCTGGCAGCGGCCGTCCTGGCGTTGTCCGACCCGGCCTTGTCCGATCGCCTCGCAGCCTGGCGCAAGGCGCAGACCGAGGCGGTCGCCGAGCGCCCGGAGGACAAGGCGTGACCGACACCAGGCAGGTGAAGCTGAAGCCCGGTGACACCATCGGAATCCTCGGCGGCGGACAATTGGGCCGGATGCTGGCCATGGCTGCGGCGCGGCTCGGCCTGCGCTGCCAGGTGTTCTCGCCCGATCCGGACTCGCCGGCTTTCGACGTCGTATTGAACGCGACCTGCGCCGAATATGCCGACGTCGAAGCGCTCGAACTGTTCGCCAACGACGTCGACGTCATCACCTACGAATTCGAGAACGTGCCATCGGCCGCCGCGATGGTGCTGGACGCGCGCCGACCCGTGCTGCCCAACCGCAAGATCCTCGAGACCACCCAGGACCGGCTCGCCGAAAAAGATTTCGTGACGCGGCTCGGCATCGGCACTGCGGCCTATGCCGACGTCACCTCGGTGTCCTCGCTGCGCGAGGCGATCGCCAGGATCGGCCTTCCGGCCGTGCTCAAGACCCGCCGCTTCGGTTATGACGGCAAGGGCCAGGCCATCATCCGCGAGGGCGACGATATCGCCAAGGTGTGGACCAGCCTCGCGACCAAATCCGCGATCCTGGAAGCCTTCGTGCCATACGAGCGCGAGATCTCCGTGATCGCCGCACGCTCGGTCACAGGCCAGGTCGAGTGTTTCGATGTCACCGAGAACGAGCACCGCGACCACATCCTGAAGATATCGCGCGCGCCCGCGCCGATCCCGGCTGCGCTCGCCGACGAAGCACGCAGCATCGCCGGCAAGATCGCAAGCGCGCTCGACTATGTCGGCGTGCTCGCTGTCGAGATGTTCGTGCTCGCCAATGGCACAGGCCCGAAGGTGCTGGTCAATGAGATCGCCCCGCGCGTGCACAATTCCGGGCACTGGACGCTCGACGGCGCGTCGGTCTCGCAGTTCGAGCAGCACATCCGCGCCATCGCCGGCTGGCCGCTCGGCAAGCCCGTGCGTCACGGCGAAGTCGTCACCATGACCAATCTGATCGGCGACGAGATCAACGATTACGAAAAGTGGCTGAGCGTGCCCGGCGCGACCGTGCACATCTACGGCAAGGGTGCGCCGCGTCCCGGCCGAAAGATGGGCCACGTCACCGAAGTCAGGCCGACGAAAGGCAAGTAGCGGGACCGCAGCAATCGCTGCGATCCCGCTTCGCTCGAAAACGCTTTAGGCCGTCTTCGCGCCTGCGACGACGCCCGTGGGCTCCTCGCTGAGCCAGCGATAGATCACCCCGCCCAGCGCACCGCCGATCAGCGGTGCGACCCAGAACAGCCAGAGCTGCGCGATCGCCCAGCCGCCGACGAACAGCGCAGGACCCGTGCTGCGCGCCGGGTTCACCGAGGTGTTGGTGACGGGGATGCTGACGAGATGGATCATCACCAGCGCGAGCCCGATCGCGAGCGGCGCGAAGCCCGCGGGCGCGCGACCATGGGTCGCGCCCATGATGATGAACAGGAACATCATGGTCATCACCACCTCGGTGAGGAAGCACACGATCATGCTGTACTGGCCGGGCGAATGCGCATCATAGCCGTTGGATGCGAAGCCCTTGCTGACATCGAATCCGGGAGCTCCGCTCGCGATGACGTAGAGGAGCCAGGCGGCCACGATCGCGCCGGCCACCTGCGCGATCACATAGGGCAGGATCTGGCCGGCCGGAAAACGCCCGCCGGCGGCAAGACCGACCGTGACGGCCGGGTTGAGATGGCAGCCGGAGATATGGCCGATCGCATAGGCCATGGTGACCACGCTCAGTCCGAATGCGAGGGAGACACCGACCAGACCGATTCCGACCTGCGGGAAGCCGGCAGCGATCACCGCGCTTCCGCAGCCTGCGAATGTGAGCCAGAAGGTGCCGATGGCTTCAGCGGCGTATTTCTTGATATCCATGTGTCGTCCCCTGCTTTCAAAGATTCCGGAACAAGCTCCGGAAACGGCCCCATCCCTGGCGTCGAATCGCCCAAATCAGGGCCGCACAGAGGTATTTTCGCCTCATTTAATGGCTGAACTTGGCCCGAAAGCCCGCTTGTCCGGTGGACATCCCGGGATTTGTCTGATACATCCGCGCCCTCAAGGTTAAGGGCTTGCGCGTTTTCGCCATCCCCTTCGTCTTACCAGAATTCAAATCCGATCCACTGAAGAGGATGCCGCGTGCAGGTTCTCGTTCGCGATAACAATGTCGACCAAGCCCTCAAGGCGCTGAAGAAGAAGATGCAGCGCGAGGGAATTTTCCGCGAGATGAAGCTCCGCGGTCATTACGAGAAGCCCTCCGAGAAGAAGGCCCGCGAAAAGGCCGAAGCTGTGCGCCGTGCGCGCAAGCTGGCCCGCAAGAAGCTGCAGCGCGAAGGCCTGCTGCCGATGAAGCCGAAGCCGGTGTTCGGCGCCGGTCCCGGCGGTGATCGCGGCGGGCGTGGCCCGGGTGCAGGTGCTGGTCCGCGCGGACCGCGCTGATTTACCGAATTTTGCAAGATTTCAGTTTCGATGACGCGGGCCTCTGGCCCGCGTTATTGTTTGTGCGCGGGGCCTTTTCCGGGTCGGGCACCACGGATGCGGCACGCAAGCGCGATGAGATTTGGATTGAACGTCGTCGCGCTTTAGTTTGTTGTTTGAGCAATCTCTACGCAAACGCATTGCGCGTTTGTCGCGAGAGAAAACCGCTGCATACTTTTCGCCAACGCGGCCCTTCGGGTCCGGATCATGCTCTAGCGCGAGCGAACCGTAGATGGCCTCCCCCCTCCCCAAGCACGGCTTGACGTGGCTACGCCGGATCTCGCAGCCGCCGTTCGCGCTGGCGCTCATGGGGATAGCGTTGTGCGGCTGCTCGTTCGATCTGGGATCGCTGATGCCGGAGAAGGACAAGCCGCAGGAGGCGCCCAAGGCCGCCGCGCCCGCCGAGAGCCCGGTGAGCGCCGCCAACGTCACCGAGGCTCAGGCCCACACCGCAAAAGCCCAATCCCTGGCCAAGTCAGGCGAGGTCGCGGCGGCGCTCGACGAGTTCAATCGCGCGGTCGGGCTCGATCCCTACAATGCGCAGGCGCTGTATGGCCGTGCCCTGATCTACCAGAGCAACAATCAGCACGACTTCGCGATCGCAGATTTCAGCGCTGCGAGCGGGCTCAATCCCCAGAAGGTCGAGCCGCTGCTCGGCCGCGCCACCAGCTATCTCGCGCTCGGCAAGGTCAGGGAGGCCACGGCCGATCTGGATGAGGCCTCAGAGGCCGATCCGCACAACGCGCAGGTCTGGACCGCGCGGGGACAGGCCTATGAGCGGCTGGGCGACAGGGCCAAGGCGGCGGCGTCCTACACCAGGGCTGTATCGCTTCGTCCACGCGACGACGCCGCGCGCAGCGGCCTCGCCCGCGTCGGCGGCTGACGGTTCTGGCACCGTCTCAATCGGGGGTGGCGCTCTTCGGCAGAACCGAGTGGAACATCGACTTCATGCCCGACAGCATCTCGTCGGCGACATTGGTCTTCTTGGGCCGCGGCATGGAGCCACCGGCGTCGGCGCGCAGATCGAGCGGTGGCGCGATCACCGGCACGGGAATGTCAGCCGGCGGCGTCATCCGATTCGGATCATCGCTACCGACCGAGGCCGTATAGGACGGATTGGCCGGCGAGGAGCCATCCTTGCCATAGGCCTCTGGTGAGGGCGTCGATACCGTGATCGGCGGCGGCAGCGGACGGACCGTAGCCGGCTCCATGCTGATGACCCGCGGGGCCTCGGGCGTGCGAGCGGCTTCCCGCACGGCAGGCTCGGTCGGCTTCTCGGCTGACCTGGTCTCGGACGGCCTAACCTCGGCAGCAGGCTTGGTCTCGGCGGACTTGCCTTCATACGACTTGCCCTCAAGAGACTTGCCCTCAGGAGACTTGCCCTCAGGAGATTTGCGCAGCCGCTCGATCGCGGCACGCACGAGGTCGTTGGCGTCGGGGGCCGGAGCCGCGGCAGCCGGCGCCGAATTGGCCTCAACCACCGGAGCGGCGGGAGCGGGCGTGCTGGCGGCCGGGGTAGACGTCGGGGTAGACTTGGCGACCGCCTGCTCGCGCGCCGACGGCTTGCCACGCGGGCTGGCCTCGGCCGGAGCCACATCCGCAGCCTTGTGCTCGGCAGACGGCTGATCGGCAGCCTTTTCAGCCGCCGGCTTGTCCGTCACGCTCTTCTCGGGGATGCCTTTGGCCTTGACGCCGGGCGCCGGGAGATTGGCCACATCGGCGGGCTTGCCGTTCTTGCCGGCCTCGGCAGGGGCCACGACGGCCGCAGGGGCGTCAGCCGCCGGCTTGGCGTTGATGTAGTGGTTAACGATGTACGCCCCGATGATCGTCGCGAGCACCGAGGGGAAAATATCCATCGAAATTTTAGCGAGGTATTTCAGCATTCCGGCCACTCCCCGCGCGATCTGATGCGGGAACTTTGGGGCATTGTAAGGGATCAACTGCGACGGATCGATGGCAAGTTGTAAGGCCGGACCTACGGCTTCAGCTCGATCTCAAGGAACACGATCTCGGTTGAGGTTTCGTTAAGTACGTCATGTTGGACGCCCGCCTTGCGGAAATAGGATTTCCCGGCTGCCAGCTGCGCCTTGGACCGCTCGCCGCCCGGCGCCACGATGGTCATTTCGCCCGCGACGACGGGAACAATCACATAGTCCATGCCGTGGGTGTGATGCCCCGTGGCGCTGCCCGGACCGAGCCGCCATTCCGTCACCCGGACCTCCTCGTTGTCGACCTGAACCTCGGATCTGGCGGCAAGCATTGGGACCTCTCCTGGGACGCGATCCCGGCCCCCGAAGGGCCGCGTGAGCGCAAAGTGGTTCAGGGCACGAAACCATGAATACGTAGACGCCAAATACCATCACATGGACAAGCCCGAACAGGACGTTTGTCCTGCCCGTGCCGAAGGTCGGCATGCTCAGGACGAAGGTCGGGAGCAAGACCACGCTGCCCCCCGGGCGTCGAGGCCGAGCTCGAGCTCCTTGTCGAGCGGCGAGCAAATCGGCCGGCGGATTCAATGCCAGCGCAGGATCGGCGCGACCGGCAGCAGCGTCAGCAGCATGAACAGCGGGATCAGCACCGCGCCGGCGCGCACGAGATAGCCAAAGAAGCTCGGCATCTTGATCCCGTTCTCGCTGGCAATGCTGCTGACCATGAAGTTCGGCGCGTTGCCGATATAGGTGAGCGCTCCCATGTAGACGGCGCCCATCGAGATCGACGCGAGCGTGCCCGACAGCTGATGCATCAGCATTTGCGGATCGCCGCCGGCAAGCTGGAAGAACAAGAGATAGGTCGGCGCATTGTCGAGAAACGCCGACATCAGGCCGGTGAACCAGAAATAGGCGACCTCGCGCGGCGTGCCGTCCGGTGCCGTCACGGCCGACAACAGCCAGGCAAAGGCGCCGTGATGGCCGGCATTGAGCATGGCAATGACCGGGATGATGGCGACAAAAATGCCCGCGAACAGTTTTGCGACCTCGCGGATCGGCTCCCAGGTGAAGCCGTTGGCCAGCCTGTGCTCGTCCGGCGTCAGCCACACCGACAGCGCCGCAATGGAAAGCAGCGCCAAATTGCGCGCGATGTCTTCCAGCTCCAGCTTCGTTCCGAGAATGTCGAAGGCGATAGCGGGCTTCCACATCGCCGAGGCCAGCAGGCTCGCGACGATGGCTGCGATCAGCACGAGGTTGACCAGACCGCGGATGCGGACCGGATCCGCAGGACCGGCGTCGCTCAGCGCGGGCTCGCTGCGGAAGCGCCAGGAATCGATGGCGATGAAGATCGCGAGCAGCAATCCGGCGACGATTGCGGTCTGCAACCAGATGCTCCGCGTGGTCCAGAAGAAGTCGACGCCGTGCAGGAAACCGACGAACAGCGGGGGATCGCCGAGCGGGCTCAGCGCGCCGCCGACATTGGCGACCAGGATGATGAAGAAGATGATGACATGGGCGTTGTGGCGCCGCGGCCGGTTGGCGCGGATCAGCGGACGGACCAGGATCATCGCGGCCCCCGTGGTGCCGACGATGCTTGCCATCAAGGTGCCGAGCGCGAGGATGCCGGCATTCGTCGCCGGCGTGGCCTTGATGTCGCCGGTAATGAGAATGCCTCCGGCCACGACATAGAGCGCGAACAGCAGCACGATGAAGCCGAGATATTCAGCGAGCATGGCATGGACGAACGCCGCCAGCGTCGCCATGCTCCCGGCAAAAATGACGAGCGAGGCCAGCGCCAGCAGCGACCAGGCAGCAGCGATCTTGCCGTAATGATGGTGCCAGACTTTTGCAAACAGCAGCGGTCCGAGCGCGATCGACAGCAACAGGCCGGCAAAGGGAAGCGCATAGGGCCAGCGCATCGCCGCACCATCGAGGCCGCTTGCGGCCCAGGCCTGCTGCGGCAACAAGGCGAGGATGGCGGCGAGGGATACGCCCCACAGCCGGGAGACGAGCCGTTCAGGATCCAATGAAGCGCCTTGCCGTTTCGATCGCACCGAACGCATCGAGATTGTCGTGTCCGCCGCCCGCAAAGCGAACGAACTGCTTCGGTTCATGCGCGAGCGCGAACAGACGCTCTCCGAACACGATCGAAATGACAAGGTCATTGGTGCCATGCATCACCAGGAGCGGCACCGTGACGCGCGCGATCCGCTCGTCGGAAGGGAACGGATCGCGCATCAAGAGGCGCACCGGCACGAACCAGAATGACGAAGATGCAATGTCGGCCGTCGAGGTATAGGGGGCCTCCAGGACGAGCTTTCCAACACGCTGTTCCGAGGTGAGCGCAACCGCCACGCCGGTCCCGAGCGAGAAGCCCCAGGCGACGATTCGTTCCGCCGTGTAGCGGGCGGTGGTGAAGGCATAGGCGGCAGCGGCATCGCGCAGCAGACCCTCCTCACTCGGCGCGCCGCTCGAGCCGGCATAGCCGCGGTAGGACAGCGCGACCAAGCCGGTGCCATCAGCCGTCATGGCCTTGAAGCGGCTGACACGGCCGGCGAGAAAATCGCCATTGCCCGGAAAATACAGGATCACGGGACGACCCGGCCTCGCCGGCACATGCCAGACGATGATCTTCTCGCCATCCGAGGTGGCCAGGACATGCTCCTCCGCCTCGGGACAATTTGCAGCCTCAGGCGGGGTCCGCTTGGCGGTCGGTATCGGAAACAGCATCTCGCGCTGCCGGGCATAGAGCACGACGAGCCCGGCGAGATAGACGGTCGCGAGCAGGATGACGGTCCATTTGGCGATGGTGATCATTGCGCGGCCGGCCCCCGGTTCAGGCTCAGGGCTTGCGACTGCTCCGCAGCAATTTCATGACGTCGGGCCGGAGGCTCGCCGGTACGTCCCGGCAGCCGCACGCCGCCTTGTGGGCGGCGTGCCATGCGACGCGCTGCTCGCGCGTCGCCTTGAGCGGCATGCGATGGGACCGGTGCCATTCCCTGTTGATGGCCACGGTCCGTTTCCTTCGCGTGCTACATCGCCTTGACGATGTTCTCGGTGACCTTCTTGGCGTCGCCGAGCAGCATCATGGTGTTGTCGCGGTAGAACAGCGGATTGTCGATGCCGGCATAGCCGGAGGCGAGCGAGCGCTTGATGAACATCACGGTGCCGGCCTTCCAGACCTGAAGCACGGGCATGCCGTAGATCGGCGAGGTCTTGTCCTCCTCGGCCGCCGGGTTGGTGACGTCGTTGGCGCCGATCACGAAGGCGATGTCGGCCTGCGCGAACTCGGAGTTGATGTCCTCGAGCTCGAACACCTCGTCATAGGGGACGTTGGCTTCGGCGAGCAGCACGTTCATGTGGCCGGGCATGCGGCCGGCGACCGGGTGAATGGCGTACTTCACCTCGACGCCTTCCTTCTTCAGGATGTCGCCCATCTCGCGCAGCGCGTGCTGCGCCTGCGCCACCGCCATGCCGTAGCCGGGCACGATGATGACCTTCTGGGCATTCTTCATGATGAAGGCCGCATCATCCGCCGAGCCGAGCTTGGCGGGCTTCTGCTCGCCTCCGCCACCGCCGGCCGCCGCGGTCTCGCCGCCGAAGCCGCCGAGGATGACCGAGATGAAGGACCGGTTCATCGCGTGGCACATGATGTACGACAGGATCGCGCCCGACGAGCCGACCAGCGCGCCGGTGATGATCAGCGCGGAATTGCCGAGCGTGAAGCCGATGCCGGCCGCAGCCCAGCCGGAGTAGGAGTTCAGCATCGAGATCACGACCGGCATGTCGGCGCCGCCGATCGGGATGATCATGAGCACGCCGAGCGCCAGCGCCAGGATGACGATCAGCCAGAAGTCGAGCGCGCCGCCGGTCAGGACCAGGCGAACGATGAAGAACACCAGCGCCACGGCAATCGCGATGTTGATGATGTGGCGGGCGGGCAGGATGATCGGCGCGCCGCTCATCCGTGCGGACAGCTTCAGGAACGCGATCACCGAGCCGGTGAAGGTCAGCGCGCCGATGGCGACGCCGAGCGACATCTCGACCAGGCTCTGCGGATGGATATTGCCGGGGGTGCCGATGTCGAAGGCCTCGGGCGCGTAGAACGCGCCGGCGGCGACCAGCACCGCGGCCATGCCGACCAGCGAGTGGAAGGCGGCGACCAGTTCCGGCATCGAGGTCATCGGCACGCGGCGGGCGATCACCGCGCCGATCGCGGCACCGATGGCGATACCGACGATGACGAGCACCCAGGCGAGGCCGTCTGCCGGCGGATGGTTGGCCAGCGTGGTGGCGACCGCAATCGCCATGCCGATCATGCCGAACAGATTGCCCTGGCGCGACGAAGCCGGGCTCGACAGCCCGCGCAGCGACAGGATGAACAGCACTCCCGCCACGAGATACAAAAATGCAGAGAGGTTGGCGCTCATCTCAGGTCCCCATTGATCCCTTCAGCCCGAGGTGGCCGCTTACTTCGACTTCTTCTTGTACATCGCCAGCATGCGCTGGGTGACAAGGAAGCCGCCAAAAATGTTCACGCAGGCGAAAATGAGCGCGACAAAGCCGAAGGCGCGGGCCCAGCCCGAGCCACTCGAGACGTTCGCGACGCCGCCGGCAAGCAACGCGCCGACCACGATCACCGAGGAGATCGCGTTGGTCACGCTCATCAGCGGCGTGTGCAGCGCCGGTGTCACCGACCACACCACGAAATAGCCGACGAAGACGGCGAGGACGAAGATCGACAGCCGGAAGATGAAGGGGTCGACGACCTGTGCAGCATGCTCCATGGCGGGTCTCCTTAAGCCTTCGGCTGGAAGTTCGGGTGGATGACGGCGCCGTCTTTCGTGAGCGCGGTCGCCTTGACCAGTTCGTCGTCCCAGTTCACGGCGAGCTTCTTCTCCGTCTTGTCGACCATGGTCTCGATGAAGGAGAACAGATTGCGCGCGTAGAGGCTGGAGGCCGAGGCCGCGACGCGGCCGGCGACGTTGGTGTAGCCGACGATCTTGATGCCATCGAGGTCGACGACCTCGCCGGCCTTGGCGCCTTCGACATTGCCGCCGCGCTCGACGGCGAGATCGACCAGCACCGAGCCCGGCTTCATCGACTTGACCATCTCGCCGGAGACGAGCTTCGGCGCGGGCCGGCCCGGGATCAGCGCCGTGGTGATCACGATGTCCTGCTTCTTGATGTGCTCGGCGGTGAGCGCGGCCTGCTTGGCCTGGTATTCCCTAGACATCTCCTTGGCGTAGCCGCCGGCGGTCTGCGCGTTCTTGAACTCCTCGTCCTCGACGGCGAGGAATTTCGCGCCGAGCGATTCGACCTGCTCTTTAGTCGCGGGCCGCACGTCGGTCGCGGTCACGATGGCGCCGAGACGGCGCGCGGTCGCGATCGCCTGGAGGCCGGCGACGCCGACGCCCATCACGAACACTTTCGCCGCAGGCACGGTGCCGGCAGCGGTCATCATCATCGGGAAGGCGCGGCCGAACGCCTCGGCGCCCTCGATCACGGCGCGGTAACCGGCGAGGTTCGCCTGCGAGGACAGCACGTCCATCACCTGCGCGCGCGTGATGCGCGGCATCAATTCCATCGCGAAGGCGGAAACGCCGGCATCGGCGATCGTCTTCAGCGCGGCCTCGTTGCCATAGGGGTCCATGATGGCGATGACGAGCGCGCCGCGCTTGTACTGCGCGAGCTCGGAGGGTTCAGGACGCTTCACCTTGATGATGATGTCGGCATCCTTCAGCGCATCTGCGCTGACGGTGGCACCTACCGCGGTGAATTCGGAATCCGGCAGGCCCGATTTGAGGCCGGCGCCCGGCTCGACGGCGATCTCGGCGCCCAGCGCCTTGAACTTCTTCACCGTATCGGGCGAAGCGGCGACTCGCGGCTCGAGCGGATCGATTTCCTTGGCAACGGCGATCTTCATAGGTCCTCCGGCGGCGCGGGACAGCGCGCGCGCAAACTAAGCGTTACTCCCGCGGCGTTCGATACCGGTTTTGGCACCGGCTTGGATGCAAATATTCTGGGCAGCTGCTGCCGCTGGCGTGTGCAGCTGCCGACAGATCAGGTCAGGAAGACCGCCATCAGGATCACGATGAGCGCGACCGAGACCGTGCCGTACTTCACCAGCTTGATGAAGCCCTCGTAGGTCTGCTCGTGGGCAACGTAGTCGTTGCCGTCGGCGGTGCTGTACGCCACTTCGCTATGATCAGCCATGGATTGTCCCCAGTCGAAAGTCGAATTCTTGGGCTGGGATACCTGAAACCTTCGAGCAGGGCAACGGCGCTGGGCAGCGGTTTTCCCGCAAATCGGCTCATTTGGAATCCCAATTGTCGCGGATCCAACGCGTCAGGTTCTCCTCGCTGACCTCGCCGGCAGCGAGCGACAGGATGATGGCTGCCGCTTCAGCCTCGGGTACAACGAATTCGATGCCGTTAACGCCGAGAAACGTGTACAGCGCCAGCAGCGACGTGCGCTTATTGCCGTCGACGAACGGATGGTTGCGCGCGATGCCGAAGGCGTACGCCGCCGCCAATTCGGGAAGATCGGCGCTCTCGTAAGACCATTTGTTTCTGGGCCGATCGAGCGCGGATTCGAGCATGCCTTCATCTCGAAGGCCGCTTGCGCCGCCATGGATCGCCAGTTGTTCGTGGTGGATCGCAATGATGATCCGACGCGTCAGCCAGAACGGCTCATTCACTTGGCAAGCTCGGCGAGAGCGTTGTGATAACGCTTCATGCCTCGCCGTGCGACTTCCATTGCTTTTTCGAAGTCAGGATCATGCGGCGTCAGCAACACGCCACCGTCCGATTGCTCGACCGGAAACAGCCTGTCACCCTCTTTGAGATTCAGACGACCCGCGAGCTCCTTCGGCAGGATAACGCCGATCGAATTGCCTATCTTGCGCACCTGAAGCACGGTGGATTCGTTCTTCAAGTCCTTCGAGCTCGCGTTCTCGTTCATGGCAGCACCTCGTTATACATCTGTATAACACGACCCACCCAATTGTTCAACAAATGTTTTACGGTCCTACACTCAGCCCCTCGAGCTCGTCGATCATCCCGGCGATGACACTCAGGCCGCCGTCCCAGAACTTCGGGTCCTTGGCATCGAGCCCGAACGGCCGCAGCAACTCGGAATAATGCTTGGTGCCGCCGGCGGCTAGCATGTCGAGATAACGCTCGGCAAAGCCCTCGTTCGCGTTCTCGTAGACCGCGTAGAGCGAATTCACGAGGCAATCGCCGAACGCGTAGGCGTAAACGTAGAACGGCGAATGGATGAAGTGCGGGATGTACATCCAGTAGTTCTCATAGCCCGCCTTGATCTCGATCGCCGGACCCAGGCTCTCGCCTTGCACCGACAGCCAGATCTCGCCGAGCCTCGTCGCGGTGAGCTCGCCGTTCTTGCGCTCGGTGTGGACCGCGCGCTCGAACGAGTAGAACGCGATCTGCCGCACCACGGTGTTGATCATGTCCTCGACCTTGCCGGCGAGCAGCGCCTGGCGCTGTTTTGCATTTTTGGTCTGGGCAAGGAGCCGCCTGAACGTGAGCATCTCGCCAAACACACTGGCGGTCTCGGCCAGCGTCAGCGGCGTCGGCGCCATCAGCGCACCGTTCTTCGCCGCCAGCACCTGATGCACGCCATGGCCGAGCTCGTGGGCGAGCGTCATCACGTCACGCGGCTTGCCCTGGTAGTTCATCAGGACATAGGGATGCGCCGACGGGGTGGTCGGATGCGAGAACGCGCCCGGCGCCTTGCCCGGCCGCACCGGCGCGTCGATCCAGCGATCGGTGAAGAAGCGCTCGGCGATATCGGCCATTTTGGGCGAGAAGCCGCGATAGGCCGTCAGCACCATGTTGCGCGCGTCGGGCCAGCCGATGGTATCGGTCGCGGCAAAGGGCAGCGGCGCGTTGCGATCCCAATAAGCCAGCCGCTTCTTGCCGAACCACTTCGCCTTCAACGCATAATAGCGATGCGACAGCTTCGGATAGGCCGCCCGCACCGAGGCGACCAGCGCATCCACCACTTCGCGCTCGACACGGTTGTTCAGATGGCGGGAATCCGCGACGTCCTGAAAACCGCGCCAGCGGTCGGAGATGTCCTTGTCCTTGGCGAGCGTGTTGGTGATCAGCGCAAAGGTGCGCTCATTGGCCTTGAAGGTTTTTGCCAGTGCCTCGGCTGCGCTCTTGCGCTTGGCGCCGTCGCGGTCCTGCAACAGATTGAGCGTCGGCTCGATCGCCAACTCCTTGGCCCCGACCTTGAAGCGCAGTCCGGAGATGGTCTGGTCGAACAGCCGATTGAAGGCGGAATAGCCGGTCTGCGCCTTCTCCAGGAAAAGCTGCTCGAGCTTGTCGTCGAGCTGATACGGCTTCTCCTTGCGCAGATCCTCGATCCAGGGACGGTAGTGCGCGAGCTCGGGCGCCTGCATGGCCCGGTTCAAAATATCGTCATCGATGCGATTGAGTTCGAGCGCAAAGAACAGCAAATGCGTGGACGCCGCCGTCAGCCGCTCCGACACATCGCCGTAAAACTTTGAAATCGCAGGGTCCACGCTGTCGCCGGCGTGGACGAGCCCGGCATAGGAACCGAGCCGGCCGGCAAGATCGTCGATTGCCTCATAGCGTCGCACGGCTTTCGCGAGCCATTTTCCGCCATCTTCGTTTGCTGTCCCTGTCGCCAGCTTGCCCTTGTAGTCCGTCTCGAACGCGACGCAGTCGGCATCCATCGTTTCGAGATCGCGCGCCACTTCCGGCGCATCGATCCCGGAATAGAGATCGGCGAGGTTCCACTCCGGAAGCTTGCCGGTCTTGCTCGCAGGCTTTGCGAGCGGCGTTTTGGAGGACTTTGCCTTGGCGGCGGATTTCTTGGCGGCGGATTTCTTGGCGGCGGATGTTCTGGCGGCGGATGTTTTGGCGGCAGGCTTGCGGAGAGCAGTCTTGGAGCGCGAATTCATTGTGTGGGAAACCTGTGTTCAACAAGCGCGACGGCGGGCGGGGGCATCAAGGTTTAAGAGTGCGTTAATCGGCTTCGGCCAGAGTGCCCCGATTCGAGACAGATAGTAGTAGCGTGCGGGGAACACCATGGCTGCCAGTATTTTGATCGCTGACGACGACGCCGTAGCCCGCCGGCTGGTCGAGAACATGGTGCAGAAATGCGGCTATGAGACGGTCGTCGTGGACTCCGGTGACGCCGCGATCGCCGCCCTTACCGCTCCCGACGCGCCGGCCATCGACGCCGTCATCCTCGATCTCGTGATGCCCGGCCTCGACGGCATGGGCGTGCTGGCGAAAATCCGCGAAGCGGGCCTCAGCGTCCCCGTCATCGTGCAGACCGCCCATGGCGGCATCGACAACGTGATCTCGGCGATGCGCGCCGGCGCGGCCGATTTCGTGGTCAAGCCGGTCGGTGTGGAGCGGCTCCAGGTCTCGCTGCGCAACGCGCTCAACGCCTCCGCGCTCAAGGGCGAATTACAGCGCATCCGGCACAGCCGCGAGGGCCGGCTGACCTTCTCCGACATCATCACCCGCGCCGAGGCGATGGCACCCGTGATGCGCGCCGCGCAGAAGGCGGCGAACTCGGCGATTCCCGTTCTGATCGAAGGCGAGTCCGGCGTCGGCAAGGAGATGTTCGCGCGCGCGATCCATGGCAGCGGCGAGCGCAAGGCCAAGCCCTTCGTCGCCGTCAATTGCGGCGCGATCCCCGACAACCTCGTCGAGTCCATTCTGTTCGGCCACGAGAAGGGCGCCTTCACCGGCGCGACCGAGCGGCACATGGGCAAGTTCGTCGAGGCCCATGGCGGCACGCTGTTTCTGGACGAGGTCAGCGAGCTGCCGCTGACTGCGCAGGTCAAGCTGCTGCGCGCGCTCCAGGAAGGCGCGGTCGAGGCGGTCGGCGGCCGCAAGCCCGTCAAGGTCGACGTCCGCATCGTCTCGGCAACCAATCGCCGGCTGCTGGAGCGGGTGAAACAAGGACACTTCCGGGAAGACCTGTTCTATCGCCTGCACGTCCTGCCGCTGACGATCCCCTCGCTCCGGGCGCGGCGCGAGGACATCCCCCATCTGCTCCGGCATTTCCTGGCGCGGTTTGCCGCCGAGGAGAACCGCGCGATCACCGGCATCAGCGGCGAAGCCATGGCCCATCTTGCCCAGCTCGACTGGCCCGGCAACATCCGCCAGCTCGAGAACGCGGTCTACCGCGCCGTGGTGATGAGCGACGGCGACCAGCTCGGCCTCGGCGACTTCCCTCTGCTCGCTTCGCAGCCGCATCCCGTGACCGAGATTCCGACCGCCCCGCTGATGCTCGAGCCGGCGGCGACGCCGTCGGTGGTATCAGGTAATGAAATACCGATCGCGCCGCTCCCGGCGGTGGGCACGCTCGCCCTGCTCACCGCGACCGGCGATGTCCGCTCGCTGGAGGACATGGAGAACGAGATCATCCGCTTCGCGATCTCGCACTACCGCGGCCAGATGTCCGAGGTGGCTCGCCGCCTCAAAATCGGCCGGTCCACCCTCTACCGCAAACTCGACGAGGCCGGGGTTCCCGGACATGGCGGGAAAAGCGGCGAGGAGACGCACTGAGCATCATGCGAACGAGGGTTCGCGCGGCGATGCGGGAGCGGCTGTAAGCCGTTCGCACGACGACAGAATTCGACTGCTTCTTGAACCGTGACTTGGAAGTGACAGACACAGGGAAAAGCGCGCTGTGCAGGCGCACAATCCGTTGCCAAGAGGCTCCCTTGAAGTCAGTTTGGCGTGAGTTGTCCCGGTTAGCGCTGGCTGCAAAACCGGGGCCTGTATATCGTCTGCGTATGAATCGTTGCGTGCAGGCGTGCAACTTTCGAGAGGCCGGCGCGATTTAGCCGAAGCTCAATAGGCGATAACAAAGCTGTTCCACGAGGGACAGTTCACCCGAGGGGTGCGACACAATGCGTGACTGTTTGAACCACCGTGCGGGCTTCGACCGTGTCTTGATGACGGTCGCGGCGACCTTCCTCACGGTGTCGGCCAGCTCAGCCCTGGCGCAGGATCAGGCGCGCAGCAGCGCTGCCGAGCTCGCGATCGAAGCCGCGATCCCGCGCCCCGAGCCGGCCAACGTCCCGCCCCCGACCGCCTCCGATATCAAGCTCGACACCACCGCCACGGTGCAGGATTCCGCCAAGGAGCCGGCACAGGCGCCCGTGAAGGCTGACATCGCACCGGCCCCGAACAAGGTCGAGACCAAGCCTTCCGACGTCGCCACCACGCCCGCCGCCGAGGCGCCGAAGGGCGAAACGGCCAATACCGAACCTGCCAAGACCGAGCCTGTGAAGACCGAGCCGGCCAAGGCAGACACCGCCATGCCGGCTGCGCCTGCGGCACCGGCCACGGCTGCGGCCCCTACCGTTGAGCCCGTGAAGGCCGCGAGCAATGTTCCCGCCGCCGACCAGCCGGTCGCCGACAAGCTCAAGGACATCATCGGCGCCAAGACCTCGCGCCATTTCGATCGCAAGAACGAGCGCGCGGCGATCGAGAAGTTTTATGGCGCACGCGACTTCGCGCCGGTCTGGACGCAAGGCGGCAGCCTGACCACCGCGGCCAAGGGCGTCATCGCGCGGCTGAAGGACGCGGCGTCCGACGGCCTCAATCCCGCCGACTATCCGGTGCCGGACTTCGCCAGCGCCACCACGCCCGATGCGCTGGCCGATGCCGAGCTCAAGCTCACCGCCAGCATGTTCGACTATGCGCGCCAGGCCCAGAGCGGCCGCATGCATTGGTCGCAGGTCAGCGGCGACATCCTCTATCCCGAGCATCCGGTCGACCCGAACGAGGTGCTCGCCAAGGTCACGACCGCGACGGACGCCTCCGCTGCGCTCGACAGCTACAATCCGCCCCACAAGCTCTACAAGGAGCTGAAGGCCAAGCTCGCGGAGCTTCGTGGTCAGGGCAGCGGCCCGGTGATCGAGATCGCCGACGGTCCGGCGCTGAAATACACCCCGGCCAGCAAGAAGCAGGCTGAGGTCGTCGTGGAAGATGCGCGTGTGCCGCAGCTTCGCGCCAAGCTCGGCCTTGCCGAGAATGCCGGCGACACCCGCTATGACGCAGCGGTCGCCGACGCCGTGCGAAAATTCCAGAGCGGCGCCGAGATGAAGGTGACCGGCGTCCTCGACGACAAGACGGTCAAGGCGCTCAACACCCCCAAGCGCGACAAGCAGATCGACGTGGTGCTGGTGAACATGGAGCGCTGGCGCTGGCTGCCGCGCGATCTCGGCGCGCCCGCGCTGGGCGATGCCTATGTGATCCTCAACATTCCCGACTACACGCTGAAGGTGATGCAGCGCGGCCAGCAGGTCTGGACCACCCGCGTCGTCACCGGCAAGCCGGGCACGCATGCGACCCCGCTGCTGACCGAGACGATGAAGTACATCACGGTCAATCCGACCTGGAACGTGCCGCCGTCGATCGTCTACAACGAGTATCTGCCGGCGTTGCAGCAGGACCCGACCGTGCTGCAGCGCATGGGCCTCAAGCTCGAACAGAACCGCGACGGCTCGGTGCACATCTCGCAGCCGCCCGGTGAAGCCAACGCGCTCGGCCGCATCCGCTTCAACTTCCCGAACAAGTTCCTGGTCTATCAGCACGACACGCCGGACAAGAACCTGTTCGCCAGGGAAGATCGCGCCTTCAGCCATGGCTGCATGCGCGTGCAGAACCCGGATCAGTACGCGTCCGTACTGCTCAACATCACCATGCCGAACGAGAAGTACACGCCCGAGCGCGTGCGCAGCATGTACGGCAAGAGCGAGATCGACCTGAAATTCCCGACTCCGGTCCCGGTCAACATCACCTATCAGACCGCCTTCGTGGACGATGCCGGCAAACTGCAGTTCCGCAAGGACGTCTATGGCCGCGACGCGACCATGATCAACATCCTGAAGAACAACCGCGGCAAGGATCTCGAGGCCGTCGTTGCGCACTCGCAGCCGAGCTATTCGCGCCCGGCGACGACCCTGCCCTCAGGCGTGGCCGTGGCCAACAATGGCGGTGGCTTCGGCTCGTCGGGCCCGAACTTCTTCGAACGGCTGTTCGGAGGCGGGGCGCCGACCCCGCCGCCGGCTCCGGTCGGCCGCCGGTCCCAGCAGCAGCGGGTGTTCACCCGGTAAGGCTGCGGGAGCTCAGCTTTTCGAATTCCACAACGATATCAACGGCCCCGTCCCATGGATGGGGCCGTTTAACGTTAACCATTGTCCACCCCGCTCCCGGCACCGGGCGTTTTTTTGCCACACTCAACGGGTTAGGATTGTAGCCTGACTTGGTTTGGGCGCGGGAAGGTCAACCTCGAATTAACCTTCTTGCTTTAAGAAAGCGTTCATCCTCTTTCGCACTGCTACGGGGTTGGCGGGAGAGTCCATTTTGAACGCTCGTCGACTGGGTGGGCTCATACGTGCTGACTGGTCTCGCACGCCAATTTACTGTGCTGTCGTTGTCCCATGCGGGAGTGAAGGCCGGATCCCGGATCGGCCTCGCTGCCGTATTGCTGCTTGCTGCCGCGGGTTCAGTCCACAACGCCGCCGCGCTGAGCGAAACCAAGACCCTCTCCTTCCACCACACCCATTCCGGCGAAGACCTGACCGTCACCTTCAAGCGTGATGGCCGCTATGACGAAGCGGCGCTGAAGCAGCTCAATCACTTCCTGCGCGACTGGCGCACCCAGGACGAGACGGTCATGGACCGCCGCCTCTTCGATATCCTCTGGGAAGTCTACCGCGACGTCGACGCCAAGCAGCCGATCCAGATCATCTCCTCCTACCGCTCCCCCGCCACCAACGCCATGCTCCGCCGCCGCTCCTCCGGGGTGGCGCGCTTCAGCCAGCACATGCTGGGACATGCGATGGACTTCTACATTCCGGGCGTGCCGCTGGAGCAGATCCGCTTCGCCGGCCTGCGCCTGCAGCGCGGCGGCGTCGGCTTCTACCCGACGTCGGGCTCGCCCTTCGTGCATCTGGACACCGGCAGCATCCGGCACTGGCCACGCATGACGCATGACCAGCTCGCCCGCGTCTTCCCGGACGGAAAGACGGTGCACTTGCCGACAGACGGCACCCCGCTCAAGGGCTATGAGCTCGCCAAGGCCGAGATCGAGCGCCGCGGCAATGGCGACGACTCCAGCAGCAAGCCGAACTTCTTCGCCGCTTTGTTCAAGGGCAAGTCCGCCGCTCCGGCCGCCAGCAGCGACGAGGACGACGAGGGCGCGCCCGCGCCGGCCGCCAAGCCGGCGGTGCCGACCGTGGTCGCAGCCGCAGCCAAGCCCGCCGATCCGGTGCCGACGCCGCGCGCCAAGCCGCAGATTGCCGCCGCGATCCAGCTCGCCTCGGCCGACGCACAGCTGGTCGCGCCGCCCAAGCCGAAGCCCGCGGCCGTGGCTGACAAGCCGGCACCCAAATCTGCAGAGGGCAAGCCGGAGACTCCGGCCGACATCATCAACGCCCGCGGCTTCTGGGATGATGTCCCGGCCGCGCCGCAGCAGGCGACGCCGGCGCAAATCGCTGCGCTGAAGGCCCGCCAGGCGCTCGCCTCTGCCACCGATCCGCAAGCAACCGCGAGCGTGTCCAACGCGGCCCTTCAGGCGCTGGCTTTCGCGCCGGCCGCCTCCCCGGTTGATCGCGGCAATGTCGTCGCCGCCTCCGCGCCGATCCCGCGCTCGGCCCGTCCCGCGTCACGCAGCATCGCCCAGGCGACCGAAATCAACACGGTGGTCGGCAAGAGCGTCGACGGCGCGGTCGCGACCGCGACCCGCCTCTCCGCCGCCAAGAGCGACAGCATCTGGCTCAAGATCGTGATGCTGTCGCCGAGCGCCAGCCGCGCGATGTCGGTCACGCTGATGGGCGAGCTCGATACGGCCGCGCTGCGCGGCTATTTCGTCAAGCCGCAGGCCGTGATCGCAATGGGCTTTGCCGACGACCCGATGCACGGCCTGTCCTGCGACAGTTTTTCGGGCAGCGCGACCGCGAAGCTCCAGACGACGTCGTTCGTCATGCGCACGGCCGCGCTGCGCTGAGGCGCCGAGCTACCTCCACGAATTCAGTCTCTTCGCTCCATCCAGGCCAAGAACGCCCTACCGCGCTTTCCTCGCTCGCCGGTCCAGATGATACGTCAGCGCCAGCGACAGGCAGACGGATAATTCCCGCATCGGCAGCCTGCCCACCACCGGCAACAACAGCGCCCGGGTCTGCCGGTACTCGAACCGATCGGGAAAGCGTTCGCGGAAGCTATCGATCAGCGTCGTCTTGCAATTGAACAGGATGGCGGCGTGTGCGGGGTCCTTGACGCGGCCGAGCCGGATCGTCGAGCCGCTGCCGGTCTCGTCGGTCAGATACGCCGGCTCGCCCCATTTGAGAGTCTCGGTGAGCCGGCCGACCTCTTCATACGCCGCGGCCGTCGCGAAGATCAGCGCGCGCACCTGAAGCAGCCGCTTGCCGATCGGTGCCGGCAGAGCGCCGAAGGCACGGTTCACCTCGCGCGGCAGCGGCGGCGCAGTCATTCGCGACTCCGTTCGCAAACGAAACACGCGCAATTTTTAGCCCGGATGGAGCGCGGCGCAATCCGGGATTGCTTTCACACTGCGAGAACCCGGATTTCGCTGTACTCCGGGCTGCCGCAGTCGTGCTTGAGGCGCGAACGCCTCAGAGCATGCCCAGCGCCTGCATGTAGGTCTCGAGAATCGTCTCGGCCTCGGCGCGCTCGTTGGGGTCCTGCTTGCGCATGCGCACGATGGTGCGTAGCGCCTTGACGTCGTAGCCGTTGCCTTTGCTTTCGGCATAGACGTCGCGGATGTCGTCGGAGATCGCCTTCTTCTCTTCCTCCAGCCGCTCGATGCGCTCGATGATGGATTTGAGCTGGTCCTTGGCAAATTTCGTCGCGGGCTCGTCGTCGCGGACGGCGGCGGAGGTGGCCATCTAGGTACTCCCAATGGAACTGGCAAAACGAGGTGACGCCGGCATCCCTCACCGCGCGTGCTGGTAGACCCTTAGGGTTGGTACCGACTGCGTTCAAGGCAGCATCGCGCTCGTCCACAGCGCGCCCACACCTTCCTGCGGCGAGGCCAAGAAAGCTGTTGTGTGGTGCGACTCAGGCGAGGCGCACCCGGGCCGTTCAGTGCCCGTGGGGATGGACCTTCTTCATCGTCTCGAGCTGTTCTGGCGTGGCCGTGCCCTGGTATTTCGACTTCCAGGTCTCGTAGGGCATGCCGTAGACGGCCTCCCGGCTCTCGTCCTTGCTTAAGGCGACGCCCTGGGCGTCGGCAGCTTCCTTGAGCCAGTTGGACAGGCAGTTGCGGCAGAAGCCCGCCAGATTCATCATGTCGATGTTCTGGACATCCGTCCGCGATTTCAGATGATCGACCAGACGGCGGAAAGCGGCCGCCTCGAGCTCCGTTCTGGTTTTGTCGTCGATTGCCATGGCTATGTCCCTTGATATCCCTTTGGGCCTGCCCCGATTGCGGTCACCCTTACGGGATCAGGTGGGTCCTGTCACAGATTTTGCCATATCCCGGCGCAAACCGACCCGAACCCGGCCTTGAGGCAGTTCCCCGGCCCCCTACGCCAAATCGCCAATGATCTGATATAGCTTCCGCGACAATGATCGCCGAATCTCCCCGCTACCCCCTTCGCATGCTCGCCCGGTTGGTCCCGGTGCTGGCGATTGGTCTGCTGTGCTTGTGGAGCAGCCCGGCCTCCGCCGATTTCCGTCTCTGCAACAACACGTCGAGCCGGGTCGGCATTGCGCTCGGCTACAAGGACGCCGAGGGCTGGACCACCGAGGGCTGGTGGAACATCTCGTCCCGCTCCTGCGAGACCCTGCTGCGGGGAACGTTGGTCGCCCGTTACTATTACATCTACGCCATCGACTATGACCGCGGCGGCGAGTGGTCGGGGCAGGCCTTCATGTGCTCGCGCGACAAGGAGTTCACCATCCGCGGCACCGAGGATTGCCTCGCGCGCGGCTATGACCGGACCGGCTATTTCGAGGTCGATACCGGTGAGCAGCGGGCGTGGACGGTGCAGCTCACCGATGCCAACGAACAGCCGGCGCAGCAGCGCGTACCCGGCCTCCCCGGTCCGGTTGGCCCGGGCGGGGTTCCGGGTTTGCCCAATAGCCCGCCCGGTGGTACGCCCCCCGCCCCGCCTGGCCTCCCGCCAGCTCCCTCGCCCCCGTCTGGAAATAAGCCATGAGGCGTCTTCGCCGTATCAAGATTCTCGCGACCCTGGGCCCAGCCTCTTCAGACCTCGCGATGATCCGCCGCCTGTTCGAGGCCGGCGCCGACCTATTTCGCATCAACATGAGCCACACCCCGCATGACAAGATGCGGGAGCTGGTGGCGACGATCCGCAACGTCGAGAGCAGCTATGGCCGGCCGATCGGCATCCTGGTCGACCTGCAGGGCCCGAAGCTCAGGCTCGGCTCCTTCGCCGAAGGCTCGGTGCAGCTGCAGAACGGCCAGACCTTCACGCTGGATTCCGACAAGGCCCCCGGCGACACCACGCGCGTCCACCTGCCGCATCCCGAGATCCTGGCGGCGCTGCGGCCCGGCCACGCGCTGCTGCTCGACGACGGCAAGGTGCGCCTGATCGCGGAGGAGACCTCGAAAGAGCACGCGGTGACGCGGGTCGTGGTCGGCGGCAAGATGAGCGACCGCAAGGGCGTCAGCCTGCCCGACACCGACCTGCCCGTCTCCGCCATGACCTCGAAGGACCGCGCCGACCTCGAGGCGGCGCTCGTCACCGGCATCGACTGGATCGCGCTGTCCTTCGTGCAGCGCGCCGACGACGTGATCGAAGCCAAGAAGATGATCCGCGGCCGCGCCGCGGTCATGGCCAAGATCGAGAAGCCGCAGGCGATCGACCGCCTCGCCGACATCATCGAGGCCTCCGACGCGCTGATGGTGGCGCGCGGCGACCTCGGCGTCGAATTGCCGCTCGAGCGCGTGCCGAGCCTGCAGAAGCAGATGACGCGGATGGCGCGCCGCGCCGGCAAGCCGGTGGTGATCGCAACCCAGATGCTGGAATCGATGATCCAGTCGCCGGTGCCGACCCGCGCCGAGGTCTCCGACGTCGCCACGGCCGTCTATGAGGGCGCCGACGCCATCATGCTGTCGGCGGAATCGGCGGCCGGCAAATTCCCGGTCGAGGCGGTCTCGACCATGAACCGCATCGGCGAGGAGGTCGAGCGCGACCCGATTTATCGTTCCGTGCTCACCGCACAGCGTCCCGCGCCGGAATCCACCGCGGGCGATGCCATCGCCGACGCCGCGCGGCAGATCGCCGAGACGCTCGACCTTCCCGCCCTGATCTGCTGGACCAGCTCGGGCTCGACCGCAGTGCGGGTGGCGCGCGAGCGGCCGAAGCCGCCGATCGTGGCGATCACGCCGAACATCACCGCCGGCCGACGGCTCGCGGTGGTCTGGGGCGTGCATTGCGTGGTGGCGGAAGACGCGCGCGACCAGGACGACATGGTCGGCCGCGCCGGCCAGATCGCGTTCCGGGACGGTTTCGTCCGCGCCGGCCAGCGTGTCATCATCGTCGCCGGCGTGCCGCTCGGCATCCCCGGCACCACCAACATGGTGCGCATCGCCTCGGTCGGCCCCGAGGGCGACGCGATCATGTAGGCCCGCCCGGGCACGCCAAACAAAAAGTCGAAAAACAACCCCATACACAGTAGCCGGAGGGCCCGGCGATCGTGCTGTGGTTTTGCGAAAAGGCTCGCTCAGTCAACCACCTGAGCGCCGTCAGGCCGGCCGCTTCGTGCACAGGGCGATTTTACGCCCCAACGAGCGCCTTCGCGGCCGGCAGCAGCGTCTGCTGCACCACGAGTCCCCGGGCGCGGGCGTCCATGACGCCGACCGCACGCAGCGCCAGCAGCGTCACGGTCTGCACCGCATCGCGCATCTTGACGGGATCGTCGAGATTGTCAGGCGCTAGCGGCCCGACCAGGGCCTCATGCAGCGCGCCGAGCAAGGCGGTGGCGGCGAGTGCGGTGTCCTGGGCGGGCAGGTGACCGGCACGCACCGCGGCGTCGATCCGGGCGGCAATCTCGCCGGCAATCTCCCGCCGGCTGGCAAGGCGGGAGGCGCTGACATCGACATCGACCGGTTCTGCCAGAATGCCCCAGGCCAGCCGCCGCTGCGACAGGGTGTGGACCGCCACGGTGGTGACGGCGGCCGCCAGCGCCGAGGATGGCCCCGGCGCGGCATCGGCCGCCCGGCGGATCGCCGCGAGCTCATCGCGCGAGACCTCGGCAATGAGCTCGGAGATCAGCTCGGCCTTGGAGGGGAAGTAGCGGTAGACCGTGCCGGCCGCGACATTGGCCCGGACCGCGACGGGCGCGATCTGCACCGCCGCCATCCCGCCTTCCGCTGCAGTCTCCCGTGCCGCCGTCAAGATCGCACTGCGCCGCGCCGCAAGGCGCTTCACCACTTGATGCGTCCGCCGATAAACCATGGCGCGCTTCCTGTCCCACACGCCTGCCGCACGCCCTGCGGCAAAACGCTTCGTCACGCAAAAGATGCAAATCGCCCCGCAAAGACTGAACAACTATTCAGGCGGGATGACAAGACGCAAATGAGCATCCGAAAGCCCGGCACCTCGGGAGAGCACGCGTAAGCATAATAAACGCATCCTTACGCGGGATGACCGCGGTGGATCAGTTTGGTTTACCTCAACTTAAACGCGATCATGGTGATGTGCGGATGCGCCGTCACTGCGTGGTCGATCCAACCCCGAGAGTTCAATGTCGGTTTCCCTGACAAGCAGCGCTCCCGCGCGCGGCTTAGCACGCTGGATCTTGCCGTTCTGCATCGGTGCCGGTGCCTACCTGTTCTTTCTTGGCGTCGGCGACATCATGCTGCGGGATTCCGACACGCTGTGGCAGATCAAGATCGGCCAGTGGATCCTCGAACACCGCGCGTTGCCCCACAACGACATCTATTCGTTCACGCGCGACGGCGAGCCCTGGATCTCGAGTTCCTGGCTATCGCAAGTTTTGTTCGCGCTGGTTTACGAACCGTCGAACTGGGCGGGCGTGGTTATCCTGACGTCGCTCGCGATCGGCGCGACCGCGGCGATTTTCGCGCACCTGATCGACCCCTATCTGGATCCCGCGCGCGCCTTGCTGCTCATCGCCCCAATTCTCGTGATGTCGATGGGCCATTTTTTCGCGCGCCCGCACATGCTGGCCCTGCCTGTCATGCTGGCCTTTGTCGGCGGACTGCTGGCGGCCGCCGACCGGCGCACCGCGCCATCCTGGCTGTTGCTGCCCCTGATGGCGCTGTGGGCCAATCTTCACGGCGGCTTCGTCATGGGTCTAGCGCTGATCGGAGCCGTTGGCCTCGATGCGATCGCGTCCGCCGATCGCAAGGACCGCTTTGCACTGGCCGCACGCTGGACCGTGTTCGGGCTTGCCGCGCTTGCGGCAAGCTGCTGCACGCCCTATGGCTGGAACACGCTCCTCGCGTCGACGAAAATCCTCAACCTCGGCAAGCTGCTCTCGATGATCGGGGAGTGGAGGCCAGCCGACTTCAGCTCGCTCGATCTGTTCGGAGTCAGCCTGCTCGGCTTGATCGCCATTGGCTACTACAGCGGCGTGGTGCTGACCGCGACCCGCATTCTTCTGCTGCTCGGTCTGGTCTGGGCGGCTCTCAGCCACTTCAGGAACATCGAGGTTTTTGCGCTGTTGACGCCGCTCGTGCTGTCGAAACCGTTCGCCGAACATTTTGGAATGACGAGGTCCGTTGCACCCAGGGGAACGGAAACGCGGCCCTCTTTTGCGCTGACCGCGATCGCGGCGCTCGCGATCGTCGCGGCCGGCTGGAGCATCACGCGGTCCTATGCCACACCGCACCGCTATGCCTTCATCAGCGATCCGTCTCCTGCGGCCGCGGTCGACCTGCTCGAGCGGCGGCACGCGCAGCGGATCTTCAGCACCGCGCCGATCGGCGGCTATCTGGTCACCCGCAACATCAAGACCTTCATCGACGGCCGCGCCGAACTGTATGGCGAGCAATTCGTGCTCGACTATTTCGAGGCTGTCGAAGGCAAGAACGTCGAGACCCTGCTGCGCCTGCTCGAAACCTACCGGATCGACGCGACTCTGCTGAACAGGACGGTCCCGGCATCGATGATCATGGACCATTTGCCGGGCTGGAAACGGCTCTATGCGGATGACATCGCCGTGGTCCATGTCCGCGACGACGCACCGACCAAACCCTCCGCGTCACAGTGAGGCACGAACCAAATCTCGAGCATGATCCGGATCATGCTTCAGGCTGCCAGCTCTCGCGCGCCTCGCACGGGCAGGAACGCCCGCCACACGGCTCAAGACACAAGCCGCGGGCTCGCCAAAATGAGAGCCGGACACCTGCCCGCGAAACGCCACCTCGTCCGTTAGCCGATCGGCCGGCAGCAAGCCCTCGCACAAAAGAAAAGAGCCTCGTCTTGGACGAGGCTCTCAGAATTCTCAGGTCGGCCGGCCTTACTTGAGGCTGCTCGAGATCGAGGTGAACTTGGCGTTCAGCGTGGTGCCGAGATTGTTGACGACGGTGATGATGGCCAGCGCGATGCCGGCAGCGATCAGGCCGTATTCAATGGCGGTGGCGCCGGATTCATCCTTCAGGAAACGCGCAACGAGGTTCTTCATAGAGTGCTCCAAATGAGTACACGAGGCTACAACTGATCTGGTCTTTTCGGCTTCCCAGCGCCGCCCGACCATGGAACCAAACGTAGAGGCAAAGAATTGCGCCGCAGTTAATTCGTCTGCGTAAACACCGAGCGGTTTGCGTGTATTCGCCGATGGTAAATCGAAATCTAAAACAATCCGTTAAATTGTCGGGACATGAAACCGGCGTAGCCTGCAGGTTTACCCGAAGTTATGACCGCCCGTGATCCAATGCCGCCCGCTCGGACTGGCGCGCGATGAGATGAAATCCTTCATCGCGCTTCAGGTGATTGCCTGAGCATGATCTTCTCGGAAACCGCACCTCACTTTGCGCCAACGCGGCCCGCCGGGTCCGGATCATGCCCGACCGACAAGAACAACAGGACGACGAGGCGGCATGTCACTTTCCTTTGCCAACAGCATCGCGGCGCAGAGCCGCGCGAGGGCCCTGGTGCCGCTATGCGTCGGCGCCGGCGTCTATCTGTTCTTCCTCTACCTCGGCGACACCCGGCTACAGGACTCCGACTCGTTCTGGCAGGTGAAGATCGGGCAATGGATCCTCGATCACCGCGCCATGCCCACCACCGACTTCTATTCGTTCACGCGAACGGGCGCGCCATGGATGTCGACGTCGTGGCTGTCGCAGGTGCTGTTCGCCTATTCCCACGCGCAATGGGACTGGGCAGGTCCCGTCATCCTCACCGCGGTCGCGGTCGCGGTCACGGTCGCGATCTTCGTCTATCTGCTCGACGTGCAGATCGAGGCACCACGCGCAGTGCTGTTCGCGATGCTGGCGCTGCTGCTGTCGGCCCATCACGTGCTGGCGCGGCCGCATATCCTGGCGCTGCCCGTCATGGTGGCGTGGGTCGGTCTGCTGATGGCAGCTGCCGACCGCAAGAGCGCGCCGTCCTGGTATTGGCTGCCGCTGATGGCGCTCTGGGCGAATTTGCATGGCGGCTTCGTGCTGGGCCTCGTGCTGATCGGCCCGATCGCGCTCGAGGCCGTCGAGCACGCCGAGAAGGGACGACGGCTCCAGCTGTTCATGCGCTGGGTGTTGTTCGGAATCGGTGCTCTGATCGCGAGCTGCTGCACGCCGTATGGCTGGCGGACGCTGCTGGGCGCGACCAATATTCTCGGCCTCGGCGAACTGCTGTCGCTGATCTTCGAATGGATGCCCGCGAACTTCTCCACGTTCACCCCATTCGAAGGCGCCCTGCTCGGCCTGATCGCATTCGGCTATTATCGCGGCCTGGTGCTGTCGGCGCCCCGGATCTTCCTGATCCTGTTCCTGACCTGGAGCGCGCTGACCCATGTCAGGAGCATCGAGGCATTTGCGTTCGTGGTGCCGCTGGTGCTGGCAAAGCCGCTCGGCGAGATGTTCCCGCGCCCGGCGCCTGACGCCGCCGGTGCCGGGCGCTGGCCCGCCCGCTATGTCACCGCGCTTGGCGCGCTGATGATCGTGGCGGCGAGTTGGACCTCGACGTCGCTCTACATGGCGCACCACCGCTTCACCTTCACGACGACGCACACGCCGGTTGCGGCCGTCGACGTGCTCGAGCAACGCAAGATGCAGCGCATCTTCAATGCCTACCAGTTCGGCGGCTATCTGATCTCGCGCGATATTCCGGTCTTCGTTGACGGCCGTGCCGAGCTCTATGGCGAGAAGTTCGTCATGGACTTCTTCAAGGCGACGGAGGGCAAGAAGCCCGAGCTGCTGCCGCGCCTGCTCGACGAGTACAAGATCGACGCGACGCTCCTGGTTGCCGATGCGCCGGGCCCGCAGATCCTCGACCAGCTCAAGGGCTGGAAGCGGATCTATGCGGACGACATCGCGGTGATCCATGTGCGAGACCATGCGGACAGCGCGACCGCGACGCCTTCGAAGTGAGAGCCTCCTTGAGGGCGCGCACTCGTAACCGTGAGATGTCCCTCCAAAGGCGACGTGGACGCGACCTGGCACACCACGCTAAAACCCCGGCGATCCCGCGACATGTCTTGTTTTGACAGGCCGACTTTGACAATCCCGGCTCGGCTCGACTCGGAGCGGTCCGTGGGAATCGCCGTTCTTGCGGTGCTGGCGGCGGTCTCCCTTCTTCCGGTGCTGCTGACCCCCATTCCCGCGATGGTGGATTATCCCAATCACCTCGTCCGCATGTACATTCTGAGCCGGAACGGCACCCCCGACGCCAATCCGTATTACGAGGTGGCCTGGGCCTTCTATCCCAACCTTGGAATGGATCTGCTGGTGCCGCAGCTGGCGCGGCTGATGAGCGTCGAGCACGCCACGCGGCTGTTTCTGCTGCTGAGCCAATTGCTGATCGTCGGGGGCGCGCTGCTGCTGGAATGGGCGCGGAAGGGCCGGGTTCATCTTGCCGGCTTCGCTGCGCTCGCTTTCCTCTACTGTCTGCCGTTCAGCTGGGGCTTCGTGAATTTCGAGTTTGGCCTCGGCTTCGCTCTCTGGGGCATCGCAATCTACCTGATGCTGGCCGAAGGCCCATGGCCGCTGCGTTTCGTCGCCAATTTGCTGTTCGTCGCCGCGCTGTATGCGGCGCATTTCTTCTCCCTCGGTATCTACGGCGCGACGCTTGGCCTCTACGAGCTCTCGCGCATTCGTCAGCAGCGAGCATCGTACCTGGGCGTGGCCGCGCGGCTCGGCGCGCTGGCCCTGCCGGCGCTCGTGTTGTTTGGGATCATGCAAATGACGGCGGGCTCGATCGGAAGCGAGGGGACGAGCTGGTTCTTCGGATTCAAGCCAATCTGGCCGTTGCGCATCCTGAACGGCTACAGCCTGACGGCATCGGCAGTGACCGGGCTGGCGCTGATGATCTCGTTGCTTTTTGCCGCAAGGCGCGGCGTCCTCAAGCTCGAGCCGGCCGGCCTCTGGCTCGCGATCGGCTTTGCACTGCTCTACCTGGTCATTCCCTCCAAGCTGTTCGGAACCTCGTTCGTGGACCTTCGCGTGATTCCCGCTGCAGCTCTGATCCTGCCGGCCTTCTGCTCGCTGGCGCTGCCGAGCCGGGCCTGGAGAACGGCTGCGCTCGCCGCGATCAGTGCGATCACACTGATCAATCTCGCGATCGTCCTCGCGGTGTGGCTGCCTTACCGCGCCGACTATGCGGCGATCATCGCCTCGTTCCAGAAGATCGAGCGCGGCTCACGCGTTCTCGTTGGAAGCACGGGCGACAATGGTGATCCGCCCTTCGCCGACCTCACCTCGTATCCGATGTACTATGCGCCGACGCTGGCCGTGCATTATGCCAACGCGTTCGTGCCCAACCTCTTCACGGAAGCGGGCAAGCAGCCGGTGCGGCCCCGCGAGGGCGTGCGCCGCCTTGCCATTCCCTATGGAGGGCCGGTGCCGTCGGAGCTGCTCACCGCGATTGCGACAAGCCGGCCGCCGGCGGACGTTCCGCCGTTCATCCGCACCTGGTACCGGGACTACGACTATCTCTATGTGCTCGGACCGTCGGCCGCGAACCCGCTGCCGGAACTGCTCGAGGTGCTGGATACCTCGGAGCGATTTGTTCTCTACAAGATCCGCCGCAGGTCCTAGACCGACGCCACGGCTGCGCAAGCATGGTTAATCGTGCATCGCCATTCCGTTCCGCCTCCGCCCTCAATCGCCCGAGTGCCCTAGATCCTTAACAGTCGCGGCAAGGCGACCTTAACCACCGCCGAACTAGACTCCCGCCCCTGCAACCCAGCCGGAATCTCTCGCATGGCGGCCAATTCCAGATCGATCCGCTACAGCCTCGTCATCCCCGTGTTCAACGAGGAAGCCGTGCTGCCGGTCCTGCTGCGCCGGCTCGACCTGGTCTTGTCCCGGCTCGACGGTCCGGCTGAAGCGATCTTTGTCGACGACGGCAGCAGCGATTCCAGCTCGATCGTGCTCCAGGCGCTCGCCAAGCGCGATCCGCGCTTTCGCTATGTCGGCCTGTCGCGAAATTTCGGCCATCAGGTCGCCATCACCGCCGGCATGGACGCCGCGGAAGGTGACGCGATCATCGTGATGGATGCCGATTTGCAGGATCCGCCCGAAGTGATCGAGCAATTGATCGCAAAATGGCAGGAAGGCAACGACGTCGTCCACGCCCGCCGCCTGTCACGCGAAGGCGAAAGCCGGTTCAAGCGTGCGACTGCGCATCTGTTCTACCGGCTCCTCGGCAGGATGTCCTCGGTCGGCATCCCCGCCGATGTCGGCGACTTCCGCCTGATCGATCGCAAGGTGCTCGACGCACTCAGGCAGATGCCGGAGCAGGATCGCTTCGTACGCGGCATGATCGCCTGGCTCGGTTTCCGGCAGGCCGAGGTCGCCTTCCACCGCCTCGAGCGCGCCGCGGGCGAAACCAAATACCCGCTGTTCAAGATGGTGCGGCTCGCGGTGAACGCCGCGCTCGGCTTTTCCGATCTGCCCCTGCGGCTTGCGATCTGGTGCGGCTTGACGGTTTCGGGACTGGCCCTGCTCTACGGCGGCTGGGTGATCCTGCTGTGGCTCAGCAAGGACAGCCATCTCGTGACCGGCTGGTCGTCGACGATCGTCGTCGTGTCCCTGCTGTGCGGAATCAACATGCTGATGACCGGTATCGTGGGGCTGTATGTCGGCCGCATCCATGCCGAGGTGAAACGCCGCCCGCTCTATGTGGTGCAGACGCGCGCCGGCTTCGATCGCAACGAGGCGGCGGCAGCGCCTGCAATCCACGCAGTCAACGAGTGACCCTGCGCATGAGCGAGCTCTTCGACGGCTATCACGCCAACTACCGTGACGTTGTCCAGTCCTCGATCGACTTCTCCGGCTTGCCGCATGATTTCTTCATGCGCGCGAAGGCCGATCTCCTGGGCGATCTGATCGCGCAGCGGCTGAACACCGAGAGGCCCGACATGCTCGACGTCGGCTGCGGCGTGGGCAGCCTTCATCCTCTGCTGCACGGCATGGTCGGCCGCTTGAGCGGTATCGACGTTTCGTCGGCCAGCCTGGCGCAGGCCCGCGCGGCCAATAGCGGGGTCGACTACCGCGAGTTTGACGGCCGCACGTTTCCCTTCGAGGACGCCAGCTTCGATCTCGTCACGGCCATCTGCGTGATGCACCATATCGTGCCGGCCGAATGGACACATTTCATCACCGAGATGCGGCGGGTGGTGCGGCCCGGGGGGCTCGTCTGCGTGATCGAGCACAATCCCTACAACCCGCTGACACGTCTTGCCGTTGCGCGCTGCGAGTTCGACCGAGACGCCGTCCTGCTCAGTGCCGGCAAAGTCCGAAAGCTGATGGCTGCGGGCGGCTTGCGGGAGATCGGCGCCCGCCATTTTCTGCTGCTCCCCTGGGACACCAAACCGGCGCGTCGCCTCGAAGATGCCCTGAGCGGCGTGTCGCTCGGCGGCCAATACGCGGCCTTCGGGTCCGTCTGACTTATCTTTGCGGCGTATCCCGCCGCTTGTGCACGACCGCCACGTCGTCGCTGTAGACGCGTTGCCACTGCGGCAGCCGGTCGAGCATCGCGACCGCCGGTGTCCGCGGCGCGAGCAGCGTCGCGCCGATGTCGTATTCGTCGAGCAGCTTGAGAAAATCTGCGAGGTCAACCAGCGCCAGGGCACGATTGTAGCGGTCGATGAACGGCCCGCCATACAGTTCGCCGCGACCATCGATGAAGGTGGGAATGCCGGCAAAGATCAAATAGCCGCCAAAGGAATAATCGTTGAGCACGCGCCCCGCCTTGGCGAGGTCGGCTTGCGCGACGGCAACTCGAGGGGTGATGACGGTAGCCGGCCGTATGTCGCGCGCCAGCGCCGCCCCGCTCATCGCGATCAGAACACCGAACGCGGCCAGATTCAGGCCGCGCGACGCGCCCTCCGCATCGTCCGTGATCCGCCCGCCGAATGTCCGACCCAAGGGGGCCGCCAGATAGAGCGGCGCCAGCATGGCCAGCAGATCCGCGTTGCGTACCTGCGCCAGTGCGAAATGGAGCAGGCCGATCACCACCAGGGCCCGCACGACCGGCAACGTCACGCCGCGCGCGAGCGCAAAGATGCCGGCCAGCAGCAGCAACTCAAAGCCACCGACATGGCTGAAATCCTGCGGCCGCCATTCCCCGATCCAGGCGAGCGCAGAGCCGAGGCCGAGTGTCGTCAGCGGCATCAGCAGCGGCTCCGGCCCGTGCGGCGTCAGACAGGACGCCGCGAGGGCAAGGGCCGAGAAGGGCAGCCATCGCAGCAGCACGCGCGGCCATTCGCTTCGCTCCTCACGCAGCAGCGCCTCGAGCACGGCCGGACCGATCAGCCCGAGCGCGAGCACCACGCTGCCATGCAGATTGGTCCACAGCACCAGCAGCGGCAGCGCCCAGTATGGCGGAGGCCCGCCGCGATCCATGCAGCGCACCAGGGCCGCCGCCCAAATCACCATCACCGGCAGCACGAGGACATGCGGCCGCGCCAGCATATGCGGCGCCAACAGGATGACGGCCGCGATCACCATGAGCAGCGTCAGGGCCGGCGAGAGCTCGCGCAGCAGGAAGAAGGTGAACAGGCCAAAGGCGAGCGCTATCGCCGCTGCTGCGACGACGACGACGCCGGGCCAGCCGGACAATGCGTAGGCTCCGGCGTAGACGATTTCCGAGAGCCATTCGAACGTGATCCAGGGCGCGCCATGCTTCGAAAACGAAAAGGGATCGCTCTCCGGCAGGGTGCCATGCGCGATGATCCAACGCCCGACCTCGATATGAGAATAGCTGTCGGGATCACCGAGCAGCCACGGCCCAACGATCAGCAACAGGGCATAGACGCCGATGCCCACTGCCCAAGGGAGCGCTGCACGTGCCGAAAACGGTTGAACCGCGCTGTGGACGACCTGGTCAGTCATGGCGGGCCAAAATAGGACGCAAGCGTTAAGTTCTTCTTTAGTGATTCCCGCGGTTGCCCCGGAAGCCGCGCGCTTCGCTCGCGCCGGGAGCGCCCTGCATCCGCGAACCGCCAGCCAACAAAAAACGCGGCGTTTCCGCCGCGTTTTGCAATCTCACCTGCCGCTCGCAATTACGCCTGCGGCTGCGGCTCCAGGCCCGGATCCGTATCGGGCCGCGGGCGCGGCGACTTGCCGGCCGGGGGCACCGCGGAGGCGCGCGGCGTGCTCGGCTCGAGCACGGACTCGCGGTTCGGCTTCTTGCCCTTGAGCAGATCGACGATCTCGTCGCCGCTCAGCGTCTCGAACTCCAGCAGGCCCTTGGCGAGCGCTTCGAGATCGGCGCGCTTCTCGGTGAGAATACGCGTCGCTTCGTTGTAGCCCTCTTCCACGAAACGCCGGATCTCGGTGTCGATCTTCTGGACCGTCGCCTCCGATGCGTTCTGGGTGCGCGACACCGACATGCCCAGGAAAACCTCGTCCTGGTTTTCGCCATAGGACACGGTGCCCAGCGCCTCGGACAGGCCCCAGCGCGTCACCATCATCCGGGCCAGGCGTGTCGCCTGCTCGATGTCGGAGGACGCACCCGAGGTCACCTTCTCGCGGCCGAAGATCAGCTCTTCGGCGACACGGCCGCCCATCATGATCGCGAGCCGCGAGGTCATCTGCTCCAGAGACATCGACAGCTTGTCGCGCTCGGGGAGCTGCATGACCATGCCGAGCGCACGGCCGCGCGGAATGATGGTCGCCTTGTGGATCGGGTCGGTCGCGACGACGTTGAGGCCGACGATGGCGTGGCCGCCCTCGTGATAGGCCGTCAGCAACTTCTCTTCCTCGGTCATGACGAGCGATTTGCGCTCGGCGCCCATCATCACCTTGTCCTTGGCCTCTTCGAATTCGGCCTGCGTCACCATCCGCTTGTTGCGGCGGGCGGCGGTCAAAGCGGCCTCGTTGACGAGGTTCATCAGGTCGGCGCCGGAGAAGCCCGGGGTGCCGCGCGCGATGGTCTTGAGGTTGATATCGGGGGCCAGCGGCACCTTGCGAACGTGAACCTTGAGGATCTGCTCACGGCCGACGACGTCGGGGTTCGGCACCACGACCTGACGGTCGAAGCGGCCCGGACGCAGCAGCGCGGGATCGAGCACGTCGGGACGGTTGGTCGCGGCGATCAGGATCACGCCCTCGTTCGCCTCGAAGCCGTCCATCTCGACCAGCAGCTGGTTCAGCGTCTGCTCGCGCTCGTCATTGCCGCCGCCGAGGCCGGCGCCACGATGACGACCGACCGCGTCGATTTCGTCGATGAAGATGATGCAGGGCGCGTTCTTCTTGGCCTGCTCGAACATGTCGCGGACGCGGCTCGCGCCGACGCCGACGAACATCTCGACGAAGTCAGAACCGGAGATGGTGAAGAACGGCACGTTGGCTTCGCCCGCGACCGCACGCGCGATCAGGGTCTTACCGGTGCCGGGAGGGCCGACCAGCAGCACGCCGCGCGGAATGCGGCCGCCGAGGCGCTGGAACTTGCCGGGATCGCGCAGGAATTCGACGATCTCCTGCAGGTCCTGCTTGGCCTCGTCGACGCCGGCGACGTCCTCGAAGGTGACGCGGCCATGCGCTTCGGTCAGCATCTTGGCGCGCGACTTCCCAAAGCCCATCGCCTTGCCGGCGCCGCCCTGCATCTGCCGCGACAGGAAGATCCACACGCCGATCAGGGCGATGAACGGCAGCCAGGAGACCAGCAGCGAGACGAACCACGGCACGTTGTCGCCGGGCGGCTTCGCGGTGATCTGCACCTTGCTGTCATAGAGGCGCTTCACCAGCGTCGGGTCGCTGGGCGCATAGGTCTGGAAGCTGGAGCCGTTGGTGAAGGTGCCGTGAATGTCCGGCCCCTGGATCACGACGTCGCGCACATTGCCGCGGTCAACCTCGCTCAGGAGCTGCGAGAAGGCGATGTCCTGCGAGGAGGCCCGCTGACCCGGATTCTGGAAGAGCGTGAACAACGCCAAAAGCAGCAAGACAATGATGACCCAGAGGGCGAAATTGCGCAGATTGGCGTTCATCGATCTTCCTTCGTGGTCGCGCGGATCGCGGCCTCATCCTTGGGCTCTACGAGGAAATCCCCAAGGAATCCTCATCGTTAGACGCATACAATTTAGGTGCCGTCCCGGTCGCTGCCAAGGGAACGAGGTGGGACTATTTATCCCATCTTAGAGCGATTCCCGCTGAAATAATGGCGTCCGGAGCGGGGTTTTTCCTGCCTGGTTAAGGTGTCCTGACGGCGCGGGGCCGAATTGGCCGGTGTCATGATCCGCCCTCGTCCGCGCCTATCCGCCCTTGCGACGCCGGACCGGCGCCGGTGCGACGTGGATACGCCCGCCGGCAAGGCTGATCAAGGCTCCCGCAAGGGTCTGCCTCAGGGCCTGCCGGCCATTTGCGCCCGTGCGAGGGCTTGCGGCGATGGCCTGGTCGAGCGCGGCAAGGAGAGACTCAACCTTGCCGAGTTCCGCCGGCCCTTCATGCCCGAGCGCGTTGATGGCCCGCAGCAGGAGCCGCAGCCGGACCTCCTCCGGCAGGACGGCAAAGGCCGAGGCCTCGAAGCTTCGAACACCTGCCTGCGGCGCATCGCCGCGATCCCTCAAATGGAGGAAGCGCTCGGCGCCGTCGGCCAGCAGCTCGACCGCCGCATTGGCCCGCGCCAGCCGGGCCGCGAGCCGCACCAGCGTGCGGGCATCGCCACCCTCGGCCGCAAGGAGCGGCAGCAGCGCCCGCAGCCGCGGCCGGGTGAAGGCGGTGTCGCGGTTGGTGGGATCGTCGGCAAAGCCGATCCTGGCCCGCTTCAAGGTCGCGATCAGCTGCGCCTTCGGGACCTCGAGCAGCGGACGCGCCAGCACGATCCCGTCGCGCTCGCTGAGGGAGGCCATTGCCGACAGCCCGGCAAGTCCGCTGCCGCGCAACAGGCGCATCAACAGGGTCTCGGCCTGGTCGTCGCGGGTGTGGGCGGTCAGCACATGGCTCGCGCCGACGGCACGCGCGGCCTGCGCGAGCAGGCGGTAACGCGCCTCGCGCGCCGCCGCCGGCAGTCCGGTCTTCGGCTTTGCGCCGCGCCAGCGCAGGGTCCGGTGCGGCAATCCGAGTTCAGTGGCGAGCCGCTTGACCTCGCGCGCCTCGCGCGCCGCCTCTCGCCGCAGGCCGTGATCGATCGTGACGACGGTGAGATGCGGGCCGCGCGCGAGGCTGCGCCGCCAGCGCGCCGCAAGCCACATCAGCGCGACCGAGTCGGGCCCGCCCGACACGGCGAGCACCAGCGCCGGCGCGCTCTTCAGGCCGGCGAAGAGCCGCCTCGCCTCGCGTGTCGAGATCGGAGATTTGTCGTCGTCTGACATGACGCGGCCCTGACCGTCGCAGGCGGATGGTTACGATTGTCTAGCGCAGCACCATCCGCGTTGTCAGGACCCCCGACGTCAGCACTTCACCCGTTTCTGCTCGCGGTCGACCGCGGCTTTGACGCCGGCGGAGGCGCGCGGATATTTGCGGCCGACCTCGCCGAAGGCGGCGCAGGCGGCCTCCTTCTCCTTCAGCGCGGCGAGCGACTGGCCGAGCCGCAGCAGCGCATCCGGGGCCTTGGCCGATTTCTCGTATTTGGTGGTGACGGCGAGGAAGGCTTCCGCGGAGTCCCGATATTGCTGGCGCTGGAAGTAGCTCTCGCCGAGCCAGTATTGCGCGTCGCCGAGCAGCGGGTCGCTCGGATATTTCTGCGTGAAGTTCTTCATGGTCTGCTCGGCGAGCGCGTAGTCCTTGCGCTGCATGTAGCCGATGCCAAGGTCGAACTCGTCGCGCGGCGTTGCCGAGGGCGGCAGCGTGGTCAGGCCGGCGCCGCCGGCGGGCGCGGGAGAGCCGGATTGGGCCGGCGGATAGCCGGGCTGCGCGGCCGGGGGAGCGGCCTGCTGCTGATA